>DATJGZ010000277.1:0-3622 GCA_035494535.1 Patescibacteria group bacterium | reverse complement strand
ACTCTGGATCGCGAAAGAGCTCGATCTCGACTACGAGCACATTCCGATCGAGATCGGCCCGGCCGGCGCGCGCAAGGCGGAGTACCTCGCGATCAATCCCAACGGCCGCCTGCCGGCGATCGACGACGGCGGCTTTGTGCTGTGGGAATCGCTCGCCATCACGCTCTATCTCGCCAAGAAGCACGGCCGGCTGTACCCGGCGACGCTTGAGGGCGAGGCCAAGGCCTGGCAATGGAGCCTGTGGTCGGTGCAGGAGGTCGACCGCGGCGTCAATATCTGGTCGTTGCACGCGGTGCGGCTTCCGCCCGAAGACCGTGATCCGCAACGCCTCGCCGAGGCGCTCAAGGTGCTGGAGCCGCCGTTCAAGGTGCTCGAGGGCGCGCTTGCCGACCATTCCTATCTCTTGGGCGAGGAGTTCACCGTCGCCGATCTCAATGTCGCTGCGGTCATCAGCCGTGCCATCGACATGGACCTCTCGGCAACCCCGCGCCTGGGCCGGTGGCTCCGGCGCTGCCTCGAGCGGCCGGCGGCACGCGCGGCGCGGGCGCTGCGCGCGGAGGCCGACGCCAAGGTCCCGGTGGAAGTGACGCGCGCGATCGCGCGGCACAACCGGTTGTGAGCCGGGCGTAGCGCTCTGCGGGACGGGGGACCATGCCCAAACGCAGTTCAGGCATCCTCATGTACCGGCGCCCGCGCGCCGACATCGAATTCTTGCTCGTGCATCCCGGCGGCCCGTTCTGGGCCAAGAAGGACTGGGGCGCCTGGTCCATTCCCAAGGGTGAATATTCCGAGGGCGAGGATCCGCTGACGGTAGCGAGGCGTGAATTCGAAGAGGAGACCGGCGCGCGGGCGGAGGGCGACTTTCTTCCGCTCGGGGATCTGGTCCAACCGGGCCGCAAGATCGTCACCGCCTGGGCGGTCGAAGGCGACTTCGACCCTTCGACTCTCAAGTCGAATGAGTTCGAGCTGGAGTGGCCACCCAAGAGCGGGCGCAGGGCGTCGTTTCCTGAAGTCGACCGCGCGGCATGGTTTTCGCCGGCCAATGCCCGCCGGAAAATTCTTCCGGGCCAGAGCGAGTTCATCGCCAGGCTGCTGACGGTCATTGCAAAATAGCGATGCGCTAGTGTGGCGCATTTGACGTTCCTATCAGTATTGGCTGCGAGTCCTTCATGGGAACGTCAAGTGCAAAGCAATGACCGAGTCTGAACCCACAACGGACATCAATCCCGTTCGAAGTGTATTTCTGTCGGACGCGAGATCGGATAGGCTTTTCTAGTGGCTTTTGAAGCCGACGTGCCGACATCTTCGCGGAGAATGGGCATCAATCGTGCCGTCGGTCCGGTTTTGTGGGTGGAAGGTAGCGGGTCTAGGAATCACAGGAGGGAGGCCGCAATGACGGACGTTCGTCGCGTGATCAGGCCCAATCGCCGGCGTTTCTTGTTTGGGAGCGCGGGCGGTATTGCGTCGTATGTTCTGGGACTCTCGCCAAGTCTGGCGCAGCCATTGCACTCGACGGCGCGCATCATGGTCGGCTTTCCCGCGGGCGGCCCCAGCGACGTTCTCGCGAGACTGCTTGCCGAGCAGATGAAGGCGTATGCATCTTCGACGATCGTCGAGAACCGCCCTGGTGCGGGCGGTCGCGTTGTGATGGATGTCTTGAAGAACAGCGCGGCGGACGGATCGGTCATGGTCCTGACGCCTGCGGTAGCGGTGGCTCTTTACCCGCACGTCTACAAGTCGCTCAGTTACAATCCGCAGCAGGACTTCGCTCCGGTTACGACAATCTCCACCACGTCCATGCTGATCGCGATTGGCCCGCTGGTCCCCAGCACGGTGAAGACACTTGCTGATTTCATTGCCTGGTGCCGAAGCAATCCCAATCAGTCCTCCTATGGATCGCCGGGCGCGGGTTCGCCCCTTCATTTCCTCGGCGTCATGTTGTCCCGGGCTGCGAACTTTGAGTATCTCCACGTTCCCTTTCAGGGAACGGCGCCGTCCATACAAAGTCTGCTGAGTGGTCAAATCGCCTCCTGCATCTCGCCCATCGGCTCCTTCGTTCCGCACGTCCGGGCCGGGACGCTGCGGGCGCTGGCAATGACGGGCGCACAGCGCAGCCCGTTGCTGCCCGATGTGCCAACCGTTGCCGAGGCGGGATACCCGGCGCTCGAATTCGCCGAATGGTTCGGCATTTTTGTTCCGGCGCGGACTCCCAACGGGACCGTCGAGACGCTCAGCAGCGTCTTGCGCGCGGCACTGCAAACCAAGGAAATGCAGGCCGGTCTTGCCAATCAGTCGGTAGATGTCGGTGGCCTCACGCCGGCCGACTTTGCTCGTCAGATCAAGGCCGACACAGATCGCTGGGGGCCGATCGTGAAGGCATCCGGATTCACGCCCCTGGATTAGGCGGACGCGCACGAGGGTGCCCCCAACGATCCGAACTTCGGAATCGGGACACTAGCGGCCGACGGCCCACATCGTGGCGAGGCGCCGGCGTAGCGCGCTCGGCTTTTCCACGAAGATGCGCGCGGCGATGCGGGCGGCGGCCGCGACATGCGCGGCCCTGCGTTCGGCGATCGCGGGCGTCAGGCGCGAGCGCCAGGGCGCGAGCGGCCCGTGCGGCACCGTCAGGCTCGCGAGCACGAGCATGTCCTGATGCTTGCCGAGCCGATCACGCAGTCGCTGCGCTTCGCCGCTCCACATCTTGACGAAGCGCGGCCACAGCGGCTCGATAATGTCGATCTGGTAGCGGTGGATCACCACGCGCTTGCGCAAATCGTGCAACTCCTCGCCATCGGCCGCCGACCAGTCCGCCGGCAGCCGGCGTCGTGCCTCGCGATAGAAGCGGGCGAGCTGATCGGCGACGTCGTCGAAGGTCAACGTATGAAGTGGCCAGCGGTCGACGGTGTCGGAGGCCTGGTCGAGGGCGTTGCCGAGGCGCTGGCGCATGTCCGCATTGAGCGTCGTCTCCGCCGACTTCCTGATCTCCTCGATGCGACGGCGCACCCCCGCGATCGCGCGCGGGGATAGCGCAAGGCCATGTTTGGCAAGGTCGTCGAGGGCATCCAGGGCCGACTGGGCGTCGCGCGCGCCGGTCAGCGCGCCGGCGAGATCGCGCGCCTCGTCGCGCAGGCGCTTTGCTTCCTCCCCTAGAAAGGGTTCGAGCAGGCGCAGCAGCGCGCGCCAGCGCTTCATGGCCCGGCGAAAATCGTGCACCGCCTCAGCCTCGGATCTGGCTGGATTCTCGATGGCCACCCGCGCCTCGGCGAGGATGTCGTGCGCCACGCCGCGCAACGCCTCCCCCACCGCCACGCTCGGCCGCAAGGCGGGTCTATCGTTCATCTAAAAAAATATAGGCCATTCTGACATGGCATGGCGACCGGGGCGCCATTTGGGCTTTTCAAGCCGTGTCACGATTGCTACATAAGCCGCCTGCGGGCGGCGGCCCGTACTTCCCGTTTTTCGCACCGGTTGACGCGGGGTGGAGCAGCCCGGTAGCTCGTCAGGCTCATAACCTGAAGGTCATAGGTTCAAATCCTATCCCCGCAACCAAATTACGCCGCCAAGTCAAAGACTTGGCGGCGTTGCCATTTTTGCGCTTATGTCTGGAACCGGCATCTGGAAG
>DATJGZ010000276.1:0-4903 GCA_035494535.1 Patescibacteria group bacterium | reverse complement strand
TCGAAGTCATCCGGGCTCATGATCTCAAGAATTTCCCAGCCCGGATGGTTGCGCAAACGACCCTTGCTGGTGATCATCAGCGCGCCCGCGAATTTTTCGCGGAAGGCGGAAAAGCTTTCGCTGCCGGGCGCGAGATTCGATCCTGTCAGCGATAGAATGCGGTTGTAGAGGAAGTAGGGTGGGTTTGACACGATGCCGAACTTGTTGTGCTTTGCCAGCAACGCGAAGTAATCGTAGTTGGTCAGGTCGCCATCGGGCGCCGCGGGATCTATCTTGAAGTCTGAGGGGTTGATGACCAGTTTGGGCTTCGCGGCCGGATCGTTGGCCCATGCGCGGATGTCCGGATCAATGTCGGCGGGGATGATCTCGAACGCGTAGACGACCTCAGCATTTGTTTCCTTCAGAAGTCGCAGAAGGTTGCCATTACCACAGCCGAAATCCACAACAGCGAGTCCCGATAGATCCAGGTCCGCCAGCGCACGCCGGACCGGTTCCAGGTTGACGGTCATATTGCGGTCAAGGGTCGCCCGCTGAAACGCAGGCTTCACCGCCGGGATGTCGTTACGCTCCGGTTCGCTCAAGACGCCTTCCTGTCCACTCTGCCTTTTTTTTCACCCTCGCAGAGGTGCCATGAAGGTGTCAAATAATGTTCCGGTCAGGGAATAGGGCGTATTGCGGTGAGATGATATTGGTTACGCACCGGGCTGGTGTAGTCACATTGGACCTCGCCACCTTTTTCCTGGAATTTTTCTATGTCCTTTGCGGAGATGCCTTCGACGATGCTCTTGTCGACAGTATTGTGAGCGACTTGTCCATTGCCAATATCAAAGGCCACTAAAAGGAATTCGGGGGCGAGTACGGGCTTAACGCGCACTTCCAAAACGCTGTAAGCCTCTGGTGAATTGTTAGGAATGATTCTTCCGGTAGTGCTTGTCATGATGGATCTCCTCGATTATCGCCAATAATCTTCTGTAAATAAATTCAATTGAAAAGTCAACAACTGTAGGAAAAACACTGTTACTGGCGGGATAAGCTCGCAAAGATCCTGTTTGTGTGCATGTGGCCTTCGTAGGCGCGGCTGCCTTCGTAGATGTTGTTATAGTTGCGAGAGGCCATCTCCTGCGTAAGCCAGCTGGCTTTGAGCAGGCCGGATGTCTTCATCTCCCGGGCCTTGTCCCAGAATTTGCGGATCAATCCTGCATCCGGCTGATTTGATCCGGATGGCCAAGCGGCTTTAAAAATGTCCTTGAGAGGGCGGTAGATAATGGCCTGCGGGTCATCCGGCGCTTCGGCCAAGGCGGCGTGGCCCGGCGTGAAGGCCCGCTTGAGCCATCGTTTTACCAGGCCGACAGAAGACGAAAGATCACGGACCGCGATAGGATCGATGGCAACCGCATATCCCTCCTTGATCAGATTGGCTACCGCCGGAAGGGTGCCCCCGTTGTAAAGCTTATGATCAACGAAATCGAGTTTGTGGACGTGCAGGCCGTCCCGCAATTCTTCGCGCTGTTCATCAGTTATCGGGCAGGTAATGCCGGGATTGATGTCGGCCCGTAGCCGGCCGGCGATGCGTGTGCCCAGGGGATGAAGCACGCGAGGGCTGAAGCTCCATAGGCCGTCACGCTTTTTCGTCAGGCGGATAACAGTACCGGTATCATTTAAGAATACGAGATAGCCTTTATCGTCCGTCTCGCTGAACTCGCCGTCCTCCGGCCGGGGCAGTTGCATGTCGTCGAAGAACCGGTCGACGGCGTCGGCCGTTCGTTGCCCGTAACGTTCGAATATCGCGCTATGAAGGCTCATGATTCACTCTGTGCCGAAGAATATTTACATAACATAATCAGGGTCCAAGCGTCAAATTGATGCGGCTTCTGGCAGGGCCGTAAATCCTGTATCCTGTTGATTGTCATGAGCGGAAATCGTTTCGGAACATTGTTTCAATATCATAGCTGGGGGGAAAGCCACGGACCCGCCATCGGCTGCGTCGTGGACGGTGTGCCGCCACGCATTCCGCTCTCCGAGGCGGATATCCAGCATTATCTGGACCGTCGTAAGCCGGGGCAGTCGCGTTTTACGACGCAGAGGAAGGAGCCCGACCGCGTGCAGATTTTATCCGGCGTCTTCGAAGGTCTGACAACGGGTGCGCCCATCGGGCTCATCGTCCATAACGAAGACGTCAAGTCGAAGGACTATAACGACATCAAGGACAAGTTCCGCCCCGGTCACGCCGACTACACCTACCAGGCGAAGTACGGGATCAGGGATTATCGCGGCGGCGGTCGCTCATCGGCGCGCGAAACCGCCATGCGCGTGGCGGCTGGCGCGATTGCTCGCAAAATTCTCGAAACCCAGATCGGCAAGCACGTGGTGATTCGTGGCGCGGTTGTCCAGATCGGTCCGCTTGCGATCGACAGAAAAAACTGGAACTGGAAGGAAGTGGACGCCAATCCGTTTTTTTCACCGGATGCAACGATCGTCCCAAAATGGGAGGAATTCGTCGACGGTCGCCGCAAGACAGGCTCGAGCGCCGGCGCAGTGGTTGAGGTCGTGGCGGAGGGGATTCCGGGAGGGCTTGGCGCGCCGGTCTACGACCGGCTTGATGCCGATCTCGCCAAAGCGCTGATGTCGATCAATGCGGTCAAGGGCGTCGAGATCGGAGACGGTTTCGCCTGCGTGCCGCTGGGCGGGGAGGAGAATGCCGATGAAATCCGTCGCGGCAAGGACGGCAAACCGGTCTTCCTGTCCAACCATGCAGGCGGAATTCTCGGTGGCATCTCCACGGGGCAGGAGATCGTAGCGCGGATGGCGGTGAAGCCGACCAGTTCGATCCTCACGCCCCGTCGCACCATTGATGTAGACGGCAACGATACCGAGATTGTTACAAAAGGCCGCCATGATCCCTGCGTCGGCATCCGCGGCACTCCGGTGGCCGAGGCGATGATGGCTTGCGTGCTGGCGGATCACTGGTTGCGTCACAAGGCTCAATGTTTATAATCAGGACAGAAGAACATGCCCGGTAATTTCAACAGAACTTCGCTCTTCATCCGTCCACGCCGCGCCAAACCGCCGCGCGGCAAATGGTGGCTCGATCTTGGCCGGAAAATTGTGCGGCGGACGGTGATGGCGCTCGGGTCGCTCATGCTTTTGAGTTTCCTCCTGGGCATGCTGTCGGTGATCGCCATTCATGGCGGACCGGAGCAATCCCTGCCGGGCAAGTTCGTTCTCACATTGACGCTCGACGGCGATTATCCCGAGTACCAGATGGCCGAATATCCATTGAGCGGAGCGACGCCGACATTACTGAGCGTTGTCAACGCTATCGATCACGCGAGCCGGGACAATCGGGTCAAAGGCATTATCGTCAACCTCGCGACTACCGGCATTAGTCTCGGGCATATCGAGGAGTTGCGCGCCGCCCTCCAGCGCTTTCACAAGACGGGCAAGTATTTATATATCTACGCTAACGGATACGGAGATCCGGGCAGGGGCTTGGGCACCTACTATTTCGCCTCGATTTTCGACCAGATATGGATGCAGCCGGTGGGCGATGTCTCGATGGCGGGTATTAGCCTCGAGATGCCCTTTGCGCGCGGCACACTCGACAAGTTGGGCGTAAAGCCGGAGTTCTTCCAGCGCAAGGAATACAAGTCGCTGTTCGAGAGCTTTGAGAACAAGGAGATGTCGGCGGCTAACCGCCAGGCCATGACGACGCTGGTCGACGATCTCGGGACGCATCTCGTCAACGGTATCGCCGAAGCGCGTAAATGGAAGCCTGCTGCCGTTCTGGCGCTCATGGACAAGGGGCTTTTCACCGACAAGGAAGCGCTCGCGGCCGGTCTGGTTACGAAGCTTGACGAATACGGCGCGATGCGCGACATGGTCAAGGCGACCATCAGCGGCAAAAAGTTTTCGTCCGATCCTATCAAGGCGAAAAAAGAATTGAACAAGATCAAGGACAGCAGCGTTTTTGTCGATATGGAGCGCTATGTCTCCGACAACAAGAACGATCCCGGCGTGCCCGGTTTCAGCGGGCACAAAAAGACCGCCGCCCTCGTCTATGTCGAAGGCACGATCATGGAGAGCGGCCCGTCGCGGGACTCGGGATTTGGCGGCAAGGTTTCATCCGGCGAGAATATTACCGACGATCTTCGCGCGATCGCGGACAATCCGGACGTCGATATACTTGTCCTGCGCGTCAACAGTCCGGGCGGCTCGCCATCCGCCGCGGAAACGATCCGGCGCGCGGCGGCAAGGTTCAAGCAGAGCGGCAAGAAGATCGTCGTTTCGATGGGTGACGAAGCCGCTTCGGGCGGCTACTGGATCGCGACTGCCGGCGACCATATCTTCGCGCTGCCGGATACGTTGACCGGGTCGATCGGCGTGGCAGGCGGGAAGGTGGACCTGACCGGATTCTGGAACAAGATCGGCGTCAACTGGCAGAGCGTCGATTTCGGCAAGAACGCCGGCATGTGGTCGTTCAACCGGCCGTTTTCAGAAAGTGCGACCGAGCGCATGAACGCGACGATGGATGCTATCTACAACAATTTCATCGGTCTGGTGGCGCAAAGCCGGCACATGAATATCCAGCAGGCAGACAGCGTCGCGCGCGGCCGGGTCTGGACGGGCCATCAGGCGAAGGAAAAAGGGCTCGTCGATGAACTCGGTGGCCTGGATGCGGCGCTGGACTACGCGGCGAAGCAGGTGCAGGCCAATGACCGCACGCATCTCAAGCTTCAGATATTCCCGCGGCCGCAGTCGCCGTTTGAGAAGCTCGAGGATCTTGCCGGGCAGGTCCGTGCGCCGTCCATTGATGGCGTGATGGCTCCCATCGTCAGCCGCATGGACCGCTTGATCGATGCGGCGCGCTATGAGACTTATGAGCCGCTTGCGGTCAAGTAGGATT
>DATJGZ010000275.1:0-8177 GCA_035494535.1 Patescibacteria group bacterium | reverse complement strand
ACCGATCGCGATCATGCGTGCTCAGCGCCTGTATGACTTTATGATTGGGCAGAAAAGTCTGGAGGTAGACATGCCCGGGCATTTCCTCCCGTCCGGCCCGGCCCGCCACCTGGTGCAAAAGCTGGAAGGTGTGCTCGGCAGCGCGCAGATCCCCGCCCTGCAGGCCAAGGTCGCCGTCGACCACCCCGACCAGCGTCAGCTTCGGGAAATGGTGGCCCTTGGCGATGATCTGGGTGCCGACGATAATATCGTATTTATGTTCGCGTATGTCCTGCAGCAGCGTCGCCAGTTCCTCGTGCGTCCCGGCGGTGTCGCTTGCCAGCACAACCGTGCGCGCCTCGGGGAAATAGGATTTAACTTCTTCAAGAATCCGCTCGACGCCCGGCCCGCAGGCGTTCAATGAGTCCTTGTCGCCGCAGGCGGTGCAGATTTTGGGCAGCGGCAGACCGTAGCCGCAATGATGGCATGTCAATCGTCCGTCGCGCTTGTGCTCGACCAGCCACGCCGTGCAACGCGGGCAGTTCATCCGATGGCCGCAGGTACGGCATATGGTCAGCGGCGCGTAGCCGCGGCGATTGAGGAACAGCAGGCTCTGCCCGCCCTGCTTCAGATTCTCCTCCAGCGCCAGCCGCAGCGACGGCGCGATGAAATGACGCTTCTCCGGCTTGTCGAGCTTCATATCGACGATATGGATGTCGGGCAGCTGCGCGCCGCCATGCCGGTCGGGGAGATGCAGGTGATGGTATTTGCCGGACCAGACATTGGTCATGGTCTCCAGCGACGGCGTCGCCGACACCAGCACGATGGGGATTTTCCCCTGATGCGCGCGCACGACCGCCATGTCGCGCGCGTGATAGATTACGCCGTCCTCCTGCTTATAGGCGGAATCGTGCTCCTCATCGACCACGATAAACCCGAGATTCATGTAGGGCAGAAACAGCGCCGAGCGCGCGCCGACAACCACGCGCGTTTGTCCTTCGGCCACGCCGCGCCATGTGTTTCGCCGCTGGGCCGGGGTCAGCGACGAATGCCACAAAGCCGGATTGCAGCCAAACCGCGCGCGGAAGCGGTCAAGGAAGGCATTGGACAGCGCGATTTCGGGCAGCAGGATCAGCACCTGCTTTCCTTTCTTCAGCGCCTCGGCTACGCCTTCGAAATAGACCTCTGTTTTGCCGGCACCCGTCACGCCGTCCAGCAGCGCCGCATGATAGCCGCCAGCGTCGACAAACTGGCGCAGGTGCTTTGCCGCCCCCTCCTGCGCCGCCGAAAGGCTGACGCCCGCGCGATGAATATCGGGATGCGAACACGGCGCCGCCGCCAGCGTATGAACCGCGCGCAGGATTCCTGCGTCGGCCATCCCGCGCACGACGCCCGCCGTGCAACCCGCAAGCTCGGCGATCTCCGAAGCCCTGCGTGCCAGCCCATCCGCCATGACTTTCAGTACATCCTGACGTTGCGGTGACAATCCCTTCGCCGTCTTCTCGCTGATCGTGATGCCTGTGACATAGGCCGTAATCGGCTCCGGCGGCTCCAGCGCCTTGAACACCGGCAGCGACATTTTCAGCACGAAGCCGAGCGGCGCCATGTTGTAATGCGCGACCCAGTTCAGAAACTGGCGGTGCACGGCGGGCATCGGCGGCACGTCGTGGCGCGTGACCACCGCTTTTAGTTTTTTGCTTGCGACTGCCTCGTCGTTTTCGGCCGGGTCCCAAACCACGCCCGGCACTTCGCGGTTACCGAGCGGCACCGTGACATAGTCGCCCGGCTGCAGCGGCAAGCCCGCCGGCGCGGTATAGCTGTAAGCGCGCTCGACCGGGTAGGGAACGAGCACGCTGACCGTCTGCGCGGCATCGGCCTCGGCAAATAAAAGTGACTGATTCATATGTCTCTATTATCGCAGGTAGAAGGCCGGTTTCTCCATGATAATATTACACAATATCCCGAAGCTTGAGCTTGCCATAATTTCCGGTCTATGATGCCCGCCATCGGGGGCATCAAGACATGAAACTCAGAGATATCTTTAAACATGCGCAGCACGCCATGGCCGCTTCGACCTGGTTCGAGATTCCGGAACCTATCCAAACCGAAATGCAAAAGCTGGGCTGGAAATTCCATACGCATGTGGGCGGATCGCCCATGGGTATCCACTACCACACACACATCTACACGCCTGAAAACCGGGTCCTGAACGGCGAGCATCCCGAGGACTTCGAACGCTACGCCAAACTGCGGCGCGAACTGGCCGATAAATTCTATCCCGCGCCTTGAAAAGCCTCGGTTATCTGCTAGGTTAGCCCTGTTTTCACACAGCGTAGCGGGGATTTAGACCATGAAGTTCTTTGTCGACACAGCCGACACCAAGGAAATTGCCGATCTGGCCTCCACCGGCCTGCTGGATGGGGTGACGACCAATCCGTCGCTGGTCGCCAAAGCGGGCAAGAACTTCCTCGAGCTCGTGGCCGAGATCTGCAAGCTGGTCGAAGGCCCGGTCAGCGCCGAGGTCGCCTCGACCGATTTCGAGACCATGCTCAAAGAGGGTAAAAAGCTCGCCAAAATCGCCAAGAACGTCGCGGTGAAAGTGCCCCTCACCCCCGCCGGCCTGAAGGTCTGCAAAGCCCTGTCCGATGAGGGGACAATGGTTAACGTGACCCTGTGTTTTTCTGCTGCCCAAGCCATTCTGGCCGCCAAGGCGGGTGCCAGCTTCATTTCGCCCTTCGTCGGCCGGCTGGACGACGTGGGCACCGACGGGCTGCGCCTGATCGAGGAAATTGTGACCATTTACAACCAGTACCCCGACTTCAAGACCGAGGTATTGGTGGCCTCCGTCCGCCACCCCATCCACATCACCGAATCGGCCAAGATGGGCGCTCATGTGGTTACCTGCCCCCCGGATGTCATCCGCAAGCTTTACAACCACCCCCTGACCGACAAGGGGCTGGCGGCCTTCGTGGATGACTGGAAAAAGACGGGCCAGAGCATCCTCTGACGCATTAAAATTATAAAAAACACCTGCCCCAAGATTTTTTCTTGACAAAAACCGGGCTGCGGGTCTTTAACCATAAATATGCGCAATATAGAAACCGTATACCAGATCGGTCACGGGCCTAGCCGCCCGTATATACCGGTACCGCCCAGCTAGTGGTACCGACTAACTCCAATTTGCCGTTCAGCTGACGGCATTTTTTTTAGGAACCATAATCGGAATTGAAGGACGGGCTACAGCCCGATAAATTCTTTCTTTTTCCGGCGGAGGGTAAAATGGAATTTAGTCTGAAAGGCCTATTTAAAAAGATGGCGGAGGTCCGCGATGATCTCGCCTTTAAACTTGACCTTGGCGCCTCATGGGGCCCGAGCAAGGCGGTGCAGGACGAATTGGCGCCGAAAGGCTGGTCGTTCCGCTCCGAGATCGTCGCCATGCCGGGCGTCGCGGCGGAATCGTTGCACCCGGTCCTTAACGGCACCGAGATCCGTCAAGCGATCGGCGGAAAAATCACGCCGGAGTGGGAGCAGTATGAGACAGACCGCCTCACGGCCGTTTATAAAGTTCACAACCGTCCGCTGCCCGCCGTTCTGGACGTGCCGAAGGCAGGCACAATGACATGGGGCGCGGACCTCAAGAGGCGCTTCAACCACTGGGCGGCCAGAAACGAAGTTCTCGGCCCCGATCCGCGTGTGACGGAAGAACTCGAGAATCAGGGATGGACTTTCCGCAAGGAAGTCGTCCACGCATTTGGCGGCGGCATGCCGGTAGCGGCCGAAGTGCTTCATCCGGTTCCTCCGAAATCGAATGCCGAGCTTGAGCGCGGCACGGCAGGATGGGATCAATATGAAACCGCGCGCATGGCCGCCGTCGACAAACTGTTCGGCAAGCCGGGCGCGCCGTCCTGCGGGTGCGGATGAGCGCGCTGATCGAATCGCTGTCTGACGCATGGCGGAGGGTCAACCTCTTCCTTGAGACGCGTAACTGGGTTGCGCCCAGCGAAAAAGTGCTGCGCGAACTCGAGAAGGATGGCTGGCGGTATGTTGAGGATGAAAGTCCCCATGCGCCGGTCATGTTTCATGCCGGACCGCCTTTGATACTTCATAAGATATTCACGCCCGAGGGAACGCGGGCCCTGCCCGGTTCGCCGGAGATGAAGCGGTTCGACGAGGCGCAGGCCGAAGCCGCGCGCAAGGTTTACGGCAAGCCGGCGCCCTGAATCCCCCATTTTCCCTTTCCGGGCGAATCCCATTTCAGGGTATAATTACCTGAGCGCGTCACCGATTCTCTCGTACAGGAACTTCCACAAATGTCCGATTCCATGACCCGGAAACAAATTCCCAGCCTCCCCTCAACCGAAGACGTCATCGCCTACCTGAAA
Source organism: Patescibacteria group bacterium (assembly GCA_035494535.1). Taxonomy (GTDB): domain Bacteria; phylum Pseudomonadota; class Alphaproteobacteria; order Micavibrionales; family Micavibrionaceae; genus JACQIJ01. The sequence continues at coordinate 3,816 of DATJGZ010000275.1, read as the reverse complement.
AAGAACCCGGCCTTTTTGCAGCAGCACCCGGAAGTGATCGATATCCTGCTGCCGCCGACCGAGAAACAGGGCAAGGGTGTAATCGACTTCCAGTACTACATGGTGCGCCAGCTGCGCGCCGACCGTGACGAAGTGGTGGAAACCACGCGCGAGATCGTCGAGACCAGCCGTGCCAACATGAACAACCAGGCGCGCTTCCACACGGCGGTCCTGATGCTGCTCGAAGCCCGCAACTTCGAGGATTTCATCCGCACCATCACGCTCGACCTCGCGGCCGTTCTCGACGTCGACATCATCAGCGTTGTCGTGGAGACGGACGGCGATTCCATCCCGCACATTGACCTGTCGGGCGTGCGCGCGGTCAAGCCGGGCACCATCGACCTGCTGATGAAAAAGAAACCTGTCGTGCTCGAGGCCTTCATCAACGGCTTCGACGACATCTACGGCGGCGGCTCGACGCTGGTGAAGTCGCAGGCTCTCCTGCGCCTTTCAGTCGCTCAGGGAACCCCGCCGGTCCTGCTCGCCTTCGGCAGCCGTAACCCCGATCTGTTCGTGGAGGGACAAGGCACGGAGCTCCTGGTCTTCCTCGGCCGCGTCATCGAACGCTGCTTCCGCGACTGGCTGCACCTGTCATGAAAAAATTCGTCATCGCCGCCTTGCTAGCCCTCGCGCTGTCCGGCCCGGTGTATGCACAGAACGCAAGCGCCATCAGCCGCACGATTACGGTCACCGGCGACGCCGCCGTGCGCGTGGTGCCGGATCAGGTTCAAATATCCATGACCGCCGAAAACCGCGCCGCCGACCTGATGATGGCAAAGGCTCAGAACGATCAGGCGGTGAAAGCACTGGTCGAATATGCGACAAAGACGCTTGGCATCGAGGCACGCCATGTGCAAACCGATTTCCTGACCGTCGAGCCCACCTACCGCACCTGCAACTACGACGACGAGATGTCCGGCAAATGCAGTCCCTTGCAGATCACGTACTACACTGTCCGCAAGGGCGTACAGATATGCCTGAAGGACCTGACGAAATACGAAGGGCTGGTGACTAAGGCGCTTCAGCTCGGCATCAACCGCATCGACGATATCCAGTTCGTAACGACCGACTTGCGCAAGCACCGTGACAAGGCGCGCGAGATGGCGGCGAAAGCGGCGCTCGAGAAGGCACAGGCGCTGGCGACGAGCTTGGACATGAAGGTCGGCAAGCCGATTACCATCAACGCCGAGAACTATTCGTCCTATTACTGGCACGGTAATTATGGCGGCCAGCGCAACAACAACAGCTACATGGCGCAGAACGCGATCCAGCAGGCGCCGGCCGCGCCTATGGAAGGCGACACCGGTGATCTTGCCATCGGCCAGATCAATGTCTCGGCGCAGGTCAACGTCACCTACGAGCTGCAGTAAACGCTATTTTGTGGTACGATGTTTTCGTCACCGCCAGAAGTGTATCTTTCACGATCTCTCTTATTTGTTTCCATAAATTCAGCTTTTCTCGCAAAATATGACGAACAGACTGAACAGGGCAAACCATGGCCGTCGAAGAGGTATTTGAATCTTGCGCCCCGGATGTGGTCGACGCTCTGCAGAAGTGGCGCCGATGGCTGACATCTGAAAAGAATATGTCAAAGCACACCTTGCGCGCCTATGCGCATGACGTGTCGCAATTCATCACTTTTCTTGCCCAGCATCATGGCTGTGCCGTCAGCCTGAACGAGCTTGCAGGCGCCGACCTCAAGGACTTTCGCGCATGGATGTCACGTAAGGCCATTGATGGTGTAGGCGTATCTTCGCGCGCGCGATCGCTGTCCGGTGTGAAAAATCTGCTGACCTGGATGGACCGGCACGGCGTCCTGCACAATGCGGCGATTAAGACCGTTCGTAATCCGAAACAGCCCCGCCGCCTGCCGCGCCCGCTGTACGAAAAGCAGGCAATCACTGTACTTGATGAGGCGGGCGGCGAGGAGGATTGGGTCCATCTGCGCGATCGTGCGCTATTTACCATGCTCTATGGCTGCGGGTTGCGGATCGATGAGGCGCTGTCGCTGGATATTGCGGATCTGCCGGTCGAAGGCTTCATACGCGTAACAGGAAAAGGCCGCCGGGAGCGCGTGGTGCCGGTACTCAAGCAGGTGGAAGACGCCGTCAACCGCTACCGCGCCGCCTGCCCCTTTGCGGAGACGTCGGATCGTCCTTTGTTCATGGGCGAAATGGGCAAACGTCTGAACCAGGGCGTGGCACAGAAGGCGATGCGCGATGTCCGCCGGGCTCTGGGCCTGCCCGAGAACGCGACACCCCACGCCCTGCGCCACAGCTTTGCCACGCATCTTCTGCAGAACGGCGCTAACCTGCGCGAGATTCAGGAACTGCTTGGCCACGCCTCGCTCAGCACCACGCAGATCTACACCGAGATGGACGGCAAAAAGCTGCTCGAAGAATACAGCAAGGCGTTCCCTACCCGCCGCGAATAGAAAAGTTCCCCCTGCCCTAGCCCGTTATGTCCGCCAAAGCGGACTTAAATTTATGCTGCATGGAACAAATTCCCTGAAAAAGGGTTTGAATTCCGACAAGGACAACGCATGCAAACGGAGAAACAAACATACATGCGCAACCAAACTGAAACCGCTGCCAACACCGATATCGCCGCATTTGAAAACCTGGTCCTGGGTTCGCCCGAGGGCCGTTTTGACGGCATAAAAAGGCCCTACAGCGCTGCCGACGTGGCGCGGCTGCGGGGATCGCTCCCGGTTTCGCACACGCTCGCCGCGCGCGGCGCCGCCCGGCTGTGGCAGAAACTGAATGAGAAACCCTATATTCACGCGCTCGGCGCGGTCACGGGCAACCAAGCCATGCAGATGGCGCGCGCAGGGCTTGAAGCGATTTATCTTTCGGGCTGGCAGGTCGCAGCCGACGCCAATACCGCGGGCGCCATGTACCCCGACCAGAGCCTTTATCCGGCCAACGCCGGGCCGGAGCTATGCCGGCGTATTAACAAAACGTTACAGCGCGCGGACCAGATCGAGCATTCCGAAGGCGGCGTTACAAGGGACTGGTTCCTGCCGATCATCGCCGACGCTGAGGCCGGTTTCGGCGGACCGCTGAATGCTTTCGAAATCATGAAAGCGTATATCGAGGCCGGCGCCGCCGGCGTCCATTTCGAAGACCAGCTGGCATCCGAGAAAAAATGCGGGCATCTGGGCGGCAAGGTCCTGATCCCGACGGCGGCGCATGAGCGCAATCTGACCGCCGCCCGCCTGGCTGCTGACGTGTGTGGCGTGCCGACCATCATCATCGCACGCACTGATGCCGAAAGCGCGCGCTTGATCACCTCGGATATCGACGAGCGTGACCGGCCATTCATCGACGGCGACGAACGCACGCCTGAGGGATTCTATCGCCTCAAAGAGGACACCGGACTTGACCATTGCATCGCCCGCGGCCTTTCGTATGCGCCGTATGCGGACCTTTTGTGGTGGGAGACGTCACATCCCGATCTCGACGATGCACGCAAATTCGCGGAAGCCATCCATCGGGAATATCCCGGCAAGCTGCTGGCCTATAACTGCTCGCCCTCCTTCAACTGGAAGTCGAAGCTCGATGGCCAGACGATTGAGAAGTTCCAGCGGGAACTGGGCGCCATGGGTTATAAATTCCAGTTTGTCACGCTGGCCGGGTTCCATGCCCTCAATCACTCGATGTTTGCGCTGGCCAGCGAGTACCGCCACCGCGGCATGGCCGCCTATTCCGACTTTCAGGAGCAGGAATTTGCGGCCGAAGATTCGGGCTATACCGCCGTCCGCCACCAGCGCGAGGT
>DATJGZ010000274.1:0-2669 GCA_035494535.1 Patescibacteria group bacterium | reverse complement strand
GAATATCGGCTCCGTCTTCCACATGACAAAGGCGGCGCTGCCTTGGCTGATGAAAACACGCGGCAATATCGTCAGCGCGGGTTCCGAATCGGGCAAGATCGGGCTTGAGAACAACGCCGTCTTCGGCGGCACAAAGGGCTTCATCCACGCCTTCATGCGCGGCGTGGCCATCGAATACGGCCGGCACGGCGTGCGCGCCAATTGCGTCTGCCCCGGTCCCGTCGATACCGCCATGACCCACAAGGAAACCGGCCCGATGACGGACGAGATGGAAGCTCATCTGACCGCTGCCACCGTCTTCGGCCGCCGGGGCACGGTCGAGGAGATCGCTAACGTCTACGCCTTCCTCGCGTCCGAGGAGGCCAGCTATGTCACCGGGGCGCTGTGGCTGGTCGACGGTGCGACGACGATCCTTAAGGGTTCGGTTGGCGAGAAAGCAGGGCGCGCCGCCCGCATGCAGCCCGAAGTCACGCTGCCCGTGCACCACACGCACGAGGGCATGGCCCACAAGAACTACGAAAAGCATTGATACTGCCGGCTCTGCTGCGGCGCGGGAGAGAAAAGCTTTTGACGGTTGCTTCGTCTGCGTCCTATAGTCGGTTCTTTTTGACGTATTTATAAAAAAGAACAGGGACAATGGACTTCCTGGGCCATATTTTCAATCGCGAGGCAAAACCCCGAGTTCCGCAGACCTATCTGCGCGAAGCCGACGTTCTTTTCATTCTCGGCTGCTGGGCGCGGGACGGCGAGACTGAGGAACACACCGCCGGCAATCCCGAATCAGGGCCCTACGCCCGCTATGAATTCCGCAACAATGTTGCGGGTGACGGCATGGTCGAGCTCGAAATCAAGTCGCGTCATCCGGACGGGGCGGAGTACGCCAGTCACGTAAGGGCCCGGCAAATCGCGCCCGGAACGCTCGACATGGAATCCATCGTTTTCGACAACGAGCCGGAAAAGCTCCGTAATGCCAAGGAAATCTACGACGTCCTGAACTGGCTGGGAAATCAGGTGCGATGGATCGCCAACAATCATCTTCCGGCGATCCATGAGAACAAGGGCCGCTTCAGTCCGCTCGGACGCTTCATGACGCGAATTATGCCGAAGCCGTCCGGAGAAGGGTTCTTCTGATGGCCTTTCTCGACAGTATTTTCAACCGCCATGCCGACGAGCCGCCGCCGACTTATATCCGCGAGCTCGTGCTCCAGCGCGCGCTCAGCACAAGCATTCCCGAAGGCCAGCGCGAAGGGCTGGTAATGGGCGACCCCGACGACCCCGACGCGGGCTACCTGTTCCGCAACGGCTCCGACGGGGTGTTCGAAGTCGCGGTTTTTTCGCGGCGGAAGAACGGCAAGCATTACAGCAGCTACGTCAAGGCCGAGCGGGTCAACTGGGCGATGTACGACATCAAGGCCATCGTCATCGACAACGAGCCGCAGCCCCTGAACAACGCCAAGGAAATCCGCGCCGCGCTTTCCTTCATCGGCGATCAGGTGCGCAATGTCTACTTCAACCGGCTGCCGGGCATCCACAGCCCGTGGGGCAAGTTCAGCCCGCTGGGGCGCTTCATTACGCGCATCCGGCCCATGCCCGACGACCCGCCGGGGCTGGGGTTGTTTTAAAGTATTAAACACAGAGCGCGCGGAGCGCCCAGAGGATCGGGGCTCACAGTGTCTCGGCGTGCCCTGCGTGCTCTGTCTTCTATAAATCCACGCCACCCCGGCGAAAGCCGGGGTCTTATAAATAAAACTACAATCAGGAAGATACCGGCGTTCGCCGGTATGACGTTCTTAAAATTAAGCCGCGCGGGATTTCAGGCGTTTTAACTGCAACTCACATAGCCGCAAGGCAATAGTGCGGGCATGCTCAAGGTCGGGTTTCTTCACCTTCAGCTTTTCCAGCGTCTTGCGGAAGTCCTCATAATATATGTGCGAGACGTCGATCATCTGCCCGTCCGCGGGCGCATCGGGCGCGTGCTCGTCGGCGAAGCCGTAATGCAGCCATGTCGTCAGCGCATCGTAATCGCCGTAGCGCGCAAAGCACTCGGCGCTGCCCGCCACCGGCTGGGTTTTCAGCATGCCGATGGCGAAGCCGCGCTGGTCGGTGATGGTGTTGAAGGCCGCGCCCTGATGGTGGTGGTTCATGAAGTCGATCACGGGCATCAGCATCCGCATCGTCCGACCGTCCTTTTTGATCGCCAGCGTGCGGGTGAGGAAGAATGTCTCGACCAAAAACCCGTCGTCCGGCCCGCTGCGCACCGCCTCGGCATAGCCGCGCAGCGTCGGATTGTCGCGCAGGCGCAGGATATGCTCGAGCACTTCGGGGTATTCCGCCGCCAGCCACCACGGCACCGAGCGTTTATGCGTGGCGAGCTTGCCGGTGAGGTTATAGAGATCGAGTGTCGCCTGCATCAGCTGCGCGCGCAGCGGCGCGACGCCCGGTTCGGCCATGGCCATCAATTTCTCGCCTTCCAGCCCGAAGCGAAAATCCGCCGGCGGGATCAGGCAGGCTTCCGGCATGCGGACCAGCAGCGGCCCGTCGTTTGTCCCGGCCTCCATGTGCAGATTTCCGTTATCTTCGCGCAGCACCAGTCCGGGCGCGAACTCCGCCCCCGCGCCGCGCGTCATATCGAGGATTTTTTCGATTGATTGTTTTACTGCAATGCTTGT
>DATJGZ010000273.1:0-2674 GCA_035494535.1 Patescibacteria group bacterium | reverse complement strand
GATCGTACTCGCGGCCAATCTTGCCGGCACGTTGTTCGCGGCGCTGTTCTGCACGTTCACGCCTGCGCTCTCGGGCGACGTGTACAACGGCATGCTCGAGATCAGCCGCGATCTGCTGGCCTACGGCTGGTGGGAGATGGTCTTCCGCGCCATCGCCGCCGGTTTCCTGATGGCAGCCATGGTCTGGCTGATGCCCGGCGCGGAAGGCGCGCAATTCCACGTCATCACGCTGATGACGTGGCTGATCGCCGTCGGCGGCTTCACGCACATCGTCGCCGGCAGCATGGAATCCTACCTCCTGGTGTTTTCAGGGGAGTGGGTTTGGTGGCGGATGATTAGCGACTTCATGATACCGGTCCTGATCGGCAACATGATCGGCGGCACCGCGCTGTTCGCGCTGATTGCCTATGCCCAGGTGATGGACGAGATTTAGCGCCCTGAAGCAAAGCCTTAACTTGAAGAAACCCTGCTAACTGGGGGACCATCAATCCTCAAGTAAATTGTGAAGACCGCTATTGATTGATGCAGCTGCCGACATAGGCATTTCGGTTGCCGGTAGCTGTCGGTCCATAGACACCGGCCTGATGGGCGCAACGCGCCGCCCGGTCTTGATAGGTCTCGGCACCCCCCCGTCCCGAGCCTGAAATCGTTGGCAGATTGGGCAATGTCCGGCCGGTCTCCGGCACGTAAAGCGGCGGCGGGGTCACGGCCTGCAGCTGCGGCACTGTCGTTGAGCGCGGGATGACCACCCGTTTCGACGTGCCGCCTGGCGACTTGTATTTGGGCGCAAGCCAAGGCTCGGGCTTCGACGGCCTGGCCCCCTTTTCGGGAACCATGATGCCGTAATCGTCCTGCATGATGCTGTAGCCGCTGCCGCTCTGGGCAAAGGAAGACCCTGCGGGGACAACCGCCAGGATAAGCACGCTCAGGAAAAGGGATGATGCGCGCATGGCTCCTCTCAAATAGGAACCCCTTGCCCCGCCGGCTACTCCTCCGGCGCTTCCTCGATCGGATCATAACGTTTCGCGTCAAACCCGAGCAAATTCCAGGATTGCTCCATATGCGGCGGCAACGACGCTGATACATCAATAATACCGCCGCGCGGGTGCGGAACCGCGATCCGGCGGGCAAGCAAATGCAGGCGGTTCTGTATCCCGCCGGGAAGCTGCCAGTTCTCCATGTTGAAATATTTCGGATCCCCGACGATTGGATGATGGATATGCGCCATGTGCGCTCGCAACTGGTGAGTGCGCCCGGTTACCGGCTTCAGCGACAGCCAGGCCAGTTGTTGCGCGGCCGTTTCCACAACTGCGTAGTAGGTAACGGCATGCACCGCATTCTTCTCGCCATGCTTTGCGATGCGCATGAACGAATCCTCCTCGACCTCCTGCTTGGCGAGATAGGTCGAAATGCGGCCCTGCGCCGGCTTTGGCACGCCAACGACCAGCGCCCAGTAAATTTTGCGGGCCGAGCGCGAGCGAAATGTCTTAGCGAGCGCTGCCGCGGCAAAGCGCGTTTTCGCCACCAGCAGGCAACCGGCAGTGTCCTTGTCCAGCCGGTGCACGAGCCGCGGACGCTGCCCGTCGGGGCCGCGCAGGGCGCCCAGCATCCCGTCAATATGACGCGTGGTGCCGGACCCGCCCTGCACCGCAAGGCCCATCGGCTTGTTGAGCACCATCACGTCGGCGTCCTCGAAGAGGATGATTGACTTCAGGAACGCGCGGTCCTTCTGGGCAGCAGGTGCATCGTCGCGCGGCGGCGGCGCTTCAACTTTCAGCGGGGGAATCCGCACGGCCTGCCCCGCTTCGAGGCGAGCCTTCGGCTGCGTACGCTTCCCGTTCACCCGCACCTCGCCTTTGCGAATGATGCGCTGGATGTGGCTGAAGGACAGGCCGGGAAATCGCGCCTCGAAAAAGCGGTCGACGCGCATGCCGGATTCATCGGCCGCGACGGATACGGTCTGGACCTTGCCGGCCGCCTGTAACCGCTCCGCGCTGGCCACTGGGGGCGCGGGCCGCGGGACGGCGCGTTGCGCCCGCATCTCCGGCTGACGGAACGACTGATGGCGCGCCTGGCGCGATTGATGCCGCGGCCCGGCTTGCTGACGGCCGCCGCCGGGCTGGCGCGGGCCGGATTTTCCGCGGCTCATGCCCCGCCCCGCTCCTTGCGCAGCTTCGCCCAGTATTCGAGCCGCTTCCTGATTTCACGCTCGAAGCCGCGCTCCGGCGGGTCATAGAATTTCTGGCGCTCGAGCGCCTCCGGAAAATAGTTCTGGCCGGAGAATGCCTCCTCGGCATCGTGATCGTAGGCATAGCCGCGGCCGTAGCCTTCGTCCTGCATCAGCCGGGTCGGCGCATTGAGGATGTGCTTGGGCGGCAGCAGAGAGCCGGCCTCCCTGGCGGTGCGCATGGCCGCGCCGAACGCGGCATAGCCCGCATTGGATTTGGGCGCCGTCGCGCAATAGACCACCGCCTGCGCGATCGCGAGCTCGCCCTCCGGCGACCCCAGGAAGTCGTAAGCGTCCTTCGCCGCTTTGGCGATCACCAGCGCCTGCGGATCGGCCAGACCGATATCCTCGATCGCCATGCGCACCACGCGGCGCGCGATATAGAGGGGTGGCTCGCCGGCATCCAGCATCCGGCAGAGATAGTAGAGTGCGGCGTCGGGGTCGGAG
>DATJGZ010000272.1:0-3519 GCA_035494535.1 Patescibacteria group bacterium | reverse complement strand
GGGAGTTTTAAATTCTCATCCTTGCGGAACGCCTTGATGTCCGACTCATACTGCTCACGATAGCCTTCATACATCGCATCGCATTGAATTTGTTCGACAAGGGCAGGAGGGACAGAGCCCAGCTCCGGCCATACGCGCGCGAGATCAGCCCACGAAATTCCCTCATGCCGCAGCAGCTCAAACACGCTCCGCCGCACGCCGTCGTGGTTCACATGAATACCGTCTTTCGCCAGCGCATTCGGCGTCGCGCCCAGCGTCGTGGCCAGTTCGCGCGCACAGGCGAGGGCAGCTTTTTTCTCGGCCCAAATTGATTCACGCTCAGCCGCCACACAACCAATTCCCAAACCGATATCGGTCAGGCGCTGGTCGGCGTTGTCCGCACGCAGGCGCAGGCGGTACTCGGCGCGGCTGGTGAACATGCGATACGGCTCCGGCGCGCCCTTGGTGATGAGGTCATCAATCAGCACACCGATATAGGCATCAGCCCGGTCGAGGACAAAAGTTTCATCGCCGCCGCCGGCCTGCAGCGCCGCGTTGATCCCGGCCATCAGGCCCTGCGCCGCCGCTTCTTCATAGCCGGTGGTGCCGTTGATCTGACCCGCCAGGAACAGGCCCGGCAAGCGCTTCGATTCCAGCGTATTTTTCAGGTCGCGCGGGTCGCAATAGTCGTACTCGACCGCGTAGCCCCACTGCAGCACCTCGGTGTTCTCGAGGCCCGGAATGGATTTCAAAATCGCCGCCTGTACGTCGACGGGCAGGGAGGTCGAGATGCCGTTCGGGTAGACCGTGTCATCGTCAAGCCCTTCGGGCTCAAGGAAAATCTGGTGACGCTCCTTGTCCTTGAAGCGCATGACCTTGTCCTCGACCGACGGGCAGTAGCGGGGGCCCGTACCCTTGATTTGGCCGGAGTACATCGGCGCGCGGTGGATATTGGCGCGGATTGCGTCATGGGTTGCCGCATTCGTATAGGTCATGTAGCAGCTGACCTGCGGCACCGTGATCCGGTTCGTCAGAAACGAAAACGGCACTGGCGGGTCGTCGCCCTTTTGCTCCTCACAGACCGACCAGTCGATCGTCGTGCCGGTGAGGCGCGGGGGCGTGCCGGTCTTGAGACGCCCGAGCGGAAACTGCAGCCGCTCCAGTGTTTCAGCCAAGCCCACTGCCGGCGCTTCACCGACCCGGCCGCCCGCAATTTTCTCTTCACCCCGGTGCATCAGGCCGCGCAGGAACGTGCCGGTCGTCAGCACCACCGCCGCACATATATATTCGTCGCCCGCCAGCGTCTTCAGGCCGCGGACCCGGCCCGCGTCATCAAGTAACAGATCATCCGCGGCACCCTCAATAATGGTGAGATTCGGATAGTCATTGAGGATCGCCTGCATCGCCTGCCGGTACAGTTTGCGGTCGGCCTGCGCCCGTGGGCCGCGCACGGCGGGGCCGCGCGAGGCGTTCAGCATCCGGTACTGGATCCCGGCCTGGTCGATGACCCGGCCCATGACACCGTCAAGCGCATCGATCTCGCGCACCAAGTGTCCCTTGCCGAGCCCGCCGATGGCCGGGTTGCATGACATAATACCGACCGTGTCACGCCGGTGCGTGAGCAGGGCGGTATTCGCCCCCAGGCGCGCCGAAGCGGCGGCGGCTTCGCAGCCCGCATGCCCCCCGCCGACAACAATGACATCGAAGGAATTTTTCATGGCAGTGGTTATACGCCGATCGGGCGCATATTTCCACTTAAAGATGATTATGTCTTTATAGTTGGTTTGAGCGCTAATCCGTCGCCCGGTCGCAGCAGATCTCTTCCTTGAACAGCAGATCCTTTAGTCTGGTGACGCTTGCCGACTCGCTCTCGTCGCTGTGAACAAGGCGCAGCGGCGAAGCCGCAGTGGAAAAGACCGGCGTTTCATAATTTTTCAGGGCTGCAATATTTCTCATGTGAATTTCTCTTTCAAAAAATGTGTCGGGACGGGTAATAGGCTGCGCCGAGTCGGGTTAAAAATTTCTTAAGAGCCGAAATCATGTATCTTCTAGAGGCAGGGCGCGGCGATGGATCAAGCTGAACCTAAGAAAGAAGAAGACAATAGTTCCCCACAGCAAAAGCGCGATGAGGGAAGCGGGATCGGCGTGCTGGTTTTCTGCCTTGTTGTTGCGTTTATTTACGTCGCCTGGGATCGCGGCTGGAAAATAACCTTTAACTCCGGCGAAGCTGCCTATTGCCGGGACGTTCGCCAAAAGGTAGACGAACTATGCGCCGAACCGAAACATGATGAATGCGTGCGTTGGCAGGCAGAGTTTGCCAAATGCCGGACCGATCACCACTAAAGGGGAGCCCCCGATGAAAAAGATTCTCGCCTTCCTTGTCCCGCTGGTCCTCGCCGGCAGCGCGCACGCACAGGAGGCCGGAAGCGACGCCGCGAACGCGAACCGCTTCACGCTCGCGATGGCGCAGGCGGTCATCGCGCATCAAACCGATCCATCCGACAACGTCGTGGTTTCGCCTTATAATGCGTTGAGCGCGTTGTCGCTGGCCGGCGCCGGCGCGGGAGGCGCAACGCGTGATGAGTTCGCGAAAGCGCTCTATGGAACCGACGGCGCAAAACTGGATGAAGATCTGAAATCGTTTTCGGCGCTCAATAAAACCGTTTTGGATGCGAACAAAGGCCATGTCGATCTGCTCGCCGCCAATGGCATCTGGGTCAATAAAAACATCGCTTCGATCAAGCCGGATTACGCGGCGGCGGCGAAGGAGAATTTCAGCGCCGCCATCAGCGTCGAGGATTTCGGCGATAGCAAGACTCTCGACAAAATCAACAACTGGGCCGGCGACAATACCCGGGGCCTGATCGACAAGGTGCTGCAGGAGCTCGACCCGAACGGCGCGCTCATTCTCGCCTCCGCCCTGTATTTCAAGGGTGAATGGACATACAAGTTCGACAAGGCGAAGACGAAGCCGAAAAATTTCACGCCCGACGACGGCAAATCCTTTCAGACGCCGATGATGCATGAAGACTTCGATCAGGAATTCCAGGTCGTGGGTCAGGACCGCACCGGCTATGAAGCGGTCGCTCTGACCTACGGCGCTATAGACTCTCGCAGCATGCGGCTTGTCCTTGTCCGGCCAAAAGACGCGGCAACATCCGCGCGCAACTGGCTGTCAAAACAGGCCGGCGAAAATCTTCCCGACTGGCTCGATCGGTCGAAGTTCGACGAAGTGCGCGGCGCGGTCGAACTGCCGCATCTCGATATCAAACAGCATTACGACCTCATCCCGGCGCTGAAGGCGATCGGCATCAACGCCGCATTTACCGGCGATGCCGACTTCTCAGCGATGGCCGCCGTCAAAGGGCCTAAAATCGCGGTCACACAGGTGTCGCATGACGTCGTTTTCAAAACCGACGAGGAAGGCTCTGAGGCCGCCGCCGTTACCACCATCGCCATGGCCGGCTCCGCCATGATGAAGGAGCCGCGGCATATCGATATCAAGTTCGACCGTTCCTTTGTCTTCGCCCTGCAGGACGC
>DATJGZ010000271.1:0-10721 GCA_035494535.1 Patescibacteria group bacterium | reverse complement strand
CCTCTTCTTATAATCTTCCCAAGCAGCAGGGAAATCATTATGAACGTGTAGAATCTCCTTACGCGGGCTATGTGCTTGGCTTTTGTCTATGCACCATTCCAAATGCTCCAATTCGCGGACTATTTCCTGAAATTTAGAACTATCCTTATAACAAGTTCTAAATCTTGCGGGTTTGTTATCGCAATATTTTTTCAAATCATGAAACAATCTCAGAAAAATGGCACCGTCCGACATCTTCTCCTTTTCTGTCATGTTGAAATCCTCACTAAGTAATTTTTAAAAGCCGGATGCCCGCATTCGCGGGCATGACGTTGTTTAATATTGCGCATAATTGTAAACCCGCGTCTCGATCTCCGGCTGCGTCGTCTCCAGCCAGAAGCGGTAAAGAAGATTTTTCGCCGCGTCGCTGCGGTATTCCTTGCTGGCGCGCATGTCGCTCATCGGCTGGAAATCCTTGTCGAGCGCGGCCATGCCGGCTTTAGCCGTCTCCTCAGTCCATTCCTTCCCGGTCAGCGCCTTTTCCATTGCCGCAGCGCGCTTAGGCGTTCCGGCCATACCGCCATAGGCGATGCGGGCGGCGGTTATTTTCTTTCCTTCCATGGTCAGCGCAAAAGCGCCACACACGGCCGAGATATCCTGATCGAACCGTTTCGAGATTTTATAGACCTTGAACAGGACGTTTTTCGCCTTGGCGGGAACGAGTATCTTCTCGACAAACTCACCGGGCTTGCGGTCCTGCTTGCCGTATTCAATGAAATAGTCCTTGAGGTTGACGAGGCGGGCCGTGTTCTGATTGCGCAGAAAAATCTTGGCGTCCAGCGCAATCAGCGGCGGCATGCCGTCGCCGATGGGCGAGCCGTTGGCGATGTTGCCGCCGACAGTGCCGAGGTTGCGGATCTGGACGGAGCCCAGCCGCCGCAGCGTTTCCTCCATGCTTTCATCATAGGCCGCCAGCGCCTTGAATACATCCGTGTATGTCACCGCCGCGCCGATCTCCAGACCCGACGCGGTCGACTTAATCTCCTGCAGCTCGCGCACATGCCCCGTATATATAATGACCTGCAGTTCCTTATGGTGCTTGGTCACCCACAGACCGACGTCAGTCCCGCCCGCCAGCATCGTTGCCGTCGGGTATTTTGCCAGCACATCCGCCAGTTCCTGCACGCCGCGCGGCGCAAAGAATTTTCCACCGCCGCCCTCGTACGTAAACATTGACTTGCGCTGCATCTCCCGCAGGCCGCGGATATCCGATGCCAGGACCGCACGCTTCTTTACCTTGTCGGCCTTGCGCGCGGCGTCGAGGATGGGACGATAGCCGGTGCAGCGGCAGAGATTGCCGGCGATGGCGTCCTGTATCTCCTCCTCCGTCGCGTCCTGCTTGTTGTGGTGGAGCGCAGCGAGCGACATCACAAACCCCGGCGTGCAGAAACCGCATTGTGAGCCGTGGCAGTCGACCATCGCCTTCTGCACCGGGTGCGGTGTTCCGTTCTTCTTCAGGTTTTCGACCGTGATCAGATGATGCCCGTCCAATACGGGCAGGAACACGATGCAGGAGTTGATCGTCTTGTATTCGACCTTGCCGTCCTTCAGCGTGCCGAGAATGGTGGTGCAGGCGCCGCAGTCGCCCTCGGCGCAGCCTTCCTTGGTGCCCGTCAGGCCCGCTTGCGTGCGCAGCCACTGCAGCACGGTCATGGTCGGCGGCAGGCCGGACACTTCACGCACTTCATCGTTCAGGATGAATTTTATTACGTCGAACATGGGTGATTAGTAGTCAATTTGGATATTTTCTTCCAGAAAAACCTCGTCGCAATTCTTCTCGGGCCCGCCGCGGTCGACGACGAGAAACTCCGATATATCATCTAGGGCTAGGCTGTAATGATGCCAGACGCCGGCGTGATAATTCACCCCCTGCCCGGGCGCTGCCAGAAAGGCCCTTAGCTTCTTCGGATCGAACTCCCCCTTCTCCGCAACCACCACCATATAAGGCCGGTTGCTCAGGGGATAGAACGCCTGCGACGACAGCGGATGCCGCTCCATCACCTTTACCGGGATCGGCCGCGGCAGGGGCTTGGACCGGAAGATGCTAACCAGCGGCCTGCCCTCCTGCCCGGTGATATCCAGCCGCGCCAGGTCATGGAAGCGGTCGGTGTTGCCGTAATTTATATGGCGCACCTCAACGGCCTGAGCGGGCTCGATAACATCGCCATATAACTTGAATTCCTTGGCTGTCAGGGGGGCAGGTTTCAATAAGCGCGGCTTCATGCTATAAACATGCCATGAAAGAAGCCTTCCTGCCAGCCTTCCTGATCGGCTACTCGGATTCGGATTTCACCAATCCGCACGAATGCATGCTGCCCGACGAGCCCAAGGACTGCCGCGGGAACTTCACCCACATGGGCGCGAAATATTGGGGATTCGAATCCCGCCGCCATCGCCCTTACACAGTGCTGGGGACCGAGGAAGCCATTGAATACAATCACGACGCTTATGACTGGATGGTTATCGGCCTGAAGCGCAGGTCAGAGGTCAGTACCATCAAGATCAGCACCAAGTGGTACACAGGCAATCAAGTGCGCTCGGTTTCCGTGTTCCTCAAGGACGATGTTACCAAGCAGAAAAAGCGTGTGCTGGACCGCCAGTCGCTCAAGCCCGACTCCGAGCACGAATTTCCAATCGAGCCGACGATGGCTACTGAATGCCTTGTCGAGTGCTATTACGACGGCGGCATTTCGCGCATCAACTTCTTCGGCGTCATAGTGGATCAAGGGCCCGAGCGCAAGAATTTGCTCGAGGATGCGAAGATCAGCCACGTCTCGAACGAGCACTACGGCAAGCCGGATACTGCAGTCAACGGCAATCGGGGCGAACAGCATATGGTGGGCTGGGAGTCCGCCCGCACCGGTTTCGGCGAGCAGGCCGTGTTTCACCTCGCCAAGCCGTCGATCATCGACGAAATCGTGGTAGACACTTACCTTCACCGTCTGAACGCCCCGCTGACCGCGCATATATACGGGGCGACCGGAGCAGAGATCGACGAGATGATGAAACAGGCACCGCGATGGAAAATCGTCGCTGGTTTCCGCAAGGAGATTATCCCCGACGACTTCCGCGCTTATATGCTGGAGCAGCGCTATTTGCAGGAAAAAAGCATCCGCGACAAGACGCGCCTCAAGATCAAGCTGCATGTGCCGTTAGGAAGCCCGTGGAAACCATTGCTGTCATTCGTGCCACTATCGCGCGATACATTCCACCGTCTGCGCCGCCTGAACAAGGGCGGGCCGTACACGCACCTGTTGTACATGCACTTCCCCAACGGCGGAATTCACGGCCTTAAAGCTTTCGGAACAGAAGGCTAAACGAGGTCGGTTGCCAGCGCCGTTAATCGGTGCCAAGCGATCTTGTGGATCTGCTCAAGCGCAGTCTTGAACTCCTGCTCCCGGGTGCTGTTCATGCGCTGGCGGAACTGGTTCAGGATGTCCTGCCGCGTAAGCCCTTTCACCGCAACGATGAACGGAAAGCCGAACTTTTCTTTATATTCGGCGTTCAACCGCTTAAATTCCTCGAATTCCTCGGGCGTGCAGTTCTTGAGTCCGGCGCCTGCCTGCTCAGACTGCGATTCCTTCGTCAGATTCGACATCTGCGCGGGGGCAATGGCGAGATCGGGGTGGGCGCGCACGAGCGCGAGCTGCTGGTTCATGTCGGCCTTGTTGACGGCGGTTTTCATCGCGGCGTGCAGTTCATCCACAGTGTCGATGTCGTGGCGCTCGAACGCGGCTTCGGCAATCCATGGTGACTTCTCATAGATACCGCCATAGGTTTCCATGAACTCGTCGCCGGTCATCCGGCTCGGTTTTCTTTTTAGAACATTGCCGCCCATATCAATCTACCCCTTGTGGTGCTCATGCCAGTGCCGCGCGATGTCGATGCGGCGGCAGATCCACACGTCCTTGTGCTGCCTGACATGTTTCAGGAACCGCTCCAGCCCGGCAATGCGGCCGGGCCGCCCGACAAGGCGGCAATGAAGGCCGACCGACATCATCTTTGGCGCGGTTTTACCTTCTTCATACAGCGTATCGAACGCATCGCGCAGATACGTAAAGAACTGCTCGCCCGTATTGAAGCCTTGGGGCGTGGCAAAGCGCATGTCGTTGGAATCGAGCGTATATGGAACGACCAGCTGCTTCTTGCCCCCGACCGTGTCCCAGAACGGCAGGTCGTCGCTGTAATCGTCGGCATCGTACAGGAACCCGCCCTCCTCCACCACCAGGCGCCGCGTGTTCGGGCTGGTGCGTCCGGTGTACCAGCCCAGCGGGCGCTGGCCGGTCAGTTTTTTTATTACGTCGATGGCGCGCTGCATATGTTCGTGCTCTGTCTTCTCGTCAACGTACTGGTAGTTGATCCACCGATAGCCATGCGAGCAAATCTCATGCCCCTCGTCCATAAACGCCTTGGCCATCTCGGGATATTTCTCGAGCGCCATGGCGACCGCAAAAATCGTCACCGGCACGTCGTATTTTTTGAACAGCCGCAGGAGACGCCACACACCCGCCCGGCTGCCATATTCGTAAATTGACTCCATGCTGATATGTCGGCCCTCGATCGCCGGCGCCCCGATGATCTCGGACAGGAACGTCTCCGACGCCTTATCGCCGTTCAGCACGCAATTCTCGCCGCCCTCTTCGTAGTTCAGGACGATCTGCACGGCCACGCGGGCCTTGTTCGGCCATTTCGGGTGCGGCGGATTCGGGCCGTAGCCCTTGTAATTGCGGGGATCTTTCACGGTGCTCATGGGGAAAGTCTAAAGCTTTTCCATTTGAAGACAAAGGGTATTGTTATAGAATGCCGCCATGGGAAAACTGACCACGCATGTTCTGGATACCGCCCATGGCTGCCCCGGCAAGGGGATTGCCGTGCGCCTGTATAACGACGACACAGAGGAACTGTTGGTAGATACCACGACCAACGATGACGGCCGGTGCGACAAGCCCTTGCTCGAAGGTAAAGAGTTTGCGAAAGGCGTGTACCGGCTCGAATTCGACGCCGGCCCGTATTTCCGGGCCCGGGGCGTCAAATTGACCGATCCTGCGTTCCTCGATGTTATCTCCATTTCCTTCGGCATCGCCGACGCCAAGGTCCATTATCACGTACCATTACTGGTCTCTCCCTATGGCTATAGCACCTATCGCGGGAGTTGAACCTTGGCGGGGGGAAAAAAGCATATCCGCTTCCGGATCACAGTCGCCGCGTTACTGTTTATTTCTTTTGTCACCGGCGGCATTCTTTTCGTCGACATCCGTGATTTCGGCCCGGCAATACCGGTAAAGCTGGCGGAAGGTTCGGCCGCCGACATATGGCTGCAACCGGAGATTCGTGAAGTCGGTTCTCCTCTTCTGATTATATACAAGCGCTATACCGGCCCTTACACGCTCAACATCCGCAACTGGGATGGCGGCGGCGCTTACAAGAAGATTTCTGTATCCGACATCACGGTCACATATGCAGATGGCAAGGTCGAACATCCTAGAATCGACGTTACTGAGGTCCATCCCCGTAATATCCCCGGTATAAAAGCGGCCAGAATTCTGACGGCCATATTCGATGTGGTCGGCCGTTACATAAATAACAAGGTCGCCATCAAAGGAACGCTCGAGAAAAGCAGCGGCGAGAAAGTGCCGTTCGATATTTCAGTGGATTTCAAAACACGGCATAAAATGGGCGTTGCGCCCTACTGGATCGCGATGGCGACTGCAAAATAGCTGTCTTATTTACCTTCAGCGGCCTTGATCCAAATGCCCAGTTTATGCCGCTCTTCTGCTGTCATGTTAGTTTCATTGCCGAGAGGCATGGTTTCGTGCTCAACCGCCTGCTCGTAAATCCGTGGCGCGTTTTTGCGGATCTCATCCATCTTGTCGAACATGACGCCCTTGGGCGCTTCGTTCACGCCAACGTGCGTCGGCGCGTCACTATGACAGGCGCTGCAGTGCATTCGTATTATAGTGCGCACGTCCGTGTCCGACACTGCAACGCCCGCTGTTGTCGGTGCGGCAATTGTCTTTCCTTCGTCGAACAATCCCATCACTAGAATGAATCCGGCAATGCCGGCCAGAATGTAGCCGTACTCGTAATGTCCGGCATGCTTGCGGTTAAAGAAATGGCGGATCGATATGGCCGAAGCCGCAAGCCCCGCCAACACCAGCCAATTGTAGTCATTGTCGAACAGGACTGGATAATGATTGCTGATCATGATCAGCACCACGGGCAAGGTCATATAGTTGTTGTGCGTAGAGCGCTGCTTGGCCTTCTTCCCCAACTTCGGGTCCGGCTTTCTTCCGGCCAGCAGGTCGGCCACGACAATCTTCTGATTTGGAATGATGATCGCAAAGACGTTTGCCGCCATAGCCGCGCCAGTCATGGCGCCGATGTGTATGTACATCCCTCTACCGGAAAAAACATGGTTCAGGAAATATGCCGCGACCAGCAGTGCACTAAACCAGATGGCTCCGAATAGCTTATTATTCTCACCGATTTTCGATTTGCACAGACTATCGTAGAACAGCCAGCCGCCGCCGATGAACGCAAGGCCGATAGCGATGGCCTGCGCAGGCTCGAGCGCCATTTTGTGCTTGTCGATCAGATACAGGTCGGCGTTGAAATAATAGACCAAGATCAGCAGCGCAAAACCGCTAACGAAAGTCGCGTAGGCCTCCCATTTGAACCAGTGCAGATCCGGCGGCATGAAGCTAGGAGCAACGCCATATTTCTTCTTATGATAGAACCCGCCGCCGTGGACAGCCCAGACCTCGCCGCCTACGCCGTTCTTCTGATCAGTCTCATCCTTTGGAGGCTTCAGCGCGTTATCGAGCCAGATGAAATAAAATGACGATCCGATCCATGCGATTCCTGCAATAACGTGGAACCAACGCACAGCAATATTCAGCCATGTTGCAATGTCAGGCATTCTTCCCCCTGCCGGATATGGTCGCAATATTAACGCCCGGATGCAAAACGAAATCTGGCCGAAAGGCGTCATTAACAGTTTATTAACATAATATTAATGAGCCTTTTGTACGATAATTCCATGGCCGGAAAGCTGCCGAGGACCAATCGTGCCTTTAATTCTTCAAGCCAACCCGTAGCGCCGGACGGCGAAATGGCGTTTGTAGTGGACGTCCCATCCTTCGGCATGATGAGTCACGATGACGCGCAGGCCTATGCCAACAAGCTTGGATCTGCCATTGACGATCTAAGGGCGCGCGGCATTCCGATTACGTGGTTTAGCATGTCGGATAAGAACGAACTTATTCTTCCTGAAAAAGTGCAGGCGGGGCAAACGCCGAAAGTCCGCGCGCTCGATGCGATCGTTGGACGCGAGTTCTATGGGGCAAATGATGGCCAACGCAATGCAGATATATACGCTAAATTTTGGGAGGAGCACGGGGCGCGAACTGACGAAGCTATCTGTTGCAAATATTTCAAAAACGCCTTCACCATTCCCCAGGATGCAGATGGAAAGCCGGCCTACAGAGACATCCTAGCGGGCGAAACCGGGATGCCGTTCGACAAAAACGAATCCAGATTTCAGCACCGCCCGACATTCGCGCAATACATGGAACAGCAAGGCGTCAGAAAGCCGATCCTGATAGGTGCGGTAGCGTCCCACTGCATACCCGAGACAGCAGCCGGCGCGGTTATAAATGGCATGACGCCGACGATTTGTCCCGACCTCGTACTCAGCTGGGAGGGCGATCAGGAGGCCGAAATAGATCAAGATAAGTCGCGCCTGCGCTTTCAAGATGGCGCTGCGGCAGCGTCGCCGGTTGACTACCACACCGGTTGCATTCGCGGGAAGCTGGACATCATCGCCGGTGAGCAAAAAAGCGCGCGAGGCATATCAGATGATGATGCCGAAGCCATAAGGAATATCCGCATCGAGAAATACGTCGATCTTGCGCGCAAACTTCCGCTGAAACCTGACAATGAGGAATCATCGTCACGCCCGACCGCTGGGTCAGAGCGTTTTGCACTACAACTCTGAGATTGCGCCATGGATCTGAAAAGTAAATTTGGCCATCAGAAACCGGAGCCGGACAACCCGGAATTCCTGTATTACGACTCGCCCCGAAATCCCGGTGTTCAGGACACGAGCGGCCTATATTTTCCAAAGGCTGTCGTCGATCCATTTGTACTCGAGGCACGCGAACAGGTTCCGCAGATATCAGCCGACAACAGGGGGCTTACGAACCTGTTCAGCAAATCCGGCAATACACAGGGGCCACGATTCACGTTTGAAGACAGCCGGGCGCTCGTTATAGCCGCAATGGAGGATTACAGCCCAGAACTCGGCCGCAAAGCGCGCGAGATATTCGATGCGGGCTACGATCAGGCGGTGGCAGACGCGCGGGCGAGGACGACGCCCCGGACCTTCGACGAATGGACGAAGCAGCAGATACCGCGATCGAACCCGGCGGTCCGCTGGCGCCTGGAACAGGTCGCACCCGGCCATACTCAAATACAATGCAGCAACCCCGCGGATAGCGAGATTAATCCTAACAAGTATTCGGTCATCGATTATCAGTTCGACGGCACAATCGACAGTGTCGTCTTTACCGCGCATGAATTGGGACATTCTATAGGGGACGATTATCTCCGTCAGACCACGAAGATGAATCAGGGCAACACAGTGAACTGCACGCACAAAGACAACCCGGTGCATATGCAGGAGACTCAGGCCTATTTCACCCAGAGCATCCTTTACGGATACATGCAAAAGCACTCCACCGAGCTCGAAGATAAATTCCCGGGAATCACAAAAGCCGCACAAGACCACCTCAAGGCCCAGGCAAATGTATACTTGCAGCGCTTTCCTATAGCCATTGATGCGCGCCGCGCCTTACAGTCCTCAAAAAATGGCGAACTGGCCAACACTGCCGTAACCGAGCGTTGGATCGGGCACAGTTGGCGCACGCGGAGCGAAGGAAGAGAGCTGGCTGACGGGGTCGAGATCATAAATAGCGCCACTCCCGGCACAAGACTATACGAACGAGGAACGAAACTGTTGAACGCCGAAGTGGAATCTCTTCACAGCCGGCCGATGGGCCTTTTCACCGCACTAGGCGTATACAATCAGGTGAAGGATCTTCCGAAAGACGATCCGCGAAGACAGGCTGTGGCAGATGCTATATTGGATAAGAATGGCCCTTCCACCATTGATGATGTCCTGGAAGCCGCAGAAGTGGAGCGTTCGGATTTGCGAGAATTCGCGCATAGCGCCGTTACAACAGCGTTGGGCAATAAATATGAAGGCAACACAACGCCAGCCGCAATACAGCCCAAAAACGGCCAGCCAGTTTCATCCCCTGCGCCTGTCTGATATCTCCAAATGGAATGGGCGCTTGCAGCAAGGGCGCATGCGAACTGTTCTAAGTTCAGTCGGTGTCGGATTTCTGATGATTCTGATAAGCTGTCCTCAGGAGTTTCTATGAAGTTCGCAGATACTGTGACATCAATTACAGAATGGTTCGGCTGGTGCGCAAGCGCAATGGATCACAATCCGCAGGATTGGGTTTCGCCGCGGGAACTTGTTGACGATTTCGCAGCTCTTGGTCTTAAGCATCGTGGCGCGGATATCGGCAGCTTCAATCAAGAGGACCGGCTGAAGTTCCAGATTGTGCTTGCCAAGCATATGACTTTCTTCGCCGATATCAGACTGCTCAACAAGAAAACCAAGCCGCGAACGGATACCGTTGATGGGCGTTTGCAGTCCTTACCAGAGCAAGGTTACCATTTATCGGCCTTGGGTAAAAAACTGGCATACTGCGATGTACGCACGCAGAAATATTACGTCGGCATGGCGTACGCATTAAATAGAATCAAGTCGATTTTCCGCCGCTAGAATTGTCACGTTGGCTCACGTTTTGATTCCACTCGGCAAGCATCTCCTCGACATCGAACAGCTCTTTTGGTTCGAGTCCTCCTCGCATTAATTTCAGCCGAAGAGTATCGAGCCACGAATTGGCACCCGCTCGTGCGGAAAGTGAAAGCCAAAAATAGGCCAACATGCGATTCTGCCGTGCGACCACCGGAGTCGTCTGTTGGTAAAGATGCTCGGCACCCAGAAGAAACTGCGCTGCCTTGTTTCCCCTGTCCGCCGCTGCGTGCAGCCATGTTTTCTTTTCGGGCGGCAGCCAAGACACTTTGCCCGAGGCATAAGCCTTCCCTAGCTCCCTCTGCGCCTGCGCATCGCCCTGCTCGGCATTTGCCTTAAGGGCCTCAAAATCAATTTTTGCCATCGCGCCGCGCGTTACCTAGGCCTTTACCCGTTCATCGCCTGTCGTCGACTCTTTCTCATATCCCAGGACCACGTCGTACGCCCTCGTGGTCAGGAATTCCTCAAGTCGGTCGGCCATTACGAATTCGCGGAACAGCTTTGCCGCATCCTGCAAATGGCGATCATCGCCCTGCGCCCGAAGCTTACCGATCTCCTCGTCGAGGAATTTGGTCATTAGCGGGTCATCAATAGGACGCCCATCTTTCAGCTTCGCCTTGTGCCGGCGCCATTGCCAGAGCTGCGTGCGCGAAATTTCGGCCGTCGCGGCGTCTTCCATCAGGTTGTAGATCGGCACACAGCCGTTACCGGCCAGCCACGCCTTGAGATACAGCAGGCCAACATTGATGTTCTTGCGCAGTCCCTCCTCCGTGATATTCCCTGTCGGGATCGCCAG
>DATJGZ010000270.1:0-4331 GCA_035494535.1 Patescibacteria group bacterium | reverse complement strand
TCGCCTCCACTTGCGAGAGCGCGATCAATATGGAAGTCCTGACGGCGTACGTCCATCGCATCCCATTCGGCCTGCGCGCTTGCGACGCCTTCGGGCTTGCGCTTTTCGAAATCGGCTTCGAGAAGTTTACGCTCCTCGGGCAGAAGCTCTTCGAATTTATGGGGGACGAACTGTATCGCAGCCTCGAGGCGGCGGGCGCGCTTGAGATATTTTTCGAGGTCAGGATTGCTGAGCTCGGCTAGCGTGATGCGGTTGCCGCGTCCCTTGGCGTCCAGGCCGTTCCACTCGGCTTCGGCGCTGGCGATGCCTTCGGGCTTGCGCTTGTTGAAATCCTGTTCGAGGAGATATTGCTCGGCGCGCAGAAGCTGAGAGAAGTCCTTGGCCACAAGCTTCGTGTGTTCGTCGTCGTGATCGGTCTTCTTTTTCGTCGCGGCCTCATGCGCCTTGGCATTCTCCTTCTTCACGAAGTCCAGCGTCGATATCTGCTCGGCGACCGTTTTGATGTTGTTCCACGTTCTGGCAAGCTGTTGCTTGCTGTAGGGCGTTCCGTCGTCGTTTTTGGAGTGCTCTGTGGTAACCGTCATGTATTCCCAAAGAGCGTCCTGCTCGGCCTGCGAGAGCTGCTCGAATGTCCGAGTGCCCTTGACCGGCGTGACCGCGGCTTTCGGCGGTTCGACCGGCGCAGGCGCCTGATCCTGGGAGGTCTGCACATCCGGCGGCGGAATGACGGCCGCGGTTGCCGGAGTAACCGGTGTGGTGGATGAATCGTTTTTCACTGGAGTATTGACGGGCGGCGTTTGCGTCGATGCACCCGAATCCGGACCTTCCGGCTTATCCGATACGACCGGCTGCTGTGCGCTGTCATCGGGATCGGGATCCGGTTTCTTGACGTCAGCGGGAATTACAACCGCAGGCGCATCCGTCGGTTTCACGTTTGCCGCTGCGGTGGCCGCATTTTTGGCGCGCTCTTGGGCCTCGGCAATAATCCGGAGAGCTTTTTTACGCTCGCGCTCGATTTCCTTGCGGACCTTCTCGTTGGCATCGCCCGCGGTTGCATGGGCGAATCGCTCCTTGCGGGCCTCGGGAGTCATATCCTTATCATCCCACATCTCACCGGCCTTGTTCCGGTCGTGGTCAGAACGGTCGGTTTCTGCAAGGTTCCGAAGGGCTTTTTTCTCCGCGGGTAGAAGTTGATCGAAGCTGCGTTTCTCGACCGGCTTGAGGGTGGGAGCCTCGGGCGGGGCGTCAGGATCGGCTGCCGCCATCGCCTGTTCATATTCCTTGACGGCCTTGTCGTGGTCCTTTTGCAACTTCACAAGCGCCTTGCCGTGCTCGGCCAGAAGCTTCGCTTGCCTGTCGCGCCGTGCGTTTTCCGCAACAACGGCAGCCTTGGCGAGGTCCGGATTGCTCGCTATTTTTTCCAAGCGCGCCTTGTTTGCATCGGCAGTTCCGTGATCCCATTCGCTTTCAAGAAGTTTCTGCGCGTCTTCGGGAAGTTTGGCAGCTTTTTTCTTCTTTCCTTCATTGCGCTTGGCCAGTTCGTCGGCGACAAGCAATGCCGCTTCCTCCGGCAGCAATTCCGCATATTTGCGCTCGTGCATTGGCGCCAATTGAGGCGCGGGCGGCTCCGCCGGCGCCGGCGGGGCGGTCACGATCGGTTTTGCCGATGCAGATGTTGCCGTCTCCGGAGTCGGAGAATCGCTTTTGGTGGCCGGGGCGGGCGCGGGCTTGTTGGCGTTATTTTTTGCCTCTTCGGCTCTCTTGGCGGCCTTCTCCTCGAGTTGAGCGGCATTGCCAAGCGCGTTCTCGAAGATCTCGCGGCGCTCGTCCAGATTCTTTCCGTTCCATATGGCGGCGGCCTGTTTTTCCCAATCCTCATCGCTGAGGTCATATTCGGGGTGCTGGTCTCGGAGATATTCCGTGACCAATTTCTTTTGCTCGTCCGTCCGCAGGCCTTCGAACACCGGCTTGGCGGTCTGCGGCGGTTCGTCGGCAAGCTTGCGCTGCATCGCGGCCGCTTCGGCATTCTGCAATAGGGCGCCTTGGCGCTTTTCGTCCAGCCCGTTCCAGACCTTTTCGATTTCCTTGTCCAGGTCGGCATCCGAATGGTCGTCGAAGCGCGAGCTGGTATCGCGGAAGAAGGACCGCAGGGCATCTTTTGCCTTGTCGGAGAGATCGGCCCATTTCTGCGGCTGACCTTTCGTGTCTTTGCCGTCAGGGGTCGGTTTATTCGCGTCGTCCACCAGCTTCTCGGCAGTTGCGCCGGCTGCTGCGGCAGCGGGGTTCGTTCCGGAATCCGGGGTTTTCGTATCTGGTGTTTGCGGCCGCGGTGTTGGCGCGGGCGCGGCGGGGCCGGCTGCCGACCATTGCTGCAAATTGGCCCAGCCCTGCTGACATTGCTGGATGCGCTGTTGCATCGCCTGTTCGCTGTCGACTTTGATATCGGCTTCGTTCTTGACTTTCAGGCCTACAAGCTTCGCTGCGGCCAGAAGCATAAGTTTTTCTTCTTCGGTCTTGCCTTTGATCTCGACGCCGTCCTTGACCATGTCCGGATTCGACAGCGCGATCATCGCCAGATGCATCGCCAGTTCGGGCGTCATCTGTCCGCCTTTTGTGATGGCGTATTGCTTAGTTACCTGTACCACAGGCAGTTCATGGCCGCCGGAAGCGAATTTGCCTTGAACCATCGCCTCCTGATCGAAAGCAACCAGCGTGGTCGCCATGAGGACGGGGACAAAGTCGGGCTTGAATGAATCGGGTTGCGGCGGCAGGCCGTAAACTTTGGCCAGCGCCTTGAGGAACATGTCGTCGTGCGGTTTCTGCTGCGGACCCTGCTTCGCCTTTTCGGCTTCCTCGGCCAACTGTCTTTTAGCGGTATCCTCGGTAACAGCAAATCCGGCGATATCCGGCTCGGGCTCCGGACCCGGGCCTTGTCTTGAACCTGGTTGAGCATGTCCTTGCTGCTGCGCCATCTGTCGGAGCATCTCGAGAAACGCATCGCGTTTCTTCTTTTCCTCTTCGGTCAGCTCTTTTTCTTCAGCTTCCGCGTCCGGATTTTTCGTCGCCATATAATCTGCTCCACCCTCAAAAACTTGTTGAACGCGACGTGCTTATCATTATGTGCCGCCTGCGTTTTTTATGAGAACACGACAAATAATAACCAATTATTTCCCAGAATGCAATTATTTACCATAATACAGTTTATGCATCAAGGACTTAGTCATGGTCTCATAGCACGGATTGTAAGGATGAATCCTTTCGTATTTGTTAATACGAAAAAGAAAATGCGTAAACCCTGAAACTACAAGGGCTACTTTTTACCGCTGCGGAAGTGTTTATGCAGGCCCTGCCAGCACTTGTAATAGTCCTTCTGCAGGATCTGCGACTCGAGGGCGAAGCGGGTCGGGCGCATGATGTAGCGGCTCTCGAACATGAAGGCGAGGGCATTGTCGATGTAATGGGGCTTCAACTCGGCCTTGATCGCCTTTTCGAACGCGGCGGTATCGGGACCGTGGCCGGCCATGCAGTTGTGCAGCGAAGCGCCGCCGGGGACGAAGCCGCCGCCTTCAGCGCTTTCCTTACCATCATAAACGCCGTAAATCAGACCCATGAACTCGCTCATGACGTTGCGGTGGTACCAGGGCGGCCGGAAAGTATCGAGTGCGACCGTCCACCGGGGCGGGAAAATCACGAAGTCGACGTTCGCAGTGCCGTGCGGATAGCTTTGCGATGTCAGTACGGTGAAGATCGACGGATCAGGATGGTCGAACGTGACGGTGTTCACCGCGTTGAAATTTTTGAGATCGTATTTATACGGCGCATAATTCCCATGCCACGCCACGACGTCGAGCGGCGAGTGGTTGTAGTCCGCGCGCCAGAGGTTGCCGCCGAACTTGGCGATGACTTCGCAGGCCCCGTCATATTCCTCGTATGCCGCGACGGGATACAGGAAATCACGTGGATTGCCGAGGCCGTTGGCACCGATCGGTCCAAGGTCGGGCAGCACCAACGGCAGGCCGTAATTCTCACAGATATAGCCATAGGACGCGCCATCCGGCAGATCGACGGCGAATTTGACGCCGCGCGGTATTACGACGATTTCGGTCGGCTCCGCTTCGATCACACCGAGTTCGGTGCGGAAGACGGTGCGGCCCTTTTGCGGGACGAACAGCATCTCGCCGTCGGCATTATAGAAGAAGCGTTTGTCCATTGAGGCATTGGCCGCATAGACGTGAATCCCGAGGCCGGTCCATGCGTAGGAGTTGCCGTTGCCGGCGATGGTCACGACGCCGTCGACGAAATCGGTTTTCTTTTTCGGGATGTCGACCGGG
>DATJGZ010000269.1:0-10486 GCA_035494535.1 Patescibacteria group bacterium | reverse complement strand
TTCCCTCAGCCGGACCGGGAATATAAGATTCGTAAATGTATCGAACCATTTCAGATCAACATGGTCTTCCGTCACCTTTATGTCCATAACTTGTTCCGGCAACCAATTCTTATCCTGGGTCAACCGCTGCCCGTTAAGGTATACGGTCCAGTCCTCCGGCCCGCGATAAAGAATTCCGCCAACGCTCAATTCACGAATGCTGCGCGGCCTGTTCTGGTTCTGATCGCCAGCTTTCGCAATATCTTCCTTGCGCACGGGGTGAGTGACATACAGCCGCTTGGCATCCTGAAGCAATTGATACTGCCAGAGGGTGAAGAATACGGAAGCTAACTCCTGTGGTTTGACGTCAGGTTCGCGAAGTTTGGAAATATTCTGCGCTGACTGCGAGATACTCACATTCATGAGAGGATCCTTCGACGGATCCGCATTATCCGGCGTGTCAGCCTTATCACTGTCAGGAGCGGCGGGGGCAGCAGGAACCGCGCCTGGCGCCGAAGCCGCTGGCGCGGGAGCAGCGGATGCCGTCGGTCCTGGCGCGGATGCCGCAGGTTTTGCTGCGATACTGGCTGCAGGCGCAGCGGGTGCGGGCGCGTTCTGCGCAAACACTTCGTGGCCTGCCAACAAGGACAGGCCGAACAAAACAAACCCACAAATGGCTTGCCGCAGCGTCATTCCCTATCCTTTTGGCTTCGCCGGCGGGGATGATCCCGGCGGATTTGCCGTGATTGTCACATCCTTCGCAGGCACCATGGTGCGCCACTCGAATGAAACTTCACCATTGACCAATGTCACCGGAATACCGCTGCCGATGGCTCGCAATGTTGTTTCATTGACGTCTGTGATACGAGTGACCTTAATATTTTTTACTGAAACCAGCCCGGGAAAGCCATTTTCAACCCAGTACACAAAATTGTAGAAGTCGACATCGTCAAGCGCATCCACTTTGATGTTAACCGGACTGTTAAGAACGACGTCTCCGGAGTCGGCCGCCAGCGGGTTCTTTTCAATTGATGCCGCTGTAATATCATACTTCGCTGATAATACGTTCGAGAACTTTTGGATATCCGTGATACGCTGCCGCGCCACCGCGCGGTTCTGATTGCTGAAAAAACCCGCGCCACGAAGATCCTCGAAGTTCGCTTTCTGCTTCTGGATGATATTGTATTCGCCCTCAAGCTTGCCCGTATCTTTGCGCTTCGACGTCACGTTGGCCGTAATCGTTTGCAATTGGCGGGTCAAGTCATCGTTATGCGGCATGACATAGAGATAGGTTACAGCGCCAACGATGCCGTTGATTCCGATCAGAACGAGCAGTATTACAATTCGTTTTATGCCGAGGATTTGGAAAAGCTCACCCATCAGAGCGTCCCCTCAATTTCCAGTTCGGCATAAAACTGCTGAGGCGTATTCTTTTGCGCATCTCCCGTTTCGCCCTTATATGTATCGCTGTATTCCAAACCTGCGACATTCTTCGTTATATCAACCTTACAATTTGGCAAGGCCGCTAACAGGCGCGTCCTGAGATTGTTAACCTCCTTTACCCCGACCACAGGCTCAATGGTCGGCGGAAAACTGAGTTTTATCGAAGCCCTCATTTCCGGCTTGGGCGCTGGCGCGTCAGGAAGACGTATCTTCTTCTTATTATTATTTTCAGCTTTTGGTTCCTGATATTCGATCGTCATTGTATCGAGCCGCAATGAATCACCTAGCGCCTGGTGAATTTTCTCGACCATAACCAGCTCATGCATCCGCCGCGCTTCGATATCATTGAATGTCTTGATCGATCCCTGCACCAGCTTCACGTCAAAACCCAAAGCGTTCATTTTCGCGACTTCTGCCTCGTATGCCGCCGTCGCCTGTGTTAATGCACGCTGCTGGGTTTCTATACCCTCGTTGGCGGCACTCGTTTTCTGCATCTCGTTAAAAAGAACCCATCCTTGATAGCCACCCGCGAGAAGCATTACAAACATGGCCATAGCGGCAACTTGCCGCGGCTTGTGCACCTTCGCCAAATCTTTGGCCTGCATCGGCAGAATGAACCGGCTTTTCCTGCCTACCCACGCCGCATGCAAAGAGTCCGCATATCGTGGATCATCCTGCTGTCCAATATTGATGCCGAGCTCTCGGGCCGCTTCGGGCGCTGTAAACGTCGAATAATGGCATGGGATATCGATAAGTTTTTCCAAGACACTGCCGGCTGCAGGACTGCAGACGACAATGACATCGACGCCATCATTCGGCGTGAATCCAAAACGAGAGAGATAACTTACGGTTGCCTTGAACTCCTGATGGACTTCCTGCGCCCATATCTCGTGATCCGTGTCGGTATCAGTGACCGGCGTCATACGAGTCATCGCCAGTTGGCCGTCGCGCGTGATTACTTGCCTGAGCGCACCATTATGGTGCTGACCGATAAAAACAACCCAGCGCGACGGCTTGCGCGACTTGCCCGCCAACGCTTCGGCCAAAGCCCTGACCATATCGGACACTTCGATCGGCAACAGGAAAAAGCCTGAAACAGATGAGAGTGATTTCTTGACCGCGGACATTGTCTTGGCGATCGGTTCGGACATCGGCACAGCGGCAAACAGATAAAGCCCGCCCTGTTTCTTATCAGCCGCGGACACCGCCACGCCTTTCGGCGGCTTCACGGCAAGGGCGCCCCGAATGGGATATGTCGGAAATGCGACTTGCAGCTTTCGCTCAAGGACGTTCGCCTTGTCCAGCGGGCCGACCTTTGGCATGCGCTGACCGCCTTTGAAGTGCTGGTCGGTCATATCATTGAGTATGAGAACCGGCTTACCTCCGCATTCCTTCTGGATGAGGCCGATTACCGTTTCCTCGAAGCTATCCGCTTGCCACGGCACTGTATCGACAAGACGCGCCGCATTGAACGAGACGTTGTATATATACAGCGCCTCATCCCCGACAAGCAGGACGGTCCGCGATGGTGACAAAAATGGTAGCGACATGACGCGTGCCCGGTGGAGGGTATTACATGTTCATATGTTCAAAGCTTCCGTAGATCGGGCCGAAGATGGCGACGGCGATCCACAATATCATACCACCCATTATGCCGGTAAGGGAAGGCTCGATCGTAGCGATAAGTCCCTGAATTGCTTCATCAACGTCATTGGTATAAAACTCGGAAACTCGCTCAAGAACGACCGTCAGGTTACCGGATTCCTCACCGATCTTCAGCATTCGGATGACCATGCTAGGAAACTCTCCGGATGCATTGAAAGCATCTGAAAGCGGGCTTCCGGCACGAACTTGCTCCTGAATGCCGTCGAGAGCCTCGTTAAGAGCACGGTTGCTGACGGTCTTGCGGGCAGCCTCGAGGCCGTTGAGGACGTCAATGCCGCTGGCGAACAGCGCCCCGAACGTTTGGGCGAACCGCGCTATGCTGATTTTACGGATCAAATTCCCAGCGATCGGCATGCGCAGCATATAAGCATCAAACCGATACGCCATTTCATCCGATGAGCGGCGGAGGACCTTAATAATGATAATGGTTAGTATCGGCGCCGACAGCACCGCCCACCAATACGTTTGGAAGAAATCCGACGTCGCCATCAGCGCCGTCGTGTAGATCGGCAGTTCCTGACCGATGTTCTTGATAAATCCGCAGATCTGAGGGACGACCACCGTCATCATGATCGTGATTGTAAGCAGCACAACAACGGTGACGATGATCGGATAGCGCGTGGCCTTGCGGACCTTGCGCTGCATTTCGTCCACCCAGGTTAAGAACTTTACGAGTTGCCTGTACGCCGAAGTCAGATCGCCGGTTTCTTCGCCGGAACCGACGAGCGAAATATAAAGGTTTGTAAACACTTTCGGATGCGACGCCATCGCTTCCGAAAGGGAGCTTCCTTCGGACACATCCTTGTGAATTTCGGACATGATATCGCGAAGAGCATCATGCTCCGTTGTGTCGCGGATATCACTCAATGCCTCAAGCAGCGGAACACCGGCGTTTTGCATCTGCTCAAGGTTAAAGAAAAGCTGTATCAGGTCGCGGGTCTTGACCTTGTTGCCGAACGAAATAGCTGCGAGTGGCCCTTTTTTCTTGTCGATCGCCGAGCATTGTATCAACTCAAGACCGCCGCTCTGCAACTGGTTATGCAGATCGACCTCGTTGATCGCGGTAATTACGCCGCGGACAGGCCTGCCTTTGTTGTTGATTGCCCTGTACTTATAACGCGCCATTTATCGAAAAATCATTTGTTGATGTCAACGACCTGACCAACCGCGTCGATAGTCGTGATTCCCTCGAGCACCTTAAAGATGCCATCGTCTTTCATGCTTTTAAAGCCTTTTCGCACCGCCTCGGTTTTGAGCTCCGCCTTTGTGCCACCTCTTGCCAGAATGGCGTCCAAATCGTCATCGAAGAACAGGATTTCGACAACGGCTCGACGGCCCTTATAGCCTTGCCCGCCACACGCCTTGCAGCCGCCTTGCTGCGCCTTGTAAATCTGCGGCGGGTTGGCCGGGTCGACGCCGAGAATCTTGCATTCCTTCTCGTCCGGCTTGTAGGGAACCTTGCATTCCTTGCAGACAAGGCGCAGCAGACGCTGGGCAAATATCGAGATAATCGATCCAGCAACCATGCCTGGCTTCATGCCGAGGTCGAAGAGACGGGGAACCGCGCCAAAGGAGTCGTTGGTGTGCAGTGATGTATAAACCTGGTGGCCCGTCATCGCCGCCTTGAGCGCCATCTCCGCCGTCGTCTGGTCGCGGATCTCGCCGATGAAGATAATGTCAGGGTCCTGGCGGAGAAGCGCTTTGATCCCATCAGCGAATTCCAGTACGCCTTCACGGACGTGGGTCTGGCGGATCATGGGCAGTGAATATTCCACTGGATCTTCCAGCGTCTGAATATTTACCTCGACGTTATTGATTTCGTTGAGCATTGAATACAAGGATGTCGTCTTGCCCGAACCTGTCGGACCCGTGACGATGATGATTCCTTCCGGCCGGTCTTGCGACCGTTTGATAAGCGCAAGATTATGCGGGCTGAATCCCAGCATTTCCAATGGCATGATGCTAGCACTTTGATCCAGAACGCGAAGAACAATGTTTTCGCCATGGACTGTCGGCAATGACGACACGCGGAAGTCGGCCATGCGCCCGCCGATGTTGAGATGGAATCTGCCATCCTGTGGCGCTAGTTTGTCAGCAATGTTCATGTTGGAGATGATCTTCAGACGCTGCGAGATCGCACTCCAATGCTGCTTGTGCAATATCTGCGCTGTGTAAAGGACGCCATCTTTTCTGTATCTGAGTCTTACGAAGTTTTCTTCCGGTTCAAAGTGAAGGTCCGATACGCCGATCTTAACCGCATCGAACACGAGCGCATTCACCAGACGGACAATCGGGTGTGTATAGGCATCCGCTTCTGAGAGTGTAGACAAATCCGGCGCATGGCCCTCTTCCAGTTCTTTCAGGATCGCCGGAATTGAGCTCGCATATCCATAAGCGGCATCGATAGCCTGCGATAGCACCGACGCCGTCGCTACCAATGGCTTTATCGTCACCGCCTTCGGCAGGAAGCGTCGCAGCGTGTCCATCGCGACGACGTCATAAGGATCCGACATTGCCACAACGGCCGTATCCGCCGTCAACGAAACCGGCAGCACCTGATGCTTGACTGCCAGCGCTTTGTCTATGAGCGTAAGAGCTTCGCCGTCTAGAATTGTATTTTTGGGATCAAATACACCAAAGCCCGAGCTCTGAGCCAAAAACGCGCTGAGCGTTTCCTCATCGATGAAGCCCAGATCGACCAGCACCTCACCCAGCAGCTTGCCGGTGACCTTCTTCTCCTGCAGTGCAACGTTTAGCTGATCATTCGTAATGAGTCCTTGGGCGACCATGCGCTCGCCCATACGACCGCCGGTTCCCTGTTGCGGTTGTCCGTCCGCACCGGTCGCTTCCGCGAGAGCACCGCTTCCCCCCGTGCGCACCAGCTGACGAGATTTTTCTTCGACAGGAGTTGCCTGCGGCTTCGCGGGTCCCACGGCAGTGCCTCCACGAGGCGGCGCACCGGCCGCCGCAGGCCGGGCAGCGCCCGGACGCGGAACACCGGCACCTGGAGGACGCGGAACTCCTGTGCCTGCCGGGCGGGCTGCGGTGGATGCTCCAGGACGCGAAGCGGCTCCCGCAGGTCCGGCTGGTCTAACCGGTGCGGCGGCCGCCGGACGCTGTCCTGTTGGATGCGCCGGTGTTGCGCCCATTGGTCGTTGAGGAGCTGCGGTTTTCGGTGGCGCAGCGGCAGGGCGAGGCGCGGCTGCCTGAGGTGCCTCATCGACCACCTCGGCGTCCAAAACCAGAAACTCCGGTTCATCAGGCCCCTTCTTACTCGAATCCGTCATTTTGACAGTTTGATCCCCTGCATGCTTTGAATTTCAATTGTTTAATATATGACGTTTCCTTGAGATAAAAAGATCAAATTGCAACCCTGCGTCTACGTCACTCGTCCATATTATGAAGCTAAACCAAAAAGTTAAAGAAAAGTATAATTGGTTTACAGACGGTAATCGCCGCTATGCTTGGGCAAGATGCCTCTGCATACAGCATGCTAGCTCATGGCTATTTTTTTATCAAGTGATTGATTTTAAAGAAGAACTATGAAGGAGGCTCCGTTTTGAATACATGGCGCATGATCGGTCCGCCGATTATGACCATGCATATCCCCCACGTCGAATACTCACCGAGGCCAGCGTAATACTGCGCTAGATCGGCAAGCAAGAAGTGCGTTAACAACCCCGTCCCGATCAGGATGACTGTCGTTGCCGTCATCACCCTCTTGGAATTCTGGAAGGTGGTTTTCGAAAGCCAGAAAACGCAACCGAAGCACAGGATTGAAAAACCCGTGTAAGGCATCCAACTCGTTTGAGAATAGGTAATGGCAAACCCAATACCGGCAATGATAAAGGACATGCTTAAAAGCCATCCAATCAACTTGCCCATATGCTGCACGACCCCGGAAAATTGAACTGCGTGTTTTGAATAATGGCGCGCCCGAAGAGATTCGAACTCCTAACCTTCTGATCCGTAGTCAGATGCTCTATCCAGTTGAGCTACGGGCGCTTTTAGTGTCGTTGCCAGAAAATATAGAACCGTTAGGTAACAGATTATTTCTTGGAAAATCAAGCTTTCATTTACCTGCCTCCCGTCTCGACGCTCACTAGTCGCCAGCCTGAAACGGGGTGTCCGCGGGTAAATAGTTTGTGTACGTTTCAATAGCTTACGCTACTTGCGGCTTGACACCGATTTTCATTAGGGCGATTGTAATTAGGGTATATTCAGGCATTTGCGGGGCGATATTTCGGCCCAGCGACCTCCCGGGACCACACAAGGCATGCAGGATAAAATGATCAACGGTAAACACTCGGCGTCCGGACGCGGCTTGGCGCACGCGGGAAAGATAATTCTTCTGGGCGCTGTATTTTCGCTTTTGCCCGCACCGGTTCACGCGGCGTGGCATAAGGCGAGCCAGCCGGCACTCGTGGTAACCAACGAACCGTTGCCATCCAATGTGCAGCGGAATATCTACAGTCAGCCGTCAAAGGCGCCTGAGACCACCGCCGCGCAAGTCGAAGCCGGTTCCTGGGACAATGGCGTCGAAACCGCCGTCGGCCACAAAGTTGATGATCTGCGCAATCAGCTTTTTGCGCTTCAGGGCCGTATCGCCGGTGTTGCCGACCGTCTCGCCATGCAGGAGTCGATGGATCAGAAAGACGCTGCCGACTATTACGCAGCGATAGCGACAATTAACACGCAGCTTCAATCTGGCACCACGCCGGGGAATCCCCGCCTCGTTCGCAAACTGGACGAAGCGCGCGGTGACCTAGAGCGATTGTCCGGCACGATAGCTGTGCTTAACGGCCTTGCCATGGATGTCAGCAGTATTTCGTCGTCCAATAATTATTTGCTGGAGTCAGTCCGCGCCGCCTTCAGTCTTTCAGGCGCGGTTGAGGAAGACCATGTGCGCCTTGCCCAGCTCGAGGACGCAGTAAGCGGCACATCGGTGATCATCGAGCGCATGCTGAACAACGTCAATGATGACGTTCGACGCACGACAACCTATGTCAACGGCGAACGTCAAAACCTCGCCACGCTGGCGCTGGCGGTGCAAACAGGTGACCTGTTCGGCAAAAGCCTTTCCAATCACCCGTTTTCGAGCGCCACACTGGCAAGCTTTTCACCGCAGGCAAGCGCGGCGCCCACCTACAGCAAATCGACGACGCAGACCTCATCTTCATCGTCCGCATCTGCGCCCGCATCCACCGCTGCGGCGCGTCCTCTGGTCAAAATCCGCTTTGACCGTCCGGACGTTGCTTATGAGCAACCGGTCTATAATGCGGTCAGCGAAGCGCTCAAGCGCTATCCGAATGCCCGGTTCGAACTGGTGGCCGTTCATCCCAGCAATGGAAATGCCG
This sequence comes from Patescibacteria group bacterium, assembly GCA_035494535.1. Taxonomy (GTDB): domain Bacteria; phylum Pseudomonadota; class Alphaproteobacteria; order Micavibrionales; family Micavibrionaceae; genus JACQIJ01. Next base: position 2,042 of record DATJGZ010000269.1, on the reverse strand, counting down.
CCGAACTCGCCATTGAGAGCACGCGTGCACGCCGTGACGCTGAAAAGGTGCTGCGCAGCCTGACCCAAATGGGCCTATCGCTTGACCGCATTGACCTGTCATACATGCCAAGCACGGATGCCACGAGCGACGAGGTTCATCTTTACGTGAGATAGATCGGCTGAATGAGAACAAAAAAAGCCGCGGCATGCCGCGGCTTTTTTTGTTTCAGTGCGCCTTTATCACGACCACTGTGGCATATTCCGAAGAATAATCCTTACAGGGGCAATTGTGAAAAAGTCGCTGAGGCAGCTCCTCGGGCCGGAGCGGGTGAGCATCGTTGACGCCACCCCTGTAAAAATACTTTATCTGCGTCTGCTGCGACTGGTTCTGGTTTTGGTTCTGGTTCGCATATTGCCCGCCCGGCTGGGCTAACGTCGCGTTCTGCATGGCGTTGTAGCCGTTATTGTACAGGTTCTGGGACGACTGCTGCTGCGGCACATAGGGCTGTGGGTTGTAGCCCGGCTGGCCCAACGAAGGCTGGATTAGCGTTGTTTGTTGCGCCAAGGCGCGCGGCATCGGAGACAGCACGCAAATAACAGCGGCAACCGCGGCGAGTCGGGACTTCAATGTTCTCATCTTAAAAACCTTTCTGCGCTACCGAACGCCAGTATACCTCTTGAGAAGAATGGAAGCTACTGGCTTCGCGGCGTAATCCAGAGCTGCCCGTCCGGAGGCGGCTGTATCGTCGACGGTGTCTCCGTGTTGCCCGCGCTCGAGTCGGGCGAAACTACATATATCGGCGGCGTATCATTGCCGGAAGCAGCCGGACCGGGCGCGGGATGGCCAGCCATATATTTCGCACCAGCCGCATTCGCCATGGCCAACTTGGCCATATAGGCTTTCTTTCTGGCTCCGTATATTTTGTCGAATTTTTTTGTCATATTTAAAATAGATTTTGCGCCCGTGTCCGCCATATAGTGATTCGCCATGTTGCCCGCAGCTTTGTGGTATCGCGCGGTGGCCGGGTTGGAGGGCAGGAAAATCGCAGGTCCCGCTGACATCCCTGTCTTTGCCATGCACTTGGCAATAGCAATCTGACCGTCACTCGTCATTTCCTGGTCAGGCGCGGCGCCTGCCATTTGCGGATCCGCGGGACGAAATACTTCCCGCATACACGCGCTCATGCTTTGACGATAAGCCTGCATGTACTGGAATCGATCGCTGCCGTCGGGCTTCCAGCGGATTTGCCCCGCCGGCGGCGGAACGACCGGCTCCGGCACTTGGGCCTTATTGAGTTTCGGCAACGGATGCTGCGTCAGCGTGACGTGCGCCGCCGTCGCGGGCAGTGCCGCGGCTGTCAGCAAAGATAATGCGAACATGATGTTAACAGGCTTTGCGAATATTCTCATATTCCACCTTCTTATTCATTATACCACAATCTTTAGCCGGTTTTATGCCGCTGGCGCTGTCCGTTAGCGAGGCACTTTACCAGCCACAACAGCGCCTTCACTGCATTCGGCCGCCATAACTTCAAGCCTGACTATTGGCAGTCACAGCCAAATTCCGTGTTATCACCTGATGTCGGGCTCCAGCATTCATTTGCGCCGACGCCCGGATTTGCTTCCGTCAGCCTGCGCTCCGGACATCCGCACGGATCGCCCACAAACGGTCCGTTGACCGGTTTCGGCGTCCCCGGAACGAAACCGTTCTGCGGATTAACCAGGCGGAAATTCGTTCTGAGCGTGCAAATACCGTTAAGAGGAACTGTCGCAACGCACGAACCAGCCGTACAGGTGTTTGGCGCTGTGAACGTATTCTGTACGGTGCCATCGTCGTCCTTAGTGGCGTAGTAACAATCATCCCCATAGGGCGGAATTGCGCTACACGAATGCGGGGCCGTGCATGGTTGCGGCGTCGTGTCGCAGGTGCATCCGTGCGGGTTCGTAGGTGCCCCCCACGTACATACACCAGGTGTTGCATCGAACGTTTCGTCACACACCCGCGTGCCGGTCCAGGCGCCACCCGGCTCCGACGCGCATGAGCCGCACGACACCGTTTGC
>DATJGZ010000268.1:0-3388 GCA_035494535.1 Patescibacteria group bacterium | reverse complement strand
ATAGAGGCCAAGGCGCTCGAGCGCCGCGACCCGAAGGAGCTGAACAATCTTATCGACGTCAAAGACAAGGCCTCGCGCGTGTTCGAGCAGGCGGGCAAGGAGTTCCACCAGCGTCGCGAGGAATTCACCGGCGTCGAGCCGACTTTGATGCTGCAGCTCGCGACGGAACAGGCGGCGCTGCAGAAAGTCACCGCCGCCAACAGTGCCTATTACCGGGCCGCGCAGGCCGGAAAGAAGGGTTGATACCGGAATATGCTTTACCACAATGCCAGCATCCGCCAGTTCATATCGTACTACGCTGCGTGCGCGTCGCTGGTGGCGCTGACGCTGTGGGTGATCGTCGATGTGATTTTCATTGGCACCATTGGCGTCTGCGGCGCGCCCAAGGCGGACAAGCCGATGCTGGAGTGCCATTTCCTGCACAACTATCACTACAGCTCGCGGCTGGCGAAACAGTTCGTCGAGGAATATTCGTGGAAGGCGTTTCTGGGGCGCGGCTTCGCGGTCTATGACGAGATGAACCACAACATGGCGCATGTCTGCGGCAAGGTATTCGGATCTAAGGAAGCGAAGGCACAGTTTTGCGGCGAACGTACCGCCGAGGGTTATGCGATGACGCTCGGCGCGCTGCTGTTCTACATCTGGGGTCCGCTGATGATCGTGTGGTTCATTTTGAAGCGGATGTTCGTAAAGAAGAAGCCCATTTATGCGGGTAGCGGCTAAAGGAACAGTTATATGTTAAAGATTAAGAACCTCCACGCGTCGGTTGACGGCAAGGATATCCTCAAGGGCATCGATCTCGAAATCGGGGCCGGGCAGGTCCATGCGATCATGGGGCCGAACGGCTCGGGCAAGTCGACGCTTTCCTACATCCTTGCGGGACGCGATGGTTATGAGATCACCGAGGGCGAAGTCGCCTTTGACGGCAAAAACCTGCTGGAGATGAAGCCGGAGGAACGCGCGGCCGCCGGCATCTTTCTTGCCTTCCAGTACCCGGTTGAGATTCCGGGCGTGCAGATGACGACTTTCCTCAAGACCGCGCTCAACGCGCAGCGCAAGGCGCGGGGCGAGAAAGAGCTGGACGCACTCGAGATCCTCAAGCTGGTCAAGAAAAAGGCCTCGAGCCTGAATATTGCCGACGACATGCTCAAGCGCCCGGTCAACACCGGCTTTTCGGGCGGCGAGAAAAAACGCGCCGAGGTGCTGCAGATGGCGGTGCTCGAGCCGCGCTTCGCTGTGCTGGACGAAACCGACTCCGGTCTTGATATCGATGCCCTGCGGATCGTGGCCGATGGTGTGAATGCACTGCGCGACAAAAAGCGCTCGTTCCTTGTCATCACGCACTACCAGCGACTGCTGGACTACATCGTGCCCGACACCGTGCATGTGCTGGCGAACGGGAAAATCGTGCGCTCCGGCGGGCCGGATCTGGCGAAGGAGCTGGAGAAAAAAGGCTACGGCGAAATCACGGCGGGGGCGGCGGCATAATGAGCAGGGCGCTGACCCACATAGCGCTGAACGTACGCGACCGGGCGGCCAGCGAGGCCTTTTATCGCGACTGGGCGGGCATGGTGAATTCCACACCCGACCAGAACCATCAGGCGCCGTGGCTCTCGACGCCGGGGCAGGAGGGGCGCTTCGCGCTCGTTTTGGTGCCCGGTGCTCCCGGCCCGCACCGGCAGGACGAAGGCGACGAGACCCATATTGGCATCATCATGGAATCCGAGGCCGCGCTCGACGCACTGTACGAGCGTGCGCAACATGAGGGCATTGTGCACACAGGCCTGCATGAGGGCGTCATGTCCGGCCGCAAGGCCTTCAGCGTATCCGATCCCGACGGCAACGTCGTGCAATTCACTTTCAAGCGCCACGCCCTCGCGCCGTTGACGCGCAGTTTCAACAGCATGACTTTGCATGTCCACGATTTGCAGGCGAGCGAGGAATTTTTTACGAAATGGGGCGGCATGAAGCTGCTGGGCCACCCGCATGAGGGCGAGATGGCGCGGCTGGCCTCGCCGGGCTATGAGAATACCTTCAACCTGATCCTGCGCGGCGACGCGCAGACGGAGTACCTGCGCGATGAGGACGATATCAGCCATCTCGGTTTCGCGGTCAGTGACCGGCAGGAACTGGTTGACGTGTTCAACGCGGCCGCCGAGGCGAAGCTTAAATACTGGAATCTTCAGACCCACGCCTATCCGGTCGGCACGCTGTTCAGCGTCAAGGATCCGGACGGGCATATCGTCGAATTCAGCATCGACCAGCCGCTCGGCGATTTGTCGGGAGGGCCGCAGCCATGACGGTCGCCGTAACGGACAAAAAACAGGAAAGCTGGAAATACACCGACCTCGCCGGTGCCGTGCGGCGGCTGGCGGTTGGCGATAGGTTGGCGGCTCCGGTCGTTAAGGCGGATAAGTCGCCGTTTGTGACGGCGCTCGATCAGGGGCGCGGGCTGCAGATCGACGTTCCGGCGGGAGAAACTGCCAGACCTATCCGGATCGCGGTTTCTGGCGTCGACGGAAAACAATCGGCGCCGATGCTGGCCGTGCGGCTGGGAGCGGGCGCGCAGGCGACGATCATTGAAACTCATGCCGGTGCCGGCAAGTTTCTGAACAACGCGACCACACACGTCATTCTCGGCAAAGGTGCGCAGCTGCGCCATTACCGGCTTCAAGCATATGAAGCTTCCTCCATCTATGTGCAGAACACCATGGTAACGGTGGCGCGCGATGCGCTTTACGACACGTTCACTCTGACCGACGGTGCGGCGCTGAGCCGGAACGAGATCAATGTTTCGCTCGACGGTCCCGGGGCGCATGCCGAGCTCAACGGCGTCAACCTGCTGCGCGGCACCCAGCATGGTGATACCACCATCACGGTCGAGCACCGCACGGCCAGCTGCACCTCGCACCAGTTCTACCGCACCGTGCTCGACAATCAGGCCCGCGGCGTGTTCCAGGGCAAGATCTATGTGGCGAAGGACGCGCAGAAGACCGACGGCTTCCAGCGTTCGGATGCGCTGCTGCTCGCGGAAGGCGCCGAGATGGACACCAAGCCGGAGCTCGAGATCTACGCCGACGACGTGAAGTGCTCGCACGGCGCGACGACGGGCCAGCTTGATGAGGACGCGCTGTTTTATATGCGGTCGAGGGGTATTCCGCTGGTGGAAGCCCGGGCGCTTTTGATCGGCGCATTCGTCGACGAGGCTGTGCTGAAGATTACGGACGAGAAAGTGCGCGCGGAATTTGCGGAAAAGGTGAGGGCATGGCTGGGCAGGTGAAAAAGGCGGGCAAGTTCGATATCGCCCAGTGCCGTGCCGACTTCCCGGCGCTGCGGCAGAAGGTGAACGGCAGGCCGGTCGCATATTTGGACTCTGCCGCCAGTGCGC
>DATJGZ010000267.1:0-2310 GCA_035494535.1 Patescibacteria group bacterium | reverse complement strand
TTCATGGGCATGATCATGTATACGGTGCGCGATGACGTCGGCCTCCAGCACAGCCTGAACGCGATGGGCATCGCCTATCTGTCGAAACCCGCCAGCCGGCGCGGGCTCGGCGAGGCGGTGAAGGACGCGGCGCGCAAGACGGTCAAAAGCGCGACCAGCGGCCCTATCCGCCTTCTGATCGCCGAGGATACCGCAAGCGTTCGGGATATTCTGCAGCGGCAATTGCAAAAACTGGGCGTCGAAGCCGACTTCGTCGAGGACGGCGCCAAAGCGCTCGAGGCGCTCGATACCGGCAAATACGGGATTCTATTCACCGACCTGCACATGCCTGAGATCGATGGTTATGAGCTGGTCGAGCTCATCCGTCAAAAAGAGGCGGAGGCGCAGGCCATGCGCAAAAAGGGCGATGTGCAGACGCATTTCCCCGTCATTGTCCTGACCGCCGATGTTCAGATGGGACAACGACAGGTCTATATGAGCCACGGCTTCGATGAATGCCTGCTTAAACCTGTGTCAATCGGGCACCTGCAGCGCCTGCTGATGCGCTGGGGGCTGCTGGATGAGGGAAAAATCCAGGTCGTTGACGACGAGGTTGCGGCAGAAAGACAGATTACCAAGCCGGCTCAACCTCCGGCACTCGATATCGAAAAGGTGAAGGAGCAAATGGGCGGCCTTGATGAAGGCACGGTCGAAATGTTGCAGATGTTTGTCGGCATGACCGAGCCGCTCATCAGCCGCCTGCGCGCGACTCTCGATAACGGGGACTTCAATGGTTTGAAAGAAACGGCACATAGCCTCAAGGGTGCCGCGCGTTCCGCCTGCTGCAACGTTCTGGGCGACGTTGCAGCGGCATTGCAGGAGGATGCGGCCGCGAAGAAACCGACCTGCGCGCGGCTGGTAGCGACCGCCGAGCGGGAATTCGAGCGGGCGACGCGCGAGATTCACGCGCTTAAGCGCGCATAAATTCAGGGACAGCCGGCGTCATAGAATGTCGCGCCGGGTTTGGTGATCATCCATACGCGAAAACATTTCGCGCCGGCGGGGCAGCTAACGGTGGCCGCGGTATCGAGGGGGTTCGACGCACTAATAACTTCTGCCTCGCACTTCGCGTAGGACGCATCGAGTTTTTGCAATGCCGTCGTAATAAAGGCATCGGTCTTGCTGGTTGCGATCCAGAAGAAAACACCGTCCGGGCCGTTGTACCATTGCCAGCCGCTCGAGCCGTCGGCCATCTTGTCGAACAGGTCGGGCGTCGGCGGAAGAAACTTGCCGGTCGAGCCGCCGAACATGACCGTGTGACATACATTGTCGCCGGGATTGCCGGGGCAGCGCAGATACTGCACGCTGTCGTTGGCGGCGGCGGCGCTGCTGCCGCAACCGGAAAAATATGTGCTGCTGGGATTGAGCGGATAGGGCTGATTGCTCTGCGGCGCGGGCGATCCCGACAGCGCGCCTGCGTCGCCGCCCGGATAATTCACCACGCATTCCTGCACCGCCGAGCGGATAAAGTCGGCCTGTGTCTGCAGCTCGGAAACAAGCTTGAATGTGTTCTGGCTGCCGGTCTGCTGGCTGGCGGGCTGCATAAAAGTGATCGTCAGCAATGCCAACAGGGCGATGGCGATCAGGATATAGACCAGCGCACTGCCTTTTTCGTTGTCGCGATTCTCACTTTTCACTTTCATAGAGGAATCATAGCCGAAAAACGAAGCCCGGTCTTCCTCGAAGAAGACCGGGCTGAATTCGGTAGCCGGATCAACCGGTCGTCACGTTACCGCTCAAGCAGAACGTGATAATAGAGATACTTGCCGTCCGTCGTCTGGACGCAGGCAAATGGCTGGCCAGCCAGCGCACCCGGCGTACCGCAGGCAGTCGTATCAAGACATTGTGTGCCGGCCGGTGCTGCGGCGAAAAGCTCGAAGGTGTTGGGCGGCGACGCCGTGGTCGCCCCGGTCCCTTGCGTTTTCTCGAAATCCGTCGTTGCGCCATTGGCAAGAACAGGGATCGGATTTGTCGTGATGCCGAGAGCGTCATCGATCTTCTGGCACACGCTCTGTTTTATGCCGACGAGGAACGCCGTCATTTCGTTGCCCGAGGAATCGGCGCCCGTGGTCGTTCCGATATTGGCGACCGCCCAGTCGGCATTGTAATACCACATTCCCGGCGAGCTGGTGTCCATCACGTCGGCGGGTGCCATTTGATACGTCGCGCCGCCGCCGTCCGGGTGGAATACGCTGCGGGTGAATTTTCCGCTCGGGTTGGCCGTCAATGCGCCGAAGTCGGACGGGCCGTTGAATTCAAGCTGGTCGACCG
>DATJGZ010000266.1:0-13519 GCA_035494535.1 Patescibacteria group bacterium | reverse complement strand
CCCGACGGCGGCAATGGTGGCCGGGGCGGCGATGTGATCATTGAGGTTGTTGACACACTGAATACCCTGATCGACTTCCGCTATCACCAGCATTTCAAGGCTAAGAACGGCACACACGGCATGGGCCGCAACCGATCGGGTCCTGATGGCACTGACATTGTCGTCAAAGTCCCGGTCGGGACGCAGGTCCTCGATGAGGATGGCGAAACGGTTCTAGCCGACTTCGCAACAAAAGGCGAACGTGTAGTATTCCTGAAGGGCGGCGATGGCGGCTTCGGCAATGCGCATTACAAATCGGCCACGAACCGCGCACCGCGCCGTTTCGGTCCGGGCTGGCCGGGCGAGGAGCGCACCGTATGGCTGCGCCTGAAGCTGATCGCAGATGCGGGCATCATCGGGTTGCCGAACGCCGGCAAATCGACTTTCCTTGCGGCCGTTTCGCGGGCGAAGCCCAAGATCGCCGACTACCCATTCACTACGCTCCATCCTAATCTCGGTGTCGTCAAAGCCGGTGATCGGGATTTCGTGCTGGCGGACATCCCGGGCCTGATCGAAGGCGCTCATGAAGGCCATGGCCTCGGCACCAAATTCCTCGGGCATGTGGAGCGGACATCTGTCCTGCTGCATCTGATTGATGCGACGCAGGACGATGTCGTGAAAGCGTACAAAACCGTGCGCAATGAATTGAAAGCTTACGGACAGGGGCTCGCTAAAAAGCCGGAAGTTATTGCGCTGAACAAATGCGACGCCATTGGCGCTGATCTTGCCGAAGAACAGGCAAAGGCGCTTAGAAAGGCGCTGAGGAAGAAAGAAATTTTCACGATTTCGGCTGTCGCCCGCGATGGGGTCACCGAGGTGCTTCATACCCTTGCCGACAAAATTGAAAAGCGCCGCAAGGGTTAGGCAATTATCCTTGACATATCGTCTGCCGGTCCCCTAGAAATTGTAGTGATTTCAAAATTATAAATTCAGGGGGATACCTTGAGCGAGCCCAAGACAATACGCCTGATCGATTACAAGCGCCCCTCCTTCACAACCGACGTTCTCAATCTCGATTTCCAGCACTACGAAGATCATATCGACGTCAAGTCAAAAGCCATATACCACCGCACCGCCGAAGGCGATGGCGCGCACGAAATCGTTTTTGATGTGAAAAATCCGAACACCCCGAGCGAGCCCGATTACCTGCAGTCGGTGACGGTCAATGGCGTGTCCCTGAATGAATACGGTTATATCTACGACAAGGAGAATGGCGAGCTTCGCATCCAGCTCGATCCAAGTGAAACCGATGCTGAAATCGAGTTTGCAACGCGCCTTTATCCCAAAACTAACACGACCGGTATCGGCGTGTTCTGGAGCGAGAAATGCAGCGCTACGCAGTGCGAGGCGACAGAGTTTCGCAAGATTGTTCCGGCGTTAGATCGTCCCGATGTCATGTGCCGTTTCAATGTCCGGATCGAAGCGCCCAAAGCCACACATCCGGTATTATTGACAAACGGCGATCAGACCGGCGCTAGCGAACTGGATAACGGCCGCCACTGGGCGTCGTTCGAGACAGCGTTTGCTATCCCTGACTATCTCTTCGCCGAGGTAGCCGGCGATCTGAAGCATATCGGCGAATATTTTACCGCAAAAGACGGTCACGGCGTTCTATTGCGGTCGTTTGTCGAGGAAGGCGATGCCGAACGCGGTCGATACGGCCTGAAGGCGCTGATCAAGGCGATGGAGTTCGATGAAAACGTCTTCGATGCCGTCTACCGCCAAAACAAGTTCGATACAGCTGCTCTGAGCAAACTCAGCTTCAGCGCGATGGAGAACATGGCGCTGAACATCTTCCGTGACACGCAGATCCTCGTCGATAAAAGCGTTTCGACCGATGCAAATTTCCTTCGGGCCAAGCGCGTCCGCGCCCACGAGTATTTTCATACCAAATCGGGCAATGAGACAACGCTCGCCAACTTCCTGCATGTCAGCCTGAAGGAAGGCCTGACCGTCAAGCGAGAGCATATGTTCATGGCGCAGGAAACTTCGCCGGCTTTCGAGCGCATCCATAATGCCAAGTTCCTCCGCGCCAGCCAGTTCCCCGAAGACGATGGCCCCCTCGCCCATCAGGTCCTCCCGGATGAAGTCGACTCGATCGATAACTGTTACAGCCCGACGATCTACGAAAAAGGCGCCGAGCTTCTCGAGATGGTCGAGGTCATGATTGGTCGCGACAAGTTTATTCAGGGCGTGAAGAATTTCTTCGAGAACAACCGGGGCAAGGCCGTTTTCATCCAGGATCTACTGCATGAGCTTGAGAAAGTATCCGGTCTTGAACTGGCATCCGGCCAGTTTTTCCAGTGGTACAAACAGGCCGGCAGACCGCGGGTAAAGGCCGAGGGTGTTTATGACGCAGCGGCAAAAACCTATACACTCACGCTGTCCCAGAAAATGCCGGGGACCGTCAAGCCGATGATGATTCCGGTCAAGCTCGGTCTGGTCGACAAGCAGGGCAACGCTATACCCCTGACCCTGTTGACCGACCACGGCGCGACCGTAGGAGCCGGAAAAGAAGAACGCGTTCTAAATTTCACCAAGGCGAAGCAGACCTTCGTATTTACCAATGTCGAGAACGAGCCCGCCTTCCACTCGCTGATGCGCAATTTCTCGGCGCCTGTCGATCTCGATCCGGGCCTGAGCAAATCGCAGTTCGAACAAATGATGGTTCACGACAAGGATGACTTTAACCGCTGGGATGCCGGTCAACGCCTTGCCATGGCCGAACTGCTGCGGCTGTATGACGGCTATACCACCACCGGGTCCATGCCCGAAGTCAGCAAAGACCATATCGAAACTGTGCGGCAACTGTTGAATGATCGTAAATCGGATCCGGCCATTCTGACATTAGCCCTCACGCCGCCGGCCAAGCCGGAGCTTGAGAGTGCCGTGTTGGCTTCGGACCACCATGTGTCGCCCCAAGCCGTCTCTGCGGTTTATGCTCACCTTCATAAAACCGTGGCGCACGCGCTCGAGAAGGAATTCAGCGATCTGGTCATCGACCTCCAGGAGAACAAGCGCGCCTATGATCCGGATGACTACAAAGGAATGGGCGAACGCAGCCTCAAGGGTCTTGCTATGCAATACTTGACCGACACTGGCGCAAAGCAGTATCTGGAATTTGCAAAATTTCTCTATACCAGTTCTGACAATATGACGGACAAGGAAAGCGCCGTTCTCGCCCTGCGCGACCAACCGTCGTCGCAGCGCGATTTTGTCATGGGCGACCTGCTTGAGAAACTGCGCGACGACAAAATGGCCGTGCAGAATTGGTTTACCTGGTACGCCGGCTCAGACACATCTGATGTTATTAACGGCCTCAAGAAGGTCTCAAGCGAGCGGTTCTTCGATTGGAACACGCAGGGTCATGTCCGTCTGCTCTTCGGCGCCTTTGCCGGTTCGAAGGATTTCCTTGAAGGTAATTATAACCAATTCCACACGCCCGAAGGCTACAAGTTCCTCGCCGACAGCATTCTAAAGGAAGATCGCATCACGCCCCATATCGCCGCCGGATTCATGGTCGATTCCCTCTGCTCTTGGCGGAACTATGATGACAAGACCCAGAAGCTGATGCTCGAACAGCTGGAGCGCGTTGCTGCTGCGCCTAATCTGTCCAATGATACGGGGGACAAGGTGCGCCGTTCGCTGCCGACAGCCGTAGAACGCCGGAATCTGTTTAATCCCCCGGATTTGAAGCTCTGAAACCCGATACCGGGTTGAAATGTTGGAAAAGGTCATGAAGAATGTGCCATGACCGAAAAGCCAAAGACCATATACCTCAAGGATTACAAGCCACCTGCGTGGCTTGCCCTCCATAACGAGCTCACATTCCATATCTTCGAGGACAAAACAATTGTCCGCGCCAAGACGCGCTATAAGCGCAACCACAAAGACGTAGAACAGCCCGTTGTGCTGAACGGCGAACATCTCAAACTCCTGTCCCTGACGGTCGACGGCAAAAAAATAAAATATAAGCTGGATGACAAGTCTCTGATCTTCGACGCGCCGGACGATGAATTCCTACTTGAGATCGAAACGGAAATCGACCCAGCTTCGAACACACGGCTTGAAGGCCTCTACAAGTCGGGCGGCAACTGGTGTACGCAATGCGAGGCCGAAGGTTTTCGCACCATCACCTATTATCCCGACCGGCCGGATGTCATGGCAACCTTCCAGGTCCGGATCGAAGCCGACAAGAAAACCTGCCCCGTATTACTATCGAACGGCAACCTGCTCGAGAAAGGCGATCTGGAGGACCGACGGCACTATGCGATATGGGACGATCCCTATCCCAAACCCTGCTACCTTTTCGCGCTCGTGGCAGGTGATCTGGTTCATGTGATGGATACATTCACAACGCGTTCCGGCAGCAAGGTCGATCTGCGCATCTATGTACGCAAAGGGGATGAGAGCCAGTGCGGCCACGCTATGGAGTCCCTGAAGAAATCCATGAAATGGGACGAAGACGTGTACGGTCGCGAATACCAGTACGAGCAATTCAATATCGTCGCCGTTTCCGATTTCAACATGGGCGCAATGGAAAATACCTCGCTCAATATCTTCAACACCGCACTCGTGCTGGCGCAGCAGGAAACGGCAACCGACACGGACTTCGAGCGGGTCGAAGGTGTGATCGCCCATGAGTACTTTCACAACTGGACCGGCAACCGCATTACCTGCCGTGATTGGTTCCAGCTTTCCCTCAAGGAGGGCCTGACCGTATTCCGCGATCAGGAGTTCTCAGCCGATATGAACTCGGCGCCGGTGAAACGCATCGACTCCGTAGCGCTCCTGCGCCGGATGCAGTTCGCTGAGGATGCCGGCCCCCTCGCCCACCCGGTACGTCCCGACAACTACATCGAGATCAACAATTTTTATACGGTTACTGTGTACGAAAAGGGCGCGGAGGTCATTCGCATGCAGCGTGAGCTGCTGGGCAAGGACAAATACCGCAAAGCAACCGACCTTTATTTCGACCGCTTCGATGGTATGGCGGTTACCTGTGACGATTTCGTTCAGTGCATGCAGGATGCCGGCGGTGTCGACCTCGGCCAGTTCAAGCTCTGGTATTCACAGGCTGGCACGCCGGAAATCACCGCCAAGGGTTCGTACGACGAAAAGACAAAAAAATATACGCTTGAGCTCGACCAACACGTTCCGCCCACGCCGGGCCAGCCGGTCAAAAAGCCAATGCATATGCCGATCCGCGTTGGTCTTGTCGGCCCAAATGGTCACGACATCGTTGAAAAGACGCTTCAACTGAAAAAGGACCGCGAAACATTCGTCTTTGAGAACGTTCCGGCCCGACCGGTGCCGTCGATCCTGCGTGGCTTCTCCGCGCCCGTAAAACTCAAGACCGACTTGGCCAACGACGACCTGCGGTTCCTTATGGTCCACGACAGCGACGGGTTCAACCGCTGGGAAGCCGGACAGTCCCTGGCCCTGCGCATGATCAACGACATGCTGGATAAGAAAGCGGCCGTCTGGCCGGAATTCCTCGACAGTATGGGTCTGCTGCTCGATCAGGCGGCGCGACCGGACTCGGACAAGGCGCTGCTGGCGCGAGCCCTTACTCTTCCCGACATTTCATTCATCGGACTGCAGCGCACATCCGTCGATCCGGGCGCCATTTATAATGCCCGACAGACTGCTATCAGGGCCATCGCCGATAAGTTCGGCGACAGACTGGAGAAAATATATGAATCATTAGTCGATCAGAAGTTCTCGGCAGACTTCGCGGCGCGTTCTCGGCGCGCACTGAAGAATGTCGTTCTGCGTATTCTTGACGGTACGGGCCGCGCCAAAAAGCAGTACGATTCAGCCAGCAACATGACCGATCGCGTAGCGGCGCTGGCGGTTGTCGCGGATTCCGATACCAAAGAACGTGCCGAAGCCTTGGCAGACTTCTTCAGGCGCTTCGAAGCGTATCCCCTTGTGATCGACAAGTGGTTTGCGCTGCAAGCGGGCGCCGTGCGGGCGCAGACAGTTCAGGACGTCAAGGCGCTGAAATCGCACGTCGCGTTCAATATGAAGAATCCGAACCGTGTCCGCTCGCTTTATGCCGCCTTCGGCATCAGTAACCCTGTCTGCTTCCATACAGCTAGTGGTGCGGGTTATGAGTTTTTAGCCGACGGCATTATCGAACTGAATGGCATCAACCCGCAGATCGCCGCGCGGATGATGACCCCATTCCGGGAATGGAAAAGGTACACGCCCGACCGGCAGGCGCTGATGAAAAAACATATGCAGCGGATTGCTTCGGCACCCAAACTTTCGCCCGACGTTTACGAGATCGTTAATAAAAGTCTGGCAGCCTGAAAGTAGCTGCCATGAGAAATGCTTTAAAATACGAGAAGCAACTGACCGGTATCGTCTGCGGTATGGACGAGGTCGGAAGGGCGCCGCTCGCCGGACCGGTTACGGCCGCCTGCGTCCATATCCCGGAGCAACACCGCGGCAAACGATTCTGGTCAAAAGTCACAGACAGTAAAAAACTGACGCTGGAAGAACGTGAGGCGCTCTATGACCCCATTCGCGAGCATTCATGCTTTGGCGTTGCCCATGCAACCAAGGATGAGATCGACACAATCAATATCCATCACGCCAGTCTGCTGGCCATGCGCCGGGCTTGCTCGGAAATGATCCGTGCCTTTTCAATCTGTCCCGATCATGCGCTGGTGGATGGCAAGTTCACGCCGAAGGAGCTTCCCTGCCCCGCGACTGCCATCGTCGGCGGTGACGGCAAGTCGCTGTCAATTGCGGCGGCTTCGATCATCGCCAAGGTCGAACGCGACCGGCTGATGAAAGAGCTGCATGAAGAGCATCCACAATATGGATGGATTACGAACGTCGGCTATCCGACCAAAGAGCACCTTCAGGCCATCAAGATCCACGGATTGACAGTCCATCACCGCCTGACATTTTCGCGGATACAGGGTGAGCTGAATTTCAGTCAGGCCAAGCCGATCGAAGGCGATTAGTCAGAGCCCTAGCCTGATAAGGCATCGGTCGACGAACTCCGCGACTTTCGTGAAAGTAGCTGCCTGCGACCGGCGCGCCTCTGGTGTTGTCTGCACCGAATTCTTCGGGTCATTGTCGTTCATCGCTTCCGGCGGTTGTTGCGCACCGGGAATACCTATCCATCCGCCAACGTAATTCTCGACTCGCGCCATCTGCTCTTTGTCGTCGAAAAATAGATTCCCATCCCAGCTTGTACCGGTGAGCAGCAACCTGCCGATCATAAGCTCCTTTTTGCTTCTTAACTGTGTCTCGATATCGCCGTTCATATCCTCAATTGCCGAAGTGAGATATCTGGCCTGCACGTCCCCCTCGGCCGCCTTTTTGAACACGCTAGTAAGCCGTTCACGCATATCGACCTTCAGATCGGCAAGCCGCCAAATATCCTTGGTGCTGCGAAATTTCGCTATATCAGCCAAGGTTTCCTTTTCTTCGGTCGTTAATAGAGGCGACAGCTTCTCGACGCGCGTTTTCACCGTGCCCGCAAAACCCGCCGTACTTTCAGGCACGAAGCCCAGCCGAGCCCATGTATAACCGCCGTTCGTGAGCGCGGCGTAGATATTGAATTTTTTTACCCCACAGGCACGAAAAAATTCTATTTCATTTCGCATGATATGGCGACCGAGCCCCTTACCTTTGGCACCGTCACTGTTAAGCTCCATGCAACCGGAATGTAGGGCATGATCAACCAGGTTAAAAGATCTCGATTCATCTATATCTTTTGATTTGATGGCAATCCTGCCCCGACCGTCTTCCCTCACCGTGAGCGAGACGGTGGTATCCAGGGGCATGTCCCGCTTGAGAATTTCTTCGGCTTGCTCGCGCGTCATGGGAACGAATTTTTCCCACGCCGCCTGTGCACTTCCGGAAGTTCCACCAGAAATCATCGCCCCTCCCAATTATTTTCCGTAATATACTCGAGGAGCCGAGATTACGCAAGATTTTTCATGTTCACAGAAATTTATCTCAGAATATCGACGGCACGCCCAAATGCCGTGAGCTTTTCCCGATCCCGCGTATCCATTCAATGCCGCTAGAGGCTGTGAATAACAGCCCTAAGCCAACGATAACACCCCTCGGCCAATCGCTTACGTCAAAGCTCGAGAAATTTTGTGCTATGGACGGTACGGTCCCGGTGAGCAGCACACTGGCGGTCATCATCGCATTCCAGCCGGTCGTCAGAAAATGGATGTTAAAGATATCGCGCAGGCGCGGCACGTGCGGGACATTAACTCCTGGAACATCCTGCCTGAAGTCCCCGAGCGGATTGCGCATATCAATAGTCTGACCAGCGAGACTGCCCTGCCTGTCATAGACCCTGTGCTCAACGATATAAATTTCACGGACATCTTCTGCTTTGGCGCCCATAGAAGCATCCGGCAGTTGGGTATTTTCGTTGTCAGTTTTCACATTTAACACCGAATTATTTTCCGTAATTTATATCTACCGCCTTGGATATGCAAGCTTTTTATAATGGTACAAAATAATAAATTAGTTTAAGACTCGCATACAATTATTTGACTCTGCTTATGGAATCGCGATTTTTTCTTGACGCCGATTCGGCTTTGACTCATGATGCGTCTTCAAACCTCAGAGGTAACATCAATGTCACGCCGCAAGATGCAGAAAAAACTTGAAAATATACCATTGAATTCCATTCTGAGCGGCGACTGCATCGAGGCTATGAAGGCCCTTCCCGCAAGTTGTGCGGATATGGTATTCGCCGACCCCCCCTACAATCTCCAGCTTGGCGGTGACCTGCACCGCCCAAATAACAGCCTGGTGGATGCTGTGGATAACGATTGGGATAAATTTGGATCACTGGAACACTACGATAAATTTACGCGGCAATGGCTTGAGGCGGCACGCCATACGCTTAAGCCGGACGGCTCGCTCTGGGTCATTGGCAGCTACCATAACATTTTTAGGGTGGGCGCGATCCTTCAGGACCTCGGATACTGGATCCTCAACGACATCGTCTGGCGTAAAACCAACCCCATGCCTAATTTCCGCGGCCGTCGGTTTACCAATGCTCACGAAACGCTCATCTGGGCGGCAAAATCTAAAAATTCGAAATACCGCTTCAATTATGACGCGATGAAGGGCCTCAATGAGGACCTCCAGATGCGGTCCGACTGGGTTATTCCCCTTTGCACCGGCGGTGAACGTCTGAAGGACGCCGACGGCAACAAGGCGCACCCCACACAAAAACCGGAGGCCCTCCTCTATCGCGTTATAATGTCATCGACCAATCCGGGCGATCTGGTGCTCGATCCCTTCTTTGGCACCGGCACCACCGGCGCCGTCGCAAAAAAACTCGGTCGGAATTTTATCGGCATTGAGCGCGAGAAAAACTATCGGGAAGCTGCCACCGCCCGCATCAAGGCGATCAGGAATATCGGCGAAGCCGAAATTCTCCATACACCTTCAAAACGGGAGGAGCCACGCATTCCGTTCGGAACGCTTATTGAACAAGGCCTGATTAAGCCCGGAATGGTGCTGACCGATGCAGATGGCCATCACGCAGCCAAAGTGGCCGCTGACGGCAACCTGATTGCGAACACTTATCGCGGTTCAATTCATAAGGTCGGCGCCGCATTACAAGGTGCCCCGTCATGCAACGGCTGGACCTTCTGGCACTACCGCGACAAGGGCCGGATGCTGCCCATCGACAATCTCCGCCAGAAAGTCAGGGCACAGACCGGCGGCAAAGCAACGCTGCAATGACCACCCGGATCATCATCCGCGATATGCGCGTCGACATGATGATCGGCGTGCTGGAGCATGAAAAAAACCGCAAGCAGCCGGTCATTATAAATATTGAGGCCGTGATCGCTGACAATCGGGACTGGGGCGCGGACGATATTAAAAAAACCGTCTCATATGACCCAATCGTCTCAGGCGCGCGCCAGCTGGCTGCGCGCGGCCATATCAACCTCGTTGAAACACTGGCAGAGCATATTGCAGCGCTTTGCCTGCAGGACGGTCGCGTGAGTGAAGTAAAAGTACGCGTCGAGAAGACGACAGTCTATGATTTCGTAGACTCCGTCGGCATCGAAATCATACGCAAGCGACCATAAGCTGGTGCTCCGGCCCTTTGTTATTGCGACTCGGCATCAGGTTTCTTGCCTCCGGGCGTGACCACTTCCCCGACATCCGGAGAGTCACTGTTAGTCGGCGCAGTTCCCATCCCACCCGGATCGACGCCGGTTCCCGTGATGCCCTCACTTGTATCAACCTCACTGGAATTATCTTCCGAGGTCGTATCATTTTCGCCGGGTCCCGCGCCAGTTCCCGCAGTACCGGTATGATGTGTAGCAGCCTCCATATCGGACTTGGAAATATGGTGCTGCTTATGCCGCTTGCCGAAGTTGTCCTTTATGTTCTGGGCATACAAAAGCTTGAACTTCTCGTGGTCCGCATATATTTCGTACCCATCGAGCTGCCCGACGACAACCGCCCTCCAGCGCGTCCGAAACAGGACGGTTTCGAGATACTGGATGATATGAACTTTCAGGCGCAGAAATGCAATACGCTGATATCTGGCGAAACCTTCCTGCAACGGTATTTTGGAATAGTCCGCCGCGGTCTGGTTGATATACAGATCTGCCAGCTCCGGACTGGCGGGAAATGATTTAAGCGTAAACGGCCTGATTAACACCAGGATGATATTTTTCGGGTAGCTTTTCCATTCGTTCATTGATCGGCAAACCGGAACTCCGAAATTGGGCGCAACGTCCATCTTCTTGACGTTATTCAACTGTGACTCAGCTTCGATATCGAACTCCCCGCGCTCCTGATCGTATTTGCCGACGGCGAGCGGCAGAAGAATCTCAAAGTTAGTCGGAAACAAGGCCATGTTCTTGGCGAGATATTTTCTGGTCGCCTCTTTGATCTTGTTCCACTCGAACTCGTTGTGGGAGTACTTCAAGTAAAGATCGCAGTCATTGATGAAAAGATATCTTTCGACAGCCTCGTCATCCTTAAGATCCTCCATCCCCAATTCCCAATAAAGATTGCTCAGGTTGTGGATCGTGGTTAATTGGTATTTATCGATTTGATCATCCGTCTTCGGCTCTTCCTTAATGATGGACGAATAATCATCGAGGGCATCATGCGTCGACCCGATCCCCAACGCGTGTTGCTTTTCCGGCTTAGCTGCTTTTACCGCGGTGTCCGTAGTTGGGGCAGCATCTAATGGAGGCGCTTGTTCAGGAGGCGCTTCATTCGGCATGACAGAAGGCGCGGTGTCCATCTGCATTTCCGGTCCACCTTGGGTGGGATCGGGGGCAGGCTGCGCTGTCGCAATCCCGGCGCAGCAAATTAACAATACAGCGCCTAAAACAAGGCTGAGATTACCCTTTTTCATCAAACGCTCCCCGCTCCTCATAGCCGCAATTATAATTATATTATACGCCTTAGTGACTTGGTCCATCAAGCGGAGTTCTTTCAAACGCCATCGATCATAATATTTACGAATTTTTTAAAAACGCTTGGAAGTCCCAGCCCAGGGATTTGTTCAGCATCTACCCAATACATGTTTTTCTCCAGGCGACGATCGTTCCTTTTTAGATAAAATCGACGCGCTTCGAGCTCCAGATCGAAATGTGTAAAGCTGTGAAATATGCGCTCATCATTGCGCGTCTCTCCGGCGGTAAGTTTCTGCACAAAATCCAGATGACAAGGCAACTTCCCTCTTTGCCACTCGACCCATTCCGAGGTCGGCAAACCAATCATTCCGCCCAAAAGTCCTTTGGCCGGCCGCCTTTCAAATAATATCTGCCCGCTTTCATTTGAAATCCAGTAGATGAAGCCAAATTTTTGAGGCTTGAGCGCCTTAACCGTCCGCCGCGGCAACTCATTGGCATTCCCCGCAGAATAGGCGGTGCAGCCCGCCCGGATTGGACATCCGCCACATCTGGGAGCCTTTGGAATGCAAATTGTAGCACCGAGATCCATCATTGCCTGCGCAAAATCTCCGGGCCGATCGGTTCGATCCTTCGATAATTGCTCGGCGCGGAATCGAATAGTTTTTTTTCCTGCCGGCAGCGGCTCTTCAATCCCGAACCATCGTGCGACCACCCTCTCGACATTGCCATCGACTACGGTAGCAGGCTCATCAAAAGCAATCGCAGTGATAGCAGCTGACGTGTAGTCGCCGATCCCCGGCAACATCTTCAAATCATCATCATTGTCCGGAAATTTTCCGCGATATTTTGTGGAAATAACTTTTGCGCACTTATGCAGGTTGCGCGCGCGCGCGTAATAGCCCAGCCCTGCCCAAGCTTCCATGACATCTTCATTAGATGCGGCAGCAAGATCGTGGACAGTCGGCCAGTGCTGAATAAATTTCAGAAAGTAGGGAATGACCGCCGCGACAACCGTCTGCTGTAACATTATTTCTGAAAGCCAGACATAATACGGATCGATTTTCCGGCCGGGTAACGCCCGCCACGGCAATACACGACGGTTCTCGTCGTACCACCGCAACAAGTTCTTCCGGAAACTGTTGATAGTTCGTTTGTTCACGTTGCGGGATGGAACTCGACCTGTCACTGTCTTGGACTTCGTGATAACATTACTTTGCTGCAAGTTGAGTGCCCCATGAGCGGTCCCCGCCTTCTATCAGAAAGCATTCCCCGCATTGCCGGTCAGGTTTTCAGCCGGAAATATATCATGCTCGGCCGGCTTGTCACCCGCTGGGCCGATATTGTGGGTCAGGATCTTGCGGACAAAGCGCAGCCCGTCAAAATACGTACGATCCGCAGCAAGAATGGCAATACCGTTTCGTCACTGGATATCGCAGCAACGCCCGCAAGCGCCACGATCCTCCACTACCGCAAAGACCTTATCCTCGAGCGGATAAACCAGATTTTCGGCGAACAGCTCGTCTCGGCCATCCGCTTCGTTCCCATCGCCGCAAACGCGAAGCCTCCTGCCCTGCCCAGCCGCCTGCGACCCTTGACCGGCGCCGATCGGGACTACCTTGCTGATACGCTCAAAGGCATCGAGGATTCGGATATCCGCGACCGGCTTCAGTCCCTCGGACAGGCCATTTTACAAGAAGCCCCGTCCGGTATATAAAGCAATCCGGTTTTCGACTCTTCAATCACAAGGTAAAGCCTATGAAAGTACAAGCGATTACACTGCGCAAAGGTCAGGTCATGGATCGGGACGGCAAACTCTGGCTCGTGACCCATCATGAAATCATGCAGCCCGGCAAAGGCGCCTCGGTCATTCAGGTCGAGATGCGCGCACTCAAGGGTGGCAACAAGGACAACGTGCGCTACCGCACTCAGGAGATGGTCGAGCGGGTACGCCTCGAGCAGCATGAATATCAGTTCATGTACACGGATGCTGACGGCCACCATTTTATGAACCAGACCACGTATGATCAAATCAATATCTCTGGTGATATTATCGGTTATCCGGCCAACTTCCTGCAGGAAGGCATGATCGTCAC
>DATJGZ010000265.1:0-15121 GCA_035494535.1 Patescibacteria group bacterium | reverse complement strand
CAGGGCGACCAGAAGCAGGGCGACCAGAAGCAGGGCGACCAGAAGCAGGGCGACCAGAAGCAGGGCGACCAGAAGCAGGGCGACCAGAAGCAGGGCGACCAGAAGCAGGGCGACCAGAAGCAGGATGGCAAGCAACAGGGTGACCCACAGCAGCAGCAAAAAGATGCGCAAGCGAACCAGCAGCAGCTAGGGCAGATGAAGAAGGATGTTGGCGACACCCAGAAGCAGATGCAGGACGACAGGTCGCAGAACAAGCAAATGACCGAGCAGGAGGCGAAGGACGCCATGCAGAAGCTCAGCCAGGTGCAGCAGCAGCTGAGTCAGATGCAGAAAAAGCAACAACAGCAGCAAAATGGCCAACAGAACGGTCAGCAAGGCGGCCAGCAGGGCGGCAACCAGCAGCAGGACGAACAGAGCCTGCTTGATCAGATCAAGAAGATGATGCAGCAGATGCAACAGGGCGACCAGCAGTCGCAGGACATGGCCCAGCAACTGCAAAAGATGATGGAGCAGATGCAGAAGGACGGCCAGCAGCTCGGACAGCAACAGTCCGACCTGCAGCAGCAGCTCGATCAGATGATGAAGGAGATGCAGCAGAACGGCATGCAGCCCAGTGATAAGATGGGGCAGGCGTCACAGGATATGGGTAACGCCTCGCAACAGCTCGGTCAGGGTCAGCCCGGCGGCGCCGTTCCGGATCAGAATGCGGCGCTAAAGGCGTTGCAGGAAGCGCAGCAGCAGATGATGAAGCCGGGGCAAGGACCCGGACAAGGTCAAGGGAAGGGCTCGGACAACAGCAACGGCGGCGAGGCGGATCGTGATCCGCTCGGGCATCTTGTTCCGGGTACCAACCCTGAAATCGACCCTTCAAAGCAGCAAAGCCGTGCGGCGGACATCCAGAAGGAAATCCGCCAGAAGCTCGAAAATCCCAATCTGTCGCCGAAGGAGCGCCAGTATCTCGAGCGCCTGCTCAAGAATGGCGGCGGCCAGCCGCAGCAACAACCGCCGCCGCAGCAGAACTTCATGCCGGTTCCGCCCGGATCGCAGTCGCCGGCGCCGCAATTCTAGAAACGATAAATAATCAGGGAACCTTGATTTCCGGCAGCTTGGCCGATGGCAGCGGCCGCGCGTTCGGATCCGGCTTGGCTACCGGGTCCAGTTTGACCGTCTGGTCTTTGACGCCGTAGTCATCCTTGCGCTTGTAGTCGAGATTGAGCGTCTGCGGGTCCTTTTCATCGGGTTTGACACCAACAATCGACGCCGACGGCGCGCTGTCAGGCAGCACGTTAATATGCCAGTCAAGATGCCGGCCACCCTTGCTGACCGTGACAACCACCGGCCCTTCAGGCAGCGTCAAGTCATGTTCGAAGGTTTGCTTGGTCTGTGTATTATTCTTGTCGCCGAGCGCTTTTGTCGGCAGCTCATGGCCATTGACGGATACCGTCGCATCCTCTTCGAAAGTAATCACCGTCAGCTTGCTGTTTTTATGCGCTTGCAGCTTGTCCCCGCCCTGCGTGTCGTCCTTTGTATCCTGCGTCAGATAGAGGGGGGGCGGATCGCTGATGCCGTCCGGCAAAGTGGTCCACGCCTTCACCTCGATTTTGGGCAATGGCGCCGGCGGGGCCGGAGGCGCTTCCCAGTTGAAAGCCGCCCGCAGGCCGTCTCCTAGATTGTGGTTGACGGCGCCGAAGGTTGCTGCGACTGCCGTCAGCAACGCTACGGCAAAACGCAGCCTGAACGGATCGTGCGTGTTCATATTGGGGTGCGGCTTGCCCGCCTGGAATTTGTCGCCCCATTTTTCCCAGACCCGTTCGCGCTGGCGGTCGTAGAGCTCCTTGTCGCCCGGCGCGTCGCCTGCGGCGCGGTCGGCGAATTGTCTGGCTTCGTGGCGCGGCGTGCCGGTGATCTGGTCGACGCGCTCGATCGCCTCGTCACGGGTGACCAGCGGACTTTTTGTCTTCACCAGAAACGGCGACGCGCAGAGAAGGGCTACACTGGCCAGAAAACCGACCAGCCTAGGCGTTCCCTGAGGAAGGTGCTGCCATGCGCCGAACCAGGAGGCGGAGGCGAACAGGCCGGTTACCGCCAGTGGCGGCACGATTCGCGGCCATGCGCGTTCCCAGACAAGAGCGGCGCGCGCATTGCGAACGATGCGGTTGAATTTTGCGGTAAAGCTTTCAAGTCCACCCGAGGACTCATGCGCGGTTGTTTCTCCCGCATTCCCAGACGGCGGCATATTTATTTCCTTTTTTATGGCCAGCCCAAGACATAAACACGTTTGTATTCTATGTCAACTTTGGATTTTCCGGTTGAAAACAAGGGAATAACGGAAGGTATCGGTCTCGCGGGCGCATGTTCGGGCGTGCCTATATATAAGTAAGGATCCGTCGCGATTTATGAGCCGACTCTAATTTATACTAAAAAAGTGGAAGAATTATCTTGCTATGCGATTATATTTCGGGTATTTATATTGCTTAAACTAGCAATATAGACTTTTAAAATTACGGATATGACGTAACAATTAATTGACGAGCGGAGGATTGGATTATGGCTTTAGAACACAATGGCACTATTTATGAAGTCGACGAAACTGGATTTCCGACGGGTAGGATTCTGTCTGCCTGCGGTAAGGAATGGCATTGGCCAATCGATTCGGAAGATTGAGAATATTTTCAGTAATCAGCGGGGCTGAGTTCTCGGATCAAGCGTGCGAGGTGCATTGGCAACCGGAGAATTCATGTTCGCCGCCGTCTTCAAAGCCGGAGAAACGGCATAGGACCGATTCAGGTATTCCTTAACCTCAGGCGTATTAACGATGATCTTGAATAATTGAGCCGCCAGTGCGCTCGTAAATTTGTAATGGGCCGCTTCGGGGCCGTCGACATAAGCCAGCACCGTTCCATAAAAACGATCGTCGATATTGAACATGAAAGTGGCTGTGCGGTTCTTCACGTCGTCGCCCTCCCGGTTGTCGCCCGTGCCGGTTTTCCCGTAAATGGTGAGAACATGACCGTTATCAAGCGTGATGGAGTGGGCGGCCCGTCGCGCCGTTCCTTCCTCGACAACGCCGATCATGGCGTTCTTCAGTTCGCCGGCGATCTCCGGCGACATCACGCGGATTGGATCTGCCATCTGGATATGGTGGTATCTTGCGTACGGTGTACCGCGTGCCATGACGAAGTCGGTGAATCGGATGGGCTCCGAACGCAGGCCGCCGCTGCCCACAATGCCCATGACCACACCTAGCGCTTTCGGCGTATTACCTGAAACGCCGATCGCAGATGCATACGATGCAACTATATCATCGAACGGATAGCCGATCCTGACCCATTGCTGGCGTATGTATTCGAACGCCTCCCGCTCGAGCATTGTCTGGATATTGAGGTTCTGCCGCTTGATCTTGCCATCGGTTAGATTCTTCGGCTCCAGCATCCAGCTGTACATTTCAAATACGACAGAACTGCCGTCAGCCCTGAGTTCGGTTGCCGCCTTGATGGCGTCCTGCCTCGTGGCATCAGGGTGCTGCGTTTTATAAGCGGCGAGCCAGTAATCGAAGGGGTTCTTGAGCCCGGTGAGGTATATGAGGTCATTGAGGCTGTAGCGCTCCGGTCCGTAGGATTCATATTTGCTAAAATCCTGTTTTTCAGATCCGCCGCCGTGGGCGACGATAAAATTCTTAAGTCCTTCCGACGTGCCCGACGGATGAGTGGCTTTGTAAATGACCGCAAGTGCTGCAGGTTTGTGGCCCGCCTTCGTGGACAGCATATCGGCAACCTGATCGGGAGATAATCCGCTCTGCTCCTGCCATGCGCGGCCGAGAAACTGTCCTCCTTCGAAAGCGGCAAAGCGCTCGAGATATGTTTTTCGCAACGAGCTGTCGAGGTCGCGGTAGATACCGTTCGGTCCGGTGTCGATATGCATCTTTTCGTCGATCATGTAATTCTCGACATCGCGCATGATTCGGATAAAACAGAGATTCACCGAATGAACCAGCGCCTGTTCGACGGTATATTCCTGAAAGTTCTCGTTACGTTCGAAATTCTCGAAAACATGCTGGCCGCCCGCCGTATAGAAAACTTCTCCAGGGTTGCCGGAGTATTTGCGCTGCATCGCTGCGTGTATGAATCCCTTATAAGATTTATCCGCGCCGGGTTGCGACAGGTAGCCTTGCGCCCAGATTGCAATGGCGTCATTGGGATTGAAGCTTCTGCTGAAAAACTTCGCAGGGTCGCTTGTATACTTGTTGTATATATCCTCGGCTATATCCAGATATGAATATGTCGTAAGGACTTTTGAGGTTGAGCCGAGCTGAAGTCTACTCCCCTCATTGATATTGAACGGTCCCGCGAAATTATCCATTTGACCGCGTATGACGGAATGACCGTCCGGCAAGCGCTCCATAATCGTCGCGGCAAGATGAATGTCTTTGCCCGCGCCGGGCGGCAGCAACTGATATCCGGTGAATCCTGCGGCTGTGTTCCGGGTGGGATCGGTGAGAATATCCATCGCAGTGGCGAGCCCGCGATTAAGGCCGGGATCTTCCGTCGTCGTAACGTCGATATCCCGGCGATCAAGCCCGTACAGGCCATCGGGAACAGGCATTAGGTTCAGGAGTTCAAGCCGCATCGACTGAACCGCCTTGTCCGGCATGATGTTGCCGGCTTTGATATGCGATGGATCGGCGTATACGACTTTCGCCGCTTTCACGGCGGTGGCAAAACGCTGCGTGATGATTCCTTCTTTGACCAGGATTGGCAGGTAGCTATCCAGTCGTTGCTGTAAAGACGCGCGATGCTTGACAAGAAAATCACTCGGCTTCTTGACCGCCATCGCAAGACTGAATGCCTCTCGATACACTTTGGCGACCTGAGCGAGCTCCTCGTCATTAAGCTTGCTTTGATCGAGCAGGAGGAGACGGTTCACATTGTCGAAATCCTCCCCGAACCAGACTTCGAGCCCGTCCGCAAATCCATTCACCTCGCCGTACCCGGGATACGACGCAAAAGGAACTGAGTTCATGTAATCAAGCGTGCTTTGTTGCGCCGGACTGTCGGTGAGTGTAGCCTCGGCCGAAGCCGAGAAAATTTGCGTGATCTTGTCCCCGGCGGACTTCGTGACGCCGCCTTCAGAATGCTGATATTTCTGGCGCTGCGTCTCAAGCGTCGATCCCCCTGATTTATCCTTGATGACGTGGGCCTGACCGGCGGCTGCCCGCGCAAACCGGTCCCATTCCACGGCCGGGTTCCAAGTGGGTGGATGATCTTTCAGCAGCTCCTTATTTTCGGCGAATTGCAGGCTTTTGGCCAGGATAGGCGGAATAGAATCGTAGTCCTTGTAAACCTTGCGAGGGAAGACGCTGGTATAAACAGGCCGTCCGCCCTCGGTTGTCACTATACGGAGTCCTGTTTGCGCTTTTTCTCTATAAGGCGGATATATTTTGACGCCTACCACGCTTTGCGGCTCGGCGCTTGCATAGGCGGTGAGGGGATAACCATGATCCGCTAGCCGCTGGCTGTATTCATCGATGTCGGTGTAGCCATTGCGACGGTCATAGGGACCGTCCGGCGCTTTTACGGTCGGAGCCTTGACGTCGGCAGGAACCGTTTTAGGCTGTGCGTTCTTCGCCGCGCGCCCGAATATTATATGCTGCAGGCGAGAGTAAATTTTCTCTTCGGCAAATATTGCGGTAAGAGCGGCAACGCCGAAAGCGGCGGTGAGGCCGACGATTTTTCCACGTCGCGTCAAATGAGGCAGATGGAAGCGGCTGCCCCCGTCTTTTCCTGAACTGTCTCCCCCGCTGTCGCCGTTTTCAGACACAGCTAACTCAAACTCTCCGCGTCTTTGATATGCGCATTTGTTTGGCGACTATATATGAAACCAAGTTGAATATGCAAATATGCAAGAATATCGGCCGGAAAACCAATATTTTCCGGCCGATGCCAAAATGTTACGAAAAATATATCAGACCATTAAAGTACGCGGCTGCATATTTCCAGTGACCATCTGCCGCGTCGGAGCCGTCGTCGTCCGCGTGTCGGTCTCGCCGCTAGCCGCCGAACTAAACAGCGCCGAAAGGAAAGTCATGGCTTTCTCGAGTATATTGCCTTTGCAAGCGGCCGCGGCGCGGAACGCATTTGTCAGCGTTGAGAAAATTCCGCCCGAAGACACCGGGGCAGCTTCCTCGGTCTGCTGCGGGGCAGGTGTTTCGGTCGATACTGATTGGACCGGAGCCGTCGTTGTCGAAATTGAAGCCTGATTTGTGAACGCGGTTCTGGCTTCGGGTTTCGTTTCCGGCTTGGTTTCAGCCTTTTGCGCTTCCAGCTGCTTATAGTGATCAAACTTCGCCTGGAACGATTGCGGGCTGTTCAGGGATTCTTCGCGCAACGCCTTCTCCAAAGCATCCTTCTGATGATTCAATTCGGCTTGCGTCGCACTGGCGTGTTTTTGCTTCCATTCATCAAGTTGCTGAGCGGCGACGTATTTTATTTTTTCGTTCGCCTCCTGGAATATCTTGAGGACATCCGGCTTTTCGGCAATCGCGGCTTCGTTGGCCATCAGATACATGTCGTGATCCATGGCCTTGTCGCCGTTCTTCGCCTTGTAGTCCGGATAGTTTTTCTCGAGACTCGCGATGATGCACGCTTTGACGCCCGCATCGAGTTTGTTGAAAGGCTCGAGATGTTTTTGCAGATCGGCGCGCGCTTTTGCGGCAGCCTCGGCTTTGTCCGCTAGTTGCTTTCTCGTTGCTCCACGAAAGCCGTCGACCTCGATTAGTGCGGAATTCATCTCACGCGCCCACATCTTATTGAGCTCGTATTTTTGCTGTTCGTCGCGCTGATGGTCCGTAAAGCAGAAGTAGCGGCTTTCGTACCAGTGATCGTTGTCGTCCCGTATCTTCTCGTAACCGGCTTTCTTCTGGTTCAGGTAGTCGCGCAGCTTGGCAGTGACAGCTTCACCGATTTTCGGGTCCACCATCGCGGCGGCAAAGTTGTCGATGTTGATCCAGTTTTCAGTGCCCGGATTATTTGTCGGGACGGTCTTGACGCCCATGGCGGCGAATTGCTTGCGCAGTTCCGGGTTCTGGACCAGCATGCAGGCGATCTGCGGCTTGAGGTTCGAGAAGCGCGTCGGGTCGGGCTGATATTTTTCGTCGAGTTCCTTGTATATCTTGTGCGTTTCGTATATCGCGTAAACGCCTTGACCAATCGCGCGGCCTTCATAATAGCAGGCGACACCGATGGCGCCGGCGACCGCAACCGGAACCCAGCCCGGGGCGGTGGCGAGAACGCCGACCGTTGCCGCACCGGCTGCCAACGTGCCGGCGAGGCCGCCGATGCTGCCGCCCAGTTTCTTGGCGCCTTCCTCGGCATGGCCGTCACGAAAATCTTTTGCGGCGAACAGGCCCTCTACGATTGCCACGCCAACGGCAACGCCCGGCGTCGCGCGGCCGAGACTAAGGAATTTGGCTAGTCGCGACGTGCTACCCAGGGCTTCGACTGAGAATTGGGCGCCGGCAGTGATGCCCCAGAAACCGGCATCGACGTAACCTTTGTTGCACCCTTGAAGAACAGCGTTGGCGATGGCGACCTTCCACGACTTCTGAAGTTCGTCGTGCATCTTTCTTATATTTTCGTCCGTCGGGTTGGCCAGAGCTTCCTTCAGGCGGGCGAGTGTCCGCGGGTCGTTTACAATCTTTTCACGCGTAGAATTAATGACTTCAGGCTTCGAGAATGCCGTAACCAGCTGATTTTTGTACTTTTCAAGCTCAGCCGGACTGTATTTGCCCGACTTTTTTGCATCTTCCATCAGGTCCGGAATTGCCGCCATCAACGTTTTCTTTATGTCCTCATCGGTAAGGCTCTTGCGGACGTAATCGCGCAATTGGTCGTCGGTCAGCTTGGACGTCTGCTCCTTAAACGCCTTACGGAGGTTTGCTGGATCGAAAATATCATCATCGCCGGGCATTTTTTCACTCACCTGTTTTTAAAAGTTTTCTTTATCGTTACGGCGACGGCGTCGCCACAGCCGGTTTATTCTGCGGAACGGTCGTTGTCGTGGTTTCGGACTGGTTAGTCTGCGTTCCCTGAGCCGAGGGATTGAAATAATGTTTGGCTTTCCATTCATCGTGACTGTCGATTGCGGCCGCCCGATCTTTGATGAAGTCATTGCCTTTGAAGAACATGAGGGCAGCGACCGCGATACCCATCAGAAGTCCGAGCGTGGAGTTGAACATGGATCCCAGTGCGCCTACCGCTAGCGCGGCAATGCCCATATTTATATAAGGAGCGAAGGGCGCGATGCTGGGGTTCTTCTCGATATCCGCGATCCATTTAATCGCGGTGTCGACAAACCCGAAATCGTGGTGCGTTTCGTTGGGATCTTTTGGGTCGTAGTAAACATAAGGATTGCCATTCGGATCCTTGGCCGGATTGCCGTTCTCGTCTTTTGCGAAGTCGTCCGGCTTGCGTGTCTTGGCTTCTTCGGGAGAGATCGGACGGACGTCGTGCATTTTTCCGTCTTGTCCCTTGATTTGGGTCGCGCCTTCCGGCTTCTCCGGCTCGCCGTGCGAGGAGAAGATGTATTTCCCGAGTTCATACAGACCGCCGCCTACGCCAAGGGTTTTCAGGAAGGGACCGACCACGGGAAGGTTGGAAATGACTTTGGACGCACCTAGCGTGAAATCACGCGCTAATCCGCCAGCGGTACGAAGGCGACTTGCGGTGCTCTTCGTCGCATCCTTGGTTGCATCCTTAGTAGCGTCTTTCGTGGCATCCTTAGTCGCGTCTTTGGTCGCATCCTTGGTAGCGTCTTTGGTCGCATCCTTGGTTGCGTCCTTCGTAGCGTCCTTAGTCGCATCTTTGGTCGCGTCCTTGACGGCATCTTTCGTTGCGTCCTTTACCGCGTCCTTGGTCGCATCCTTGACGGCATCTTTCGTTGCGTCTTTTACCGCGTCCTTGGTCGCATCCTTGACGGCATCTTTCGTTGCGTCCTTTACCGCGTCCTTGGTTGCGTCCTTCAGGACGTCAGTTACAATTGCACCACCCATTTTACGCCTCCGTTTTACTCACCTGGCCGGCTGATTTTTCAGTCCGGATTACTTCAAAAATAAACGAAACTATTTCGTTTTTATGTAAACAAAATAGGCCCGCAAAAGTTAACCCGGGGTTAATTTCTGCTAAAATTTTTGATAATCCTTTAACCTATTGATTTCAAATAAAAAAAGAGACCCGTCTGGGCCTCTTTTTTAAAACGTGGGTGCTAAACTTACTTAACGACTGCCTTATGAAAGACAGCGTCGCCCTTTTTCTCCTCAATGGGCGGTGCGGGCGTCGGCTCCGGTGCTGGAGCGACAGCTTCCGCAGGCTTTTCCTCAGCCTTGGCGGGCTCCGGTGCTTTCTCCTGTGGCGTGGTGTCCACCTCTTTTGCTGGCGCCATATGCGCAATTACGTATTCGACGCCGGAGCCTGCCGTTCGATCGCCGTCGTAAGGAACGCCGTGATACGGCTGCTTTTCGTAGCCTTCGCCGCAACTCGCGAGAAGGAACAGGGAAAAGAGAGTGGCAAACACATACATTGTTTGCTTCAGCGCTGACATGTTGAACTCCTGTGTTCAGGAAGGCGGGAGGAGGAGAATCAATAACCCTGTTTGTAGTTTATCATTGCGGGCGCCAAAAAGAATTCCGAAATCGATGCAAAGCTTATGGGAATAGCGGGCGACAAATTCTTTGCAGCAGCTCTGCTTTGCCGTTAAAAAAGCGCCATGACCGAGAGTTCACTGCAAAACCTGATCCGCAACAATGCCGAGTGGGCGGCGCGCATCAAGCGCGATGACCCCGATTTCTTCCGCAAGCTGTGCGTGCAGCAATCGCCTGAGTATCTGTGGATCGGATGCTCCGATAGCCGCGTTCCCGCAAACCAAATTGTAGGCCTGCTGCCCGGGGAAGTGTTCGTCCACCGCAACGTGGCCAACCTTGTCGTCCATAGCGATCTCAATTGCCTGTCAGTGATCCAGTTCGCGATCGATATTCTCAAGATCAAGCATGTAATTGTCTGCGGTCATTACGGCTGCTCGGGCATCCATGCCGCCATCAACGATCATAAGATCGGCCTCGCCGATAACTGGCTGCGGATCGTTCAGGAAGCCTACAAGCGTCGGGCCGGCGAGTTCAACGATATCAAGACTGAACACCGGTGGGACGCCCTGTGCGAGATGAATGTCATCGACCAGGTCCGCAGCGTCACGCTGACGACCGTCATGCAGGAAGCCTGGGCCCGGGAACAGAACGTACGCGTTCACGGCGTCATCTACGGTATCCATGACGGCCTTATTCGCGAATTGCTGATGGACGTCCATTCCAATGCCACTCTGGATGAAAAATATGAAGTGGCTATGGCGAGCACGCTGTCGCGCTACAGCGGCGGGAAGTTGAAGTCTATTTCCTAATCCGGTTCGGTGCATCGAATAGATGCCGTTCGGCGATATTCTCACCTCGATCGGCGCAGCAGAACATTATGGTAATAAATTAAATTAGCCACTGATTCTTAGTCCATTTGTTCTATTTTATGCATAAGTTCTCGCCAGGAGTATTGCGACCTTATGCTGACTGTTTCAAATCTTACATACAAAATTGGCGCCCGCACCATCCTCGATAACTGCAGCGTGAATATCATGGACGGCTGGAAGGCGGGGATCGTCGGCATGAACGGTGCCGGCAAGACGACGCTATTCAAGCTGATCGCCGGGGAGCTGCATCCAGACGGTGGCACTGTCAGTATGACGGCGCGCCAGCGGCTGGGCTGGGTGCGGCAGGACATTCCTGAGACGGATACGCCCCTGATCGACATGGTGCTGGCTGCGGATGCGGAAGTAACCGCATTGTGGAAGGCTGCAGAGACGGAACAGGATCCCAACAAAATAGCCGAAATCTACCAGCGCCTGTCTGATCTCGATGCCTATGCGGCGCCGGCCAGGGCGGCGACGCTTTTGACCGGCCTCGGTTTCAAGGAACATCAATTGCAGGAACCCTTTTCCTCGTTCAGCGGCGGCTGGCGCATGCGGGTCGCGCTGGCCGCGGCCTTGTTCGTTGAGCCGGAGGTTTTGTTATTGGACGAACCCACCAACCACCTCGATCTCGAGGCGATTATGTGGCTGGAAGCCTATCTCGCAGCTTATCCGCATACGCTGCTGATTATCTCGCACGACCGCGATCTGCTGAACAAGTGCATCGACCATGTGGTGCATGTCGACAAGCAGAAACTGACTCTGTACACGGGCAACTACGACACGTTCGAGCGCGAGCGCGCCATGCGCCTCGGCCTGCAGCAGAAGATGCACGAGAAACAGGCGGCGCAGCGCGCGCATATGCAGAAATTCGTTGACCGCTTCCGCGCAGGGACCAAGGCCACGCAGGCGCAGAGCCGCCTGAAGGCGCTGCAGAAAATGGATATCGTTGACGCCGTCATCGCCGACCGCGCCGTGCAGTTCAAGTTCCCGAGCCCGGACAAGATCGCCTCGCCCATGATCTCCATCAATAAAGCCGATGTCGGTTATACCGAGGGCAGGCCGGTTCTGCGCCGCATACATGAAAACATAGACCGCGACGACCGCATCGCCCTGCTCGGCGCGAACGGCAACGGCAAGTCAACGCTGATCAAGCTGATCGCCGGCAAGCTCGGCGTGATGAAAGGCGAAATTTTCCGCTCCGGCAAGCTGCGGATCGGCTATTTCTCGCAACACCAGACCGAGGAGCTGAATCTCGACTCGACCCCGTACGAGGAAATGCGGGAAATCATGCGCAAGCAGAATCCCGACGTGAAGGAGCCGGTCGTGCGGGCAAAACTCGGTGCGTTCGGATTCTCCAAGACTCTGGCTGACAACAAGATCGGCGCGTTGAGCGGCGGGGAGAAAGCGCGGCTGCTGTTTGCCTTCATGAGCTTCGATGCACCCCATCTACTGCTGCTGGACGAACCCACCAACCACCTTGACATCGATGCGCGCGAGGCGCTGGTGCAGGCGCTGAACGACTATGAAGGCGCCATCGTCATTGTCAGCCACGACCCGACCATGGTGGAGCGCGTTGCAGATCGCTTGTGGCTGGTTAAGGACGGCACCTGCATGGATTTCGACGGCGACCTTGAGGACTACCGCAAGTTCACCATCCAGTCGCGCCGCGAAGAGCGCAAGGGCGAGAAGGAGAAAAAGGGCGGCGAGGCCACTTTACCGTCGGTTTCAGAGTCTTCTCCGAAGGGGAAACAAAAGAGTGCCGACGCGGCGGAAAAGAAGGTGATGCAACTCGAGCAGGAAAAGAAGCGCCTCGAGGATATGATGGCGGCGCCGGGTTTTTACAACGGCGACGGCAAGAAGATCGCGGAGGCGCAGAGCCAATACGATCAGGTACTGAAAGATCTCGAATTCCATGAAACGGAATGGCTGACAGCGCAGGAAGGCTGATCAGTCAGGCCGGTATGCCGTCGAAATAATTTTTCAATCTTTCTCGCACATGCGCGGGATCATTCATCCGGTTAATCTCCGCCCGCAATGAATCCGATTCCGGCAGGCCGCGGCAGTACCAGCCGATGTGCTTGCGCGCGACTCCGACACCTGTGTGAATGCCGTAATGCGCGAGTATGGCGTTGTAATGCTCCTGCACCAGCTCCGATATTTCGCGCAGGCCCGGTGCGGCGATCAGGACACCGTTACGCAGAAAATCTATGGTCTGTCGGACGATCCATGGCCGTCCGTAAGCGCCGCGGCCGATCATTACACCGTCGGCTCCCGACTCACGCAAGGCGCGTGCGGCATCCTGCGGCGAATTTACGTCCCCGTTGACGATGACCGGTATTTTCACGGTTTCTTTCACGGTGCGGACAGCGCGCCAGTCGGCAATGCCCTTGTACATCTGGCAACGCGTGCGTCCGTGAACGGTGATCATTTTAATGCCGACGTCCTCGGCGACCTTCGCAAGGCGCGGCGCATTGAGGTTGTTTTCATCCCAGCCCAGACGCATTTTGACCGTAACCGGCACCTTTACGGCCTTTACCGTTTCTTCCATGATCCGCGTCGCCAGCTTTTCGTCCTTCATCAGGGCGGATCCGGCGAAATTGTTAACGACCTTTTTTACCGGGCAACCGAAATTGATGTCGATGATA
Organism: Patescibacteria group bacterium; assembly: GCA_035494535.1. Taxonomy (GTDB): domain Bacteria; phylum Pseudomonadota; class Alphaproteobacteria; order Micavibrionales; family Micavibrionaceae; genus JACQIJ01. Next base: position 1,973 of record DATJGZ010000265.1, on the reverse strand, counting down.
GCCGCGCCACGGTCTACATTCAGGCGCGCGGCTTCGGCGACCATCTCCGGTTCGCACCCGGCCAGTTGCACGACCATTGGAAACTCCTCGGCGTAGCGTCGGTCGATCACCGGCGAACGGCGATAGTCCTCGATCATCGGACGGCTGGCAATCATCTCGGAAAATACCAGACCCGCCCCATAACGCTTCACCAGCCGTCGGAAAGGCAGGTCCGTAACACCTGACATCGGCGCCAGAAAAACGGGATCTGCAATAGCAATGTCGCCGACGGAAAAGCTCAATTCCTCACTCCCTTTAAGACAGGTCGCCTAGATAACATCTCTGTGTCCGTTTGGCCCTGATTTCAGGTCCTTGCGGTGATCATAACCCTTTATAAATACTTCTGCGTTAGGATTAGGAACCCAGCAAATAGAAATGAAAGGATAAAATCATGAATAGGCCAAAACCGGGCCCGCGTCCGCCGGGACGCTGAATAAGGCTTAATACGAGAATTCAAACACAAAAGCGCCGCGGATGCGGCGCTTTTTTCAGTTTCTTGCATTAGCCTTTTCTAAATCCTTTCGCGCTATACTTAAAAGATAGTCGAAATGAGCAATGAATAGGTCACAACCAGTTCGCTGTTAGGCACCGGGCAGCCGAGACCGGATTCACTTGGCAGTTGATCAAAAAAGCGCCGCTGACCGCGGCGTTTTTTATTCAAAGGCCGTTGGCGGACAGGGGGATTCGAACTCCCGATACGCTTGCGTGTATTCTGGTTTTCGAGTCTGACATAATCTTTATACCGCAACAAATCTGGTTCTTTGTCCGGACGCCATCGGCCCGTCTGTAGATCCAACGAGGAGAGGAACGGACTCTTTGCGCTGCAGCTTGCTTCTATACTGTTCTCTTTGAAGATCCAATGCGACCTGCGGTGACTCGCCGGTTGTTGCAAGCCAGTTTCGGACATCTTCGACTGGAACGGCTTTCCACAGCGTCGCAGAATTTTTCACAACGCCATTTACATTTTTCTTTCTCGACAAGTAAACAAAAAATCCCTTCATTATTGGAAGTCTCCTTATACTGCTGCGCTGCTTTTTCTGAGGCATTGCATCGCCGTGGATGACGGGTGCAATTGTCCGTGAATGAGATAACACGCCGAAGTGTTTATTGGTTCCCACTGACGGTTTTTTACTCTGTCGCAGAAGTCGGCTCCCATTATGGTGGCTCCGAGTGAGTAAAAATGGGCCTTAAAGTGTCGGTTCGTGAAGAAACGACAAGCCCATAAAAAAATTAGCCAATTATTGCTTTACAGACGGTCGGGAAAGAGATACACACTCTTTCTCTATCTCAAAAGTTAGCTTCTGGCGCGTGTATTCCAAGAGAAGTCGCACTGAACTGCGTAATTTACACTGGACTACACCATCGCGGCGTTGACATCGAGTTGTTCGATTGATTGACCGTGATGAACTGACAGGATGTAACTTTGAAAGCCAGACGAAAACAGGCTGGGCCTAGGGTCGTTGAAACTGTTGAGCACGGCAGCTCGACATTTCCGATTGTTGGCATAGGCGCTTCTGCCGGAGGACTTGAGGCCTTCGCAGAACTTTTAAAAGCTCTGCCCATTGATACTGGGATGGCTTTTGTCCTCGTGCAGCATCTGTCTCCTGATCACGAAAGCACCCTGAGCGATATTCTGTCGAAGTCGACCAAGCTGCCGGTTCTCGAAGCGACGCACGGCATGGCCATTCGACCGAACCACGTCTACATAATTCCCCCGAATAAAAGCATGACCGTCAGTCGCGGCATCCTGCAGATTCTTCCACGCAGCGCCTTCGGGCCACATTTGCCGATCGATCATTTTATGCGCTCCCTGGCCAATGACCGGCAACAGTATGCGATCGGGGTCATATTATCCGGCTCGGGCACCGATGGCACGCAAGGCCTCGATGAAATCAAGGCTGCGGGCGGTATAACGTTTGCTCAGACCGAGGCAA
>DATJGZ010000264.1:0-7155 GCA_035494535.1 Patescibacteria group bacterium | reverse complement strand
CATTGAATCCAGTTCGCTGATCGGCCGCGAGTCGAAGACGCCAAGACCGTCAGCGCTGTCGTCACGCTGATAGAGCAGATTGCCGGCGCTGTCGACGATCTTGTAAATACCATATGGATTGACGCTACGACCGCCGTTAGCGAACACGCCGTAAGCAGAAAGCATTTCAAGCATCGGCACGCCGTTGCTGCCCAGAGCGGTGCTTAGATTGGGTTCGAGATCGGCACGGATTCCGAGCCTGCGCGCGGTCATGATGACATTGCCGATTCCGATCTGCTGGGCGAGACGCACGGCGGCGGTATTCAGTGAATGAGCAAGCGCCTGTTCGAACGTCACCATGCCATAATATTCATTGTTGTAGTTGCCGGGGCGGTAGCGTCCGGTGGTAATCGGCGAGCTGTCGATCATGTCATCCGGTGTGGCGCCGCGCTCAAGTGCCGTGAGGTAGACTATCGGCTTGAAGCTCGACCCGGTCTGGCGCATGGCCTGCACCGCCCGATTGAACTGGTTTTCGTTGTAATTGCGGCCGCCAACCATGGCGCGAATTGCCCCGCTGCGATCCATGACGATGATCGCGCCCTGCGAGAAGTGCGCGTCCGGCCCGTTTTCCCGCAGTACTCGGGAAAGAATTGTTTCGGCCTGAAGCTCGATGAATGGATCAAGGGTCGTATAAACTTTCATGTCGGCTTCGGACGTGCCTGCAAGTTCATCCAGAGACGATGCCACCCAGTCGGTAAAATAATGCACGCCGCCGCCTTCGACGGGTTTTTTCTTCGGCGTCGGAATAGATAATGTCTCACGCTTGGCCTGCTGCTTGGTGATATAGCCGGCTTCAGCCATGGAATTCAGTACGACCGCCGCGCGCTTGGCGGCAAGACCCGGATTGCTTTCCGGGGAATAGCGGGCAGGGGCCTTGAGCATTCCCGCCAGAATCGCGGCTTCGCGTAAATCCACCTCCTTTGCCGATTTGCCGAAATAGACGTGCGCCGCCGCGTCGACACCGTACGCGCCATTGCCCAGATAAACGCGATTCAGATACGCACTCAGGATCTCGTCCTTAGTCAGCTGATGCTCGAGCCAGACCGCGAGAAGGGCCTCCTGCACCTTGCGCTTGAAAGTGCGTTCGCGACTCAGGAACAGGTTCTTTGCCAGCTGCTGGGTGATAGTCGAGCCTCCCTGTACGACATGGGCATGGATGATATCCGTGCCAACAGCGCGAAGCAGGCCGATGAAGTCGATGCCGGGATGCTCGTAGAACCGCCGATCTTCGGTCGCGATGACGGCGTGAGGCAGATATGGCGGGAGATCCTTGACGCTCACACTTTCGCCTTTGATATCGCCGTACCGGTCGATGGTTGAACCGTCGGCGCCCACGAAAATAAAAGTGGGTCGACGTTCGAAATGCGTGGATTTTATCAGCTCGGGAAGTTCGGAGGCATACCACGCGGTTATCAATCCCAGCAGGATGAACAGCCAGAGGCCGCCAACGGCGCACCATTTGGCTGCTTGCTTCAGGCTTGGCAAGCGTTTTTTTGAAGACGTGCGCCTGCTTTTGCTCGAGGACTTCGATTTCGACTTCTTGGGCATCGTCAGGCCGTCAATGTATCAGGAGAAGGGTTGCGAGCCCAAGAAAAACGAAGAAGCCCACAACATCCGTGACGGTCGTGAGGAAAATTGTCGTGGAGACAGCAGGGTCAGTTCCAAGCTTTCGCAAGGCCAGCGGTATGAGCACACCCGAAAATCCCGCCGCGACCAGATTGATGATCATCGAGGCGCCGATGACCACGCCGAGCATCGTGCTGTGGAACCACCACGCGGTGAAAATCCCCATGATCAGCGCGAAGGCGATCCCGTTCAGCAGCCCGATCATGGTCTCCTTTGCCAGAAAACGCATGGCGTTGACGTCGGATAATTCGCGCGTCGCCATGCCGCGAACGGCCACCGTCTGCGTCTGCGTGCCGGCATTGCCGCCCATGGACGCGACAACGGGCATTAGGGCCGCCAGCGCCACAACTTTCTCGATGCTGCCGTTGAATAGCGAAATGACGGCGGTATCGATAAGAGCGGTGCCGAGATTGATGAAAAGCCACCAGAAGCGCGAGCGCGTTGTCGCAATAACGTCCTTGTGAAGGTCGTCCTGTTTAACGCCGCCGAGCTTCAGGACGTCTTCCTGTGCTTCCTCGTCGATGACGTCGACGATGTCGTCGATGGTGATAACGCCAATCAGGCGCTCGGCGTCGTCGACCACGGGCGCCGACGTATAGTCCTCACGCCGGAAGATTTGAGCGACCTCCTCCTGATCCGTCGTCGCCAGAACCGGATGCGTTTCGTCCAGTGTCAGGTTCTGTAATTTTTCGGCGCGCATGGCGCGCACGAGGCGATTGAGCGGAATTTGCCCGGCGATGCGATGCGAAGGCGTGATAACGAAAATGTCGAAGAAATCTTCCGGCAGTTCGGATGCCGCCGCGCGCAGGTAATCGATCGTCTTGCCGACCGTCCAGCTCTGCGGAATGGCAACGAACTCGCGCTGCATGAGGCGTCCGGCGCTCTTCTCGGGAAAGCTCAGACCTTCTTCCAGACTGATCCGGGTCCGCGAGGACAGCTTGCGGATGACGTCATGCTGAAATTCCTCGTCGAGGTTGACGATCAGGTCTAGCGCGTCGTCACTCTCCAGCTCAGATAGCAGGGCGGCAACCTGCGTTGAGGGCATCGTCTCGAGTGCATCTTTGCGCAACTCGGACGGTAGTTCGGAAAACGTGTATGGGTCGAGCGCCGCGCTATGCTCGCGCAGCAATTTATGCCGGTCGTCGTCGGACAGTTTGGCCAGAAGTTCGGCGGCGTCGGCAGGGCTCAGCGAATGAAGGCGCTCGATCAGCGCCTCTTCGTATTCGCTGTGTAGCGCCTCGTGGATATGGCCGATTTCCTCGTCCGTCAGGCCGTAAACGGGCTCTTCGGGCGCCGCGGCTCCGTTTTCCTGAACGTTCGGGTCCGGAGGCAATTGTTCCGGCTCGGTATCCATCCATGTTCTCCCGTTTTAGAAACCGTACAATCGGGGGTGGGAAGCGTTGTCTTGCAGTTCCGTCTGGTGGAATTGCGCGGAGACGTTGGCGATGGCCGTAATGTTGACCAGCCCGCGCGGGGTGACGGAAGGAGTGACGATATGCGCCGGCGCGGCCACGCCCAGCAGGAGCGGGCCGATGGAGATACCTTCGCCCAGGACCTTCAGCATGTTGAATGTGATGTTCGCGGCGTCGATGTTCGGCATGATGAACAGGTTGGCTTCACCCTTGAGGGTCGAGTTCGGCATGATCTCCTGCCGGATTTTCTCGGATAATGCAGAGTCGCCGTGCATCTCGCCGTCGATCTCGAGATCGGGCGCGCGCTGCCGCAGGTCGGCTACAGCCGCGCGCATCTTGAACGCGCTTTCGGTGTCGTGCGTGCCGAAGTTTGAATGGGACAGCAGCGCAATTTTGGGCTTGATGCCGAATCGGCGTACCTGTTCAGCCGCGAGTAGAGTCATTTCACTGATCTGAGCAATGCTGGGGTAGGGGTTTACCTGCGTGTCGCAGATAAAATATGCGCCTGACGGCAGGATAAGCGCCCCAAGAGCAGCCGCGGTTTCGACGCCCGGCTGGAGACCGAGAATATCGACGATATCCTTCATGTGGTTCTTGTAGTGGCCGACGGTGCCGCAGACCATGGCGTCGGCGTCACCCTTGCGCACCATCAGGGCGCCAATCACCGTCCAGTTCGAGCGCAGCATATTGCGGGCAACAGCAGGCGTCACGCCGCGGCGCTGCATAATCTCGTGATAGGCGGTCCAGTATTCACGGTAGCGATTGTCGTGCTCGGGGTCGATCAGGTGCACATCCTTGTCCAGCTCAATGCGCAGGCGCAGGCGTTTCAGACGCGTGGTGACAACCTGCCGGCGTCCGATGATCAGGGGCTTTGCCAGCTTGTCATCAACGACGACCTGGAGCGCACGCAAGACTTTTTCCTCCTCGCCCTCGCAGTAGACGACCCGCTGCTGTGCTTGCTTGGCGCGGGCGAAGACGGGACGCATCACCATGCTGGTGCGGTACGTGTAGCTTTGCAGCTTCTGGCGGTATGAGTCCCAGTCCGTAATTGGGCGCGTGGCCACGCCGCACTCCATTGCCGCCTTCGCCACTGCCATCGGCAGTTCGACGATCAGACGCGGATCGAAGGGCTTCGGAATCATCAGGTTCAGGCCGAATTCCAGCTCCTCGCCGCCGTAAACTGCTGCGACCTCGGCAGTGACTTCCTTGCGCGCAAGCTCGGCGAGCGCATTGACGCAGGCGACCTTCATTTCCTCGGTGATCGCGGTCGCGCCGACATCGAGCGCGCCGCGGAAGATGAACGGGAAGCATAGGACGTTATTGACCTGGTTGGGATAGTCGGAACGGCCGGTGCAGATGACGGCGTCGGGTTTGGTCTTGCGCACTTCCTCCGGCAAGATTTCGGGCGTCGGATTGGCCAGCGCCATGATCAGCGGCTCCTTAGCCATTTTCTTGACTTCTTCGGCCGTGACCGCTTTTGGTCCGGACAGGCCGAGGAAGACGTCAGCGCCCACGAGGGCTTCCGCCAGTGTGCGGAACTTTGTTTCAGCTGCGAATTTTTCTTTCTCGGGGTCCATGCCCTCGTTCCGGCCCTTGAAGACGACGCCCTTGCGATCGCAGACGATGATATTCTTTTTGGGCAGGCCGAGTTGCACCAGCATGTTCAGGCAGGCGATAGCGGATGCCCCGGCGCCATTGGCGACCAGCTTGATATCCTTCCACTTGCGCTTGGACAAATACAGCCAGTTAGTCATTGCGGCGCCGACGATGATGGCTGTTCCATGCTGGTCGTCATGGAAGACCGGGATTTTCATCCGCTCTTTCAGCCTGCGCTCGACTTCGAAGCACTCGGGCGCTTTGATGTCCTCGAGATTGATGCCGCCGAAGGAGGGCTCCAGCGCTGCGATAGCGTCCACGAGCTTGTCGACATTCTTTTCGTCAATCTCGATATCGATGGAATCGACATTGGCGAATTTCTTGAACAGGACGGCCTTGCCCTCCATGACCGGCTTGCCGGCCAGCGCCCCGATGTCGCCGAGGCCCAGCACGGCGGTGCCATTTGAGATGACGGCGACGAGGTTGCCACGAGAGGTATAGTCGAGCGCCTTGAGCGGGTCTTTTTCAATCTCCTCGCAGGCGGCGGCGACGCCGGGGGAGTAGGCGAGCGACAGGTCGCGTTGCGTTTCCATCGCCTTTGTAGGGACTATGGCGATTTTCCCTGGCTGGGGAGAACGGTGATACTCCAACGCCGCGTCTTTTAGGCCGCTATCCATGATTTTTACCTGTTTCAGGGCAAGGTCAGACTAGCTTTAAGGTATAGAAATAACTTAATTTTTCAAGCCGATTGCGTGTTGTGGCGCGGCACGCGGCGCTATTTGACAGAATTGTAGTTTTTTACTACAGTTTGGCGGCAATTTCGGGAGGGCGTAATGGCAAGGTTAACAGCATCGATCGAGTTCGACCGTGAGACGCTGGCCAAGCTGCAAAGCGAGGGGAATACGAGCATAAACCCGACCGGCAACCCGTATTCATTCCACGGCACTCCCGCCCAGCTTCGGGATTTCTTCAGGCAGGCGGCGCTTCCCAAGCCGTTCGAAGACGCTCTTGTTAAAGCGGAAAAGATCGTGAATGACCATATCGAGCGCCGGAGCTGGTGGGGACCGATTTTAGACGGCGTTGCTATTGCCGGCGGGGCTATGGTCGGCCAACCGGTGCGCTCCCTGATGGAGGACAGCAAGGAAGTTGAGGGCTATCCGGGTGTCTACGTTACGGTAGTCCAGCCGGGCTTCTGATTTTCAAGGGAAAATAAGGAAGATATGGTGCGGCTAAGAAGACTCGAACTTCCACGGGTTACCCCATACGCACCTCAAGCGTACGCGTCTACCATTCCGCCATAGCCGCACTTGGTAGCAAGGCCCTAGCCAATAACAAATCCGCCGGTTTTACGCAAGCACAACAGTGTTGCAAGGGCTTCGGGGATATGGTGTTGTTTTGGAATTATGTCGCATGAAAGGACATAAGCCGTGCCTCAGGATTTCGTTCACTGGATGGAATTGCTCAGCTATATGGCGACCGTGGTCGGCATACCGCTGGGCCTATCGATTTTCCTGTATCAGGAACACAAAGAGCGCCAGAACGAGGAAGAGGAAATCTACGACAAGCTGATGGAGCATTATACGCAGGTGCTGACGAAGCTATTCGAGCACCCCGAACTCGACCAGCACGACAAGCCGCTGGAAAACGGCGAGGACATACGACGGCAGCGCATCATCTACGACATGCTGGTCAGCCTGTTCGAGCGGGCGTTCATCCTCCTTCACGGAACCCGGAAGCCGGCTTATGAACGAATGTGGAATTCGTGGAACGACTACATAACCTATTGGTCGAAGCGCGAGAATTTCCGGGCCATGCTGCCCGAACTGATGAAGGGCGAGGATCCGGCATTCGTGGCCTTCATGGCGAACGTCACCAAACTTCCGCTCAAGCCATGACCGACTGGCTTATCGAAAAAAATCCTGTCGATTACGAAGCGGCGCTGGCGCAGATGGAAGCACGTGCCGAAGCCGTGAGGAACAACAACGAGAACGAACTTGTGTGGCTGCTTGAGCACCCGCCGCTTTATACCGCTGGAACAAGTGCTAAAGGCGCAGATTTAATCTCGCCCGCTAGATTTCCCGTCTATCAGACGGGGCGAGGCGGGCAATACACATATCACGGCCCCGGCCAGCGCATCGCCTATCTGATGCTTGATCTTAAAAAACGCCAGCAACAGCCTGATATTAAAAAATATGTCTGGCAGCTGGAGGAATGGGTCATCCGCTCGCTTGCCTCAGGATTTAAAGTCAAAGGTGAGAGACGGTCTGGAAGAGTCGGTATCTGGGTGCAAAACGGCAATTCAGAGGACAAAATCGCCGCGATTGGCGTCCGTATCCGGCGGTGGGTGACGATGCATGGAATTGCTGTCAACGTCGACCCGGATTTATCCCATTACGCGGGGATCGTACCCTGCGGCGTGCGCGAGCATGGCGTGACGTCACTGGCAAAGCTGCTAGGCCGCCCGGTTGAGTTGGCAGAGCTG
>DATJGZ010000263.1:0-6186 GCA_035494535.1 Patescibacteria group bacterium | reverse complement strand
GATATGGATTTTCTTGGATTGGGGGGAGAAAGCGTCAAGCCTGCCGGTAATGCGGTCGTCGAAGCGCGCGCCGATACAGATCATTACGTCGCAGTCATGCATCGCCATGTTGGCCTCGTAGGTGCCGTGCATCCCGAGCATCCCGAGGAACTGCTTGTCCTCACCCGGAAAGGCTCCGAGGCCCATCAGCGTGCTGGTGATCGGATAGCCCGTCACCCTGACCAGCTCACGTAACTTCTTCGAAGCGTCAGGGCCGGAATTGATCACGCCGCCGCCGGTATAGAAGACCGGCTTCTTGGCCTTCGCCATCAGCGAAGCCGCCTGCTCGATCAGGAACGGATTGCCGCGCAAGGGGGGCTTGAAGCCCGGCACGTAGACCTTCTCGATTTTTTTGTATTCCGTTTTTGCCAGCTGCACGTTCTTCGGCACATCGATCAGCACTGGGCCGGGCCGGCCGCTGGTCGCGATCTTCACGGCCTCGAAAATCGTGCGTGCGAGATCCTTGACGTCCTTAACAAGGAAATTGTGCTTGGTGCAGGAGCGCGTGAGGCCCGTAGCGTCGCACTCCTGAAACGCATCGGTGCCGATCATGTAGGTGGGCACCTGCCCCGAGATGCAGACGATTGGAATGGAATCCAGATAGGCGTCGGTCAGGCCGGTGATGGCGTTGGTGACGCCGGGACCGGAAGTGACGACCAGCACGCCGGGCTTGCCGGTCGAGCGTGCGTAACCTTCGGCCGCGTGGGCGGCTCCTTGCTCGTGCCGCACAAGGATATGCCGCATTGAATTGTTGCCATGGAGCGAGTCATAGATCGGCAGCACCGCACCGCCGGGATAGCCGAAAATCGTGTCGACGCCGCAGTCCCGCAGGGCGGCCAGAATGATATCGGCCCCGCTAACGAGATGTTCCGGGGCCGGAGTTTCATGAATTTTGACATGCGTTTTCGCGGCCGGTTTGGCGGCCTGGCGCGCGGCTTTTGCCCGTTTCTTCTGCGTTGCCATATCACTATTCCTTGATGCGGTGCACAAAGGCGAGTATAACTGTGTTCCTTGCGTTTTTTAAAGAAAAAAGCGGCAATAAATGTCCAAAAAACTGCATAGCAGACTTGTCGAGGAGATATTGCGGGCGCGGGAGCGCATCTACCACGTCAACCAGCCCACGCCGATCGAGCGCATAATTGTTGACGGCATCGACGCTGAAGTCTGGCTCAAGCGCGAGGACCTGTCCGCCATCAACGCCTATAAGTGGCGCGGCGCCTATAACTGCATCGCCATGCTCAGCCCGGCGCAGCGCAAGAAACCGGTTATCGCCGCCTCCGCCGGCAATCACGCGCAGGGCGTCGCCTTGGCATCCCGCATGCTGGGGCTGAAAGCCAAAATCTACATGCCGCAGTCGACCCCGCGCATGAAGCAGGTCGCGGTCAAGCGTCACGGCGGCGAGCATGTCGAGATCATCCTGACCGGTGACACCTATAACCAGGCCGCCGAGGCCGCGGCTGCCGCCGCGAAGAAAAGCAAGTCCGCCTACATCCATCCATTCGACGACATCAGGACCATCGCCGGGCAGGCCACTATCGGGGATGAGATCGTGCTGTCGGGCAAAGGGCCGTTCGACTACGCCTTCATCCAGATCGGCGGTGGCGGGCTGGCGGCGGGCGTCTCGACCTGGCTGCGCATCCATTATCCGCACATGAAGATCATCGGCGTGGAGGGCGAAGGACAGGCCTGCATGAAGGCCGCGCTCGACGCGGGGAAGATCGTCGCGCTCACGGATATCGATACGTTCTGCGATGGCACAGCTGTTACCAAGGCGGGCGAGCTGACGTTTGAGATATGCAAGGATACGCTCGACGGCATCATCACCGTGAGCAACGGTGATGTCTGCGCCGCCATCGAAACGACATGGGAAGGCAAGCGCGTGGTGCCCGAGCCCTCGGGCGCCATGTCCCTCGCCGGACTCATAAAATTTGCGCTGGCAAACCCGGATAAAGTCAAAGGCAAAAAGATGGTCGCCATCATCACCGGCGCCAACATGGATTTCAACAAGCTGCGGCTGATCGCGGCAGGCGCCACCACCGGCGCGCACCGCCAGAAATTCCTGTGCTTCGAGATCGGCGAGAAAAGCGGCAGCCTGCTCGACCTCATCCAGACGCATTTCCACGACGTGAACATCAGCGCCTTCCAGTACGGCAAGGTTTCGGAGGACAAGGCCTTCCCCGTCATCGCCTTCGAAGCCGACCCGGAGAAGCTTCAAAAAATTGTCACGCGCCTCGACCGGGCGAAGGTGCCTTACCGCGACATCACCGGCGAGCCGGACACGGGCTACCGCATCATCAACTACAACCCGGCGATCTTTCACCATCCGCTGTTTTTCCATGTGCATTTCCCCGAGCGCAAGGGCGCGCTGCGCGAACTGCTGCGCACGATCCGGCCGGTCGCGAACATCTGCTATTTCAACTATGTCTACACCGGAGAGACGATCGGCCGCGCCATCATGGGCTTCGAGTTCACAGACGCGAAGCTGCACAAGAAATTCATGGACCTCGTCGCGCAGACGCCCGTAACCGTCCGCCCCGTCGAGCCCGAAGCGCTCAAGCGGATGCTGTATTCGTAGCGATTTTGACAATTCGTCCGCTGCCTGATTAATATCCCGGCACGCCGGAAGCATCCGACGGCAGGAGCGATTTTCGCTTGTTTCTCCCCTGCCAGATACGGCCCGGCTGAAACAGCCCGTGAACGTGAAGGTTCAGGCTGTTTTTTTTGAAAGGAGAGACATTCATGTCATCGAAAGCTGCCGGTATTGCGTTTATTGTGGAACTCGCGCTCACGGCGCTGGCGTCAGAGATGTATTTCCGCGATGCCGACCGAGAGAGGAGCCTGAACAAAGCGTTCGTCTCCGCCGGCGTGCCCGACAATGCGCGTAGCCTGTCCGACGTCAATAACACCATCTTCCGGAATGGCGGAAATTGCGGTGCGCTGAAGTCCGACCTGCAGCAGCCCTGCGAGCGCGCAAAGGAATCGTTGCATGTTCAGTACGGACCCCACGGCAAGGTAATGAGCTGGCAACGCCCATAGCGCCGTTATAGACCGTCCCTCCGTCAAAAATTATCCTTGTAGTGGCACCCCGGCGGAAGGATCACCGTAGCCCCTCGCCTGTCGGGGCCGGGCTGAATCCGCGCATTCTCGCAGTCGCCAGTGAGCGTCACCACTGTCTCCGCCTGACGGGCATCGCGAGCGGCGGCGTGTCCGAAATACACGCATATCGCCAGGCCAACCGGGATCGCCAGCGCGCCGAAGGCCGCCGCCCTGAGCGCGTTGATCTGATAATCCTGGCTGACAAGTTCTGTGTGAATTTCCCTGATGCGTCTCTGCGGGTCGGTTTTGTCAGGATCTGTTGTTGTCATACGGATCTCTATTGTGCTGCAATCAATAATTGCTGTTCGTATAGCGGCATGCCGGCGGAATGACGACTTTCGCAACGCGCGTGTCGGCATTGAACTCGGCGCGGATATTCGCGCAATCACCGTGAAATGTAGCCCAAGTTTCCTTTTCTTCGTGAGCTGAGGCGTGAAAACTATTCACGGCGGTCAGGCCGAGAAAAAGAGCCGCGCTGCCGAGCGCTATAGCGATTCTCCGATTTTCGCGCCTGCGCTGGGTTGCAGCCACTATCATGTTGAATTCCTTTTTACTCCGCGGAAATGCTGTCATGTCTCTCTCCCTCAGAAAAGTTTCAGGACGTAGCCCTGACGCGTCATGGTCTTAATAACCTTGTCGAGCGGCTGGTCGATCGTGCCAAGCGTTGTGAAGCCGCCGACGGTCGAGCTTATGGTCGTCTCGTTCGGGCCGGACTCTTCCATGAGAATCCCCGTCTCGATGTTCACGAGGCGTTTGCCTTGGTTGGCGATGACCCACGCGGGGCGCAGACTGTCAGACATATTTTTCTCCTTACTTGATGTTGAGTTGTTGCTGAAAATAAAAATGCGAAACCGTCGCCAGCGCTTATCGCGCGGCAAAAGCTTCATCGCAGCCGATGATCGACTGCGTTATTTGCGGAAGGTGTTGTAACCCATGGGGGGATAGTCTTCGTACATCAGGCCCGAACGCAGCGACAGGCCGACGCCATGGGCGGCGCCAGTCACAACAATCTGCGAATGCGGGTTCCGGTGCATGGAGTGACTATAGCACCGGAGTATCGATTATGTCAAAATTGGTGTCTAGGCCGGCCGGAATGCGGTGTTGTTGTTCGCAGTGCTCGCGATGACAGGCGCCGGTGTCGGCGTCGAACCCATCATCGACATGCGCGCAAGGCCGACCGAATTCGTGCCGTCGTCCTGAATGCCCAGCTGGAACAGCATATCGCGCGCCTGCCGGACCAGCTTGTCGCTGGGCTGACCGCCATCAACGGTGTTTCCCATGGCTGCCATGTAATTCACCAGCCCGGCGCGGTCGATCTGGCCGTCCTTGGTGAACGCCTCGAGGCCGCCATGCAGTCCTTTGGGCATCATCTTCCGCATGGTCGCCTCGGCGGTCGATACCGGGATCGAGCCGTTCACGCCCGACAAATAAGTCTCGGTCAGCGCCATAATGCCGCTCGGCGTGTTCCAGCCGCCTGCATCCTTGAAAATCTCCGGTGTTTTGCCGCCTGCTGCCATTATATTAGCTCCTTGAAATTCATTACTTTATTTACTTAAGAATCATAGCCCTTAATTGTTAATATGGAATAAAAACGGAATGCTGCCAGTAACACTATCTCCATTTGCTAATCGAATCCGATTTATGCTTATATTACAGTCCCTTCGAACCCGTTGATAAAGGAAGCCCCCAATGTCCAAGCCCGCCATCGCCGCCAAGACCGAAGTCGCGCCTAATAACCTCGACTCGTTCTGGATGCCCTTCTCCGCCGGGCGGCAGTTCCGGTCCGCCCCGCGCATGTTCGTCTCGGCCAAGGGCATGCACTACACGACCGGCGACGGACGGCAGGTGCTCGACGGCACGGCCGGCTTGTGGTGCTGCAACCTCGGCCACGGCCACCCGCGGGTGGTCGAGGCGGTGCAGAAACAGATCGCGGAAATGGATTTCGCCCCCGCCTTCCAGCTCGGCCACCCCAAGGCGTTCAAGCTGGCCTCGCGCGTGGCGGCGCTGATGCCCGGCGCGCTCGACCGCATCTTTTTTGTGAACTCCGGCTCCGAGGCCGTTGATACGGCGCTTAAGATGGCGCTCGCCTATCACTATGTGCGCGGTCAGGGTCACCGCACGAAGCTGATCGGGCGTGCGCGCTCATACCACGGTGTCGGCTTCGGCGGCATCTCGGTCGGCGGCATTGCGCCGAACCGCAAGCCGTACGGCCCGCTGCTGCCGGGCGTCGATCACCTGCCCCACACGCACAACCTCGAAAAGAACGCGTTCAGCCGCGGCCAGCCGCAGTGGGGCGCGCATTTGGCCGACGAGCTTGAGAACATCATCGCCGTCCACAGCGCCGACAACATCGCCGCCGTCATCATCGAGCCGGTCGCGGGTTCGACCGGCGTGCTGATCCCGCCGCAGGGCTATCTCGAGAAAATCCGCGAGATCTGCACCAAGCACGGCATATTGCTGATCTTCGATGAGGTCATCACCGCCTTCGGCCGCGTCGGCAACAAGGCGACCGCCGCCGAAGTGTTCGGCGTGCAGCCCGACATCATCACCATGGCCAAGGGCCTCACCGCCGGGACGATCCCGATGGGCGCGGTGGCTGCCGACCGGAAAATCTACGACGCGTTCCTGAATGTGCCGGACAACACGATCGAATTCTTCCACGGCTACACCTACACCGGCCACCCGGTCGCGGCCGCCGCCGGCATCGCGACGCTGGACGCGTATCTCGAGGAAGGGCTGTTCGAGCGCACCGCCATGCTGGCGCCTTACTGGGAGCAGGCGATCCACGCCCTGCGCGGCCTGCCGCATATCATCGACATCCGCAACATCGGCCTTGTCGGCGCCATCGAGCTCGCGCCACGCCCCGGCAAGCCGACTGCGCGCGCGTTCGAGGCGTTCATCAAGTGCTTCGAGCAGGGCCTGCTCATCCGCACCACGGGCGACATCATCGCCCTCTCTCCGCCCCTCATCGTCTCCAAGGAGCAGATCGACGAAATCTTCGACAAGCTGTCGGGGGTGCTGAAGAAGTTGGGGTAGTAATCATGAAATCGG
>DATJGZ010000262.1:0-4789 GCA_035494535.1 Patescibacteria group bacterium | reverse complement strand
TTTCGATCCGCCATGGCGCTGGCGGAGCGCATGAAGCTCAAATCGATTGCGTTTCCGGCTCTGGGAACGGGAAAGAAGAAATTCCCTGTTCCGCGCGCGGCCCGCATCGCTCTGCAGGGCATTATTGACCGCGCTTCGCCGCAGTTCGAGGAAGTGCGGATCATCTGCAATCGCGATGAGACCTACGAGGCATTTACTGAAAGGCTGAAGGCGCTGGGCGGAAAAGTCTGACTACTACAGCGCGCCCTGCACGGGGACGCTGGTCATCTCGCGGATTTCGGCCTCGGTGAATTCGAAGTTCTGGGCCAGTTCTTCGATGATGATCTGGCGGACGAGGACATTCAGATCTTCGCCCGTGTCGCACCACATGTCGAGCAGCGGCCGACGGAAGAGGATCAGCACGTCGTCGTCGTTCGCGACTTTGCTTTTGACGCCGGGGGATATCTGGCTGCCGCTGCGGAACAGGGCGACCAGTTCGTACGGATCCTCGAGCTCCATTTCGGTTTCCGTCGTCTCGTCTGGAAACTCCTCGATCTTGAGGGTGAGGTCCTCGCAATGGCGGTTCAGTTCCTCGGGCAGGGCCTCGAGAACCGCGTTCGCAAGCGCTTCCAGATCCTCCGGGGAGGGAGGAATTGTGTAGTTCATGATGATCTGTTGCCGATCCATGGTAAAAACCGCACAATGTCCTAACTGATTCACGAGCATTTTAGGCGCAAACGGAGACCGACACAATGGCCGAGAAACTGGGCGAAGATACTGTGAACAAGGAAATGGAAAAACTGGCGGGCTGGTCCCGGGTCCCGAATCGCAGCGCCATTTCAAAAACCTTCCAGTTCAAAAGTTTCAGTCAGGCCTGGGCGTTCATGAGCCGCGTCGCGCTGCTGGCCGAAAAGATGAACCACCATCCGGAATGGTTCAATGTCTATAACCGGGTCGATGTGACGCTCAGCACGCACGATGCCGGCGGCCTGTCGGAGCTGGACTTCAAGATGGCTGAGAAGATGGACCGTTTCGCGTCGTCGTGACGGGCGGCGCGCAATCATTTGCCGCTTGATGAAGTTTGCTCTGCAGAATGAGCTTTGCTTCCTGATTGAATTCACCCGATGCGCGGCGCAGGATTTTCCGCAGCCATTTCTTCTCAAACTGTTCGGCGCGCGTGTGGCTGCGTGACTGACGATCCGCTTCCTCGAACGCAATTTCAAACCAGCTTCGGCCCGGTTTGATGCCGCGCTGCGAGACATGGATATATGAAATTCCAGATTTCCGGATGTTGTCCATGATACCGGTCAGCTTGTCCTGCCACAAATCCATGATGCGCTTGAGATCGCCGGTCGGGTCGTTCTTCTTCTCGAGGTGGATCACCAGCGGCAGGCGGTTCATGGCCGCCGTGTCGTAATCGCTGTCATTGATGGTCCGACCCATTGTTTCGACGGCGATCAGGGTCAAATCCTTGCTTTTCGTCATGTGGGAATCGTGCGTCAGGATGGCGTCGATGCCATTGGCGGCGGCCCATTCCCACATTTCCCGGTCGTTGCGCCCCTTCAGACCCGCATCCTTCATCAGCAGGGTCTGCGCGAACGAGGCGGGAATGGCGTCGCGCACCTTCGGCGACACATTTTCATCGAGCAGGATGCGAAACGGCCTGCGCGCATGATGCGCGAATACGAAATGCAGATTGTCAGGTTTACGCGACATGCTAGATACGATTGGCGGGATGACTGGCGGCCCAGATATTGTCGCTTTCGCATTTGACCAGCCCGGCGGACGTCAGCGTCGCGTAGGCGGCGTCTTTGCGGATGGCGAAGTCGCGGATGGCGTCCTGATGCCGCTCGAGCATCTTTACAACCTCTTCCGGCGAGTTCTGGTTGTTGTAGAAGATCACGACCGGCACGGGTTCGGGACATTTATCGACGGCGCCATATTTGTTGATCATCTCCTGCCGGTAGCGGTGGACGATGCCGCGGAAATCGCTGTCCGCGGTCAGGAAAGCCTTGTAGTTGTTCTTCACTGCATGCGCCCACACAAAAGCCGTATCGTCGTTGCGCGCGCCGACAAGTCCTTCGGCGCGGGCGTGGGTGCAGCGGCCGAAGATGCGCGCGATGTCGTACATCATGCGCTCGCTGGCGTTCTCGTCCAGCATGAAGAAATTCTGTGGATCGGCAAGGCGGGTGAATTTCGCGCTCAGGCTTTCGCGCTCGAACATGACCCGCCACGCGCGGCAGAGGTCGATGTCTTCTTTCGGCACATGAAAGCGCTTGCTGATCTCGGCGTCCGGCGCCTCGGCGTGCAGCATGTCGAGAACTTCGGCCAGTTCGACGCCGCGGCCCAGAATGAAGGGACGGCCTTCGAACTTGTCGGCCTGCGTGACAATGCGGCCGAAGACGCGCACAGGGCGTTGTTCCTGCTTGTCTTTCTGGTGTTTCTTGCCCATCCCCGAGTTTCTTTACGCTATGTCAAATACATAGCTTGATAGCATAGGAGGGGGCTTTCAAGCAAAGCAATTTTCCGCCGCGGGACTTAAAATTTATTCCTCTTTCAGTGCAGGCGCTTGGAGAAATTCAATCCAATTATCAAAATTCGCCCATTTGAAGGAAGTTTTAGACATAACGTAAAATGAGTTCATTCATGCCGGATTTTAACAAGAGCATGTATGAGGGAGATATCGATGCCTGCTGATGAATTCAATGAGAATGCCGATCCGTCCGAATCCGAAGGCGCAATGACGCAAGCCGAAGCGAAAAAGCTATACGCGGAGGCGCGGCAATACGCCTATCCGCCGGCCCGCAAGCTCGAACACTACACGCTGCGCTACATCACCGACCCCGACGCGCCGGGCGCGATGGCGGCGATGGAGAAGATGTACAAGCTTTACGCCAAGGTTTTCCCGATC
Source organism: Patescibacteria group bacterium (assembly GCA_035494535.1). Classification (GTDB taxonomy): domain Bacteria; phylum Pseudomonadota; class Alphaproteobacteria; order Micavibrionales; family Micavibrionaceae; genus JACQIJ01. The sequence goes on along the minus strand of DATJGZ010000262.1, from coordinate 1,899 downwards.
GAGGAAGAGCGGGAGTCGATGGACAGCCTCGTCAGCCTGTTGCGCGCCAACAAAGGCCGCGATGGCAGCGACGGCAAGGTTCCGTGCCGCGAGCAATGGGTATTGGTCGAGAACGACAAGGGCGAGGTCGTGGCCGCGAACAACTCGATGGTCTTCAGCGCGGTCAACAATCCTGAAGTCTCCCGCTATGTCGGCGGCACGACGCACCTGAACTACACCTTCGTCGACCCGGCCTATCGCGGGCAGGGACATGCCGAGATCGCGACCGGCTATTCCTACGACAAGGCGCGTGAGTTCATCGCCTCCACATACAAGGATGGCCGCAAGGCAGAATCCGTCCCGATGCTGGAGGTGGCCGAGCAGAACGCCGCGCTGAAAATGACGCCCGAAGAAATACTGGTCGACACCGCGGGCGCGCAGACGGACCAGAGCAAGCGCCGCGACATCTTCCAGGGCTGGGGTTTCGGCCAGTTGGACTTGCCGAGCCCTTACGTGCAGCTTCCGCTCGAGCCGCGCGCCGAGGGCGGCGCATCCGCCACCGGCATGGATTTAGTGTGCCGCGGCGTGCCGGCGCCGAAATCCTTCCTCATCATCGCGAGCGAACCGGCGGAGATCCCGTCCGAGGTCATCAAGTTCCACTTGCATGAATTCATGGATCAGGGGGTGGCCAAGGGCAAATACGACATCGAAACCGATCCGGACTGGATCATGCAGGCCAAGGCGCTTGATGCCGTGCCGACGGTTAAGGTCCTCGACAACCTCGATCACCTCGGCATGAAGGACGCGCTGTGGGCTAAGCTGGATGAGATCGTCCACGCCAAGAAGTTCGACGCCGACGCATTCAGCAACAAAACCATGGGCGAGATCATGGGCGTCGAGAAGATCGGGCCGAAGCGAGCCATGACAACCGCACCGGCGACTAAGCCGCCGCGATTTGAATACGCGATTGCCGGCTAAGCGACCAGCTTGCGCTGTTCGTCCATGCCCATAGACAGGATGTAGGGATTTTCCTTCTGGCGATTGGCAAAATCTTCCTTCGACCGCCAGCCCTGCCAACCGATGCCGATCAGGCTCTGCGCGACGGCGCCGCCCAGCGTGCTGCCGGGGCCGAGGATGATCACGCAGTCGGGCGCAAACTCCTTGACGCTCACCTGCACCGCGCGCGTGAAATCGTAGGTGCGGCGCATCTGGTGGCCGAGCGTGTAGTCCCACAGCAAGTGCGTGTCGGTCGAATGTGGCATCCAGACATGCCCGCGGCCGTCGATCATCGGCACCGACGGCTGGCGGAAGATATTGTCGTTCACGGCCGATTGTGCGGCGCCGGACATTTCCTCGAGCAGCGGCGTATGGAAGGCCGCGTGGTTCTGCAGCCGCATCGGGAAGCGCCCCTCGGGCTTCAGTTTCTTCTCCGCCGCCTCCAGCGCTTCTTTCGTGCCGCCGAATACCAGCATGCCGCCGAGTTCGATGGAAACGTATAGTCCGTCAATCTCATGCGTGAGGCCGATCAGCATGTCGCGGCGGCCGGGGATGGGTTTCCAGTTCTCGTCGACAAGGCCATAGATCATCTGCCCGCCGATTAACTTCTCTTGCATCATCGTGCCGGTGGTGTTGAGGATCTTGAGGGCGTCCATGTCGCTTGCTCCGCCGCCGCAGGCGAGCGCAATATACCAGCCCATCGAGTTCCCGGTGACGCCGACCACATCGTACTTGTCGCGGTCGATGGACAGGTAGTCGGCATAGGCGCAGGCATAGATGAGCGGCGAGGCGTTGTCGCCCCGGCTGTGCTCCGACAGGCTGAACGCGGCCTTGCCGTCGAGCTCGCTGATCGTCGCCTGTTTCTTATCGCGCCGGAAGGCGTCGATCCGCGCGATCAGGTCCTTTTTGTCGGCGTGATGTTTC
>DATJGZ010000261.1:0-6848 GCA_035494535.1 Patescibacteria group bacterium | reverse complement strand
TGCGCGCGGAAGGTTTGCTAGGAGTTATGGCCCGAGATAGCGCAGGCCGGCGATGCCCCGGATGAACATCGCGATGGCGAACAGCCAGAATCCGGCGAGAACCAGATAAGCGGTCGTGGTGTCGGGCGGCGCATTGAAGGGCGTGTTATCCACCGGGTTCGCAGGGTCGTAATAGATTCTCAAATAGGAACCGACTCGATATTTCTGCGCCATGTGTTCGGCATTCGCTTGCCCCTTCGCGCCATCGCCTGTCTTCAGCGACGTTGCCCCTGCGTACGGTTTTCCGCCGACCGAATAATTGTAATTCAGCATGAGATAGTACGGGCGTGCGGGGATGTTCCTGTCGACGTCGGTGCGGCTGTCGGTGATTTGCGCCAGCGTGGCGACGAAAGTGTCGTGGACAAGTTTCTCCCGCCGCATGTCGCCAAGTATAAGATGCGTCGCATAGAAGCTGAGCAAAATGAGGCCGACACCGGATATCAGATTGGCCTGTATGTGATATTTCGACGGCCGGCCGTCGGGGTTCGGTTTTTTGCGGGGGAAAGGGGGCATTGGAAAAGTTTCAGACCTGCGTCACAGCGTCGGTTGGATGCGACCATTCTGCGTCAAAAAATTGTTTAATGCGCGCCAGAGTTTCAACTTCGCTGCGGCCTTCCATGCCATACGCGCGTGCAGCGTGTCTGGCGATGTCCACCAACATTAGTCCCCACGCTGCCGGATCTTCCCATGTTGTCCGCAAGGTTACCTGTTGAGCCTGTTCCGGCGCTGCCCAGACACTTAGAACCTCAGCGGCTTGTGGCAGTGTTTTTACGCCGGGTGGAGGATCGAGTCTTTGTGCGGATTTTTTGAACATATGAGTTCTCCTTTGTCTTCGATCTTATCGAACAGTAGTATACAACAAAATTACCGGTGAAAAATGCAATTAAAACAAAAGACTGGCATGATCGATGAATGTTTGAGGTGCTTGGCGCACAAGTAAGAGAATCTGCAGAAAATCATGGATTTTGCGATGCAATAACGCTAGATATATAAGCCCATTTCAACCCTTTGCAGGAGTGCATTCATGGTTCTGGCCACCAACCTCGGTTTCCCCCGCGTCGGCGTCAATCGCGAACTCAAGAAGGCAACCGAAGCCTACTGGAAGGGCAAGTCGTCGCAGAAGGACTTACTGGCCGCGGCGAAGGAACTCCGGCTGCGCCACTGGAAGCTGCAGCAGGCGGCGGGGATCGAGCATATCCCCTCGAACGACTTCTCGTTCTACGACCATGTGCTGGATACGACCTGCCTGCTCGGCGCGGTGCCCAAGCGCTTCGGCCACAAGGGCGGCAATGTCGAGCTCGACACCTATTTCGCGATGGCGCGCGGCTCCGACAAGGCGCCGGCGATGGACATGACCAAGTGGTTCGACTCCAACTACCACTACCTCGTGCCCGAGTTCAAAGAGGAGCAGGAGTTCAAGCTGTCCTCCACCAAGATTTTCGATGAATTCAGCGAAGCCAAGGCGGCGGGCATCAAGACGCGCCCCGTCCTCGTCGGCCCGATCACCTACCTGATGCTCGGTAAGAAAATGGGCGGCGCGGAATTCTGCCGCTCGACGCTGTTGCCGGGCGTGCTCGCGGTCTATAGCGAAGTGCTGAAGAAGCTGGCCGATCTCGGCGCCGAATGGGTGCAGATCGATGAACCCTACCTCGCCCTCGATCTTGAGGACGCTCAGAAGGACGCGTACAAGTCGGCGTACAAGACGCTGGCCGCGGCCGCGCCGAAACTGAAAATCCTGCTGGCCACGTATTTCGAGGGCCTGCGCGACAACATGGACCTCGCATTCGGCCTGCCGGTGGCGGGCGTGCATGTCGACCTGCGCCGCGCCCCGGACCAGTTCGAGGCCGCGCTCACTAAAATTCCGGCGGACAAGGTGCTCTCGCTCGGCCTCGTCGACGGCCGCAACATCTGGAAGAACGACCTGTCGGCCTCGCTCGACATCGTCGAGAAGGCGGCGAAGAAGCTGACGCCGGCGCGCGTGTTCGTGGCGGGCTCGTCCTCGCTGCTGCACACGCCGATCGACCTTGCGCAGGAAACCGCGCTCGATCCGCAGGTGAAAAGCTGGATGGCGTTCGCGACGCAGAAGCTGGATGAAATCGCCGCGCTGGCCAAGGGCGCCAATGCCGGCCGCACCGCCATCGAGGCGGCGCTGGCCGAAAGCGACCGTGTGGCCAAGGACCGCAAGACCTCGCCGCGCATCCACAACCAGGCCGTGCAGAAGCGCCTGAAAGAAATCACGGCATCGATGCTCAAGCGCAAGAACGCCTTCAAAACCAGACAGGACAAGCAGCGCAAGGCGCTGAACCTCCCCGCCTGGCCGACGACCTCGATCGGCTCCTTCCCGCAGACCGAGGATATCCGCAAGGCGCGGGCATCCTTCAAGAAGGGCGAAATCAACGAGGCGGCGTACGAGGCCGCGATGAAAAAGGAGATCGAGCACGTCGTTAAATGGCAGGAGAAGATCGGCATGGACGTGCTTGTGCACGGCGAGGCCGAGCGCAACGACATGGTCGAGTATTTCGGCGAACAGATGGCCGGCTTCGTCTTCACTAAGAACGGCTGGGTGCAGTCTTACGGTTCGCGCTGCGTGAAGCCGCCGGTGATCTACGGCGACGTTTCGCGTCCGACACCTATGACGGTGAAATGGTCGTCCTACGCGCAATCGCTGACCAAGCTGCCGATGAAAGGCATGCTCACCGGGCCCATCACCATTCTGTGCTGGTCGTTCTTGCGCGACGATCAATCGCGTGAATTGACCTGCAAGCAGATCGCGCTGGCCATCCGCGACGAGGTGACCGACCTCGAGAAGGCCGGCATCCATGTCATCCAGATCGACGAGCCGGCCATCCGCGAGGGGCTGCCGTTACGCCGCAAGGACTGGAACGCCTATCTGAAATGGGCGGTCGATTCCTTCCGCCTCGCGACCACGGGCGTGGACGACACGACGCAGATCCACACCCATATGTGCTACTCCGAGTTCAACGACATTATTGATTCCGTCGGCGGACTGGATGCGGACGTGATCTCGATCGAGACCTCGCGCTCGCATATGCAGCTGCTCGAGGCCTTCGTCGACTACAAATACCCGAACGAGATCGGCCCGGGCGTGTGGGACATCCATTCGCCGCGCATCCCCTCGACCGACGAGATGACCGCGCTGCTGAAGAAGGCGGCCGAGGTCATCGACCCCGCGAACCTCTGGGTCAACCCGGACTGCGGCCTTAAGACCCGCGGCTGGGCCGAGGTCGAGCCGTCCCTGAAAAACATGGTCGAGGCCGCGAAAACCATGCGGCAGCAGATTAAGGTCAAGGCGGCATAATCCGGTTTTCTTGACATAATTTATCCAGACGATTAACAATCCCCTGTATCCGATACAGGGGATTGTTTTATGGCCGCGCCGCCGGACCTTCAAAAAGTATTCATGGACGTCTCCGGCCTGCCGTATGAGCCGCGGAAATGGAATGACGCGGACAATACCGCTTTCTTCAGCTTCATCCGCGGCCACATCGACGACATCGCCAATTTCCACGGCCGCTATGATGCGATTACCGTGCCGGAGATTATCCAGTATGTGAATTTCGCCGCTTCTCCCGAGGACCGCGCATCATTCGCGACCATCAGGGGCTCGGGGGCACAGCATTCGGCCAACTGCTATGCATATGTTGCCGGCGACGATGGCAATCCGGCGGCTATGGTTTCTCACCCCGGCTTTTACAGTTCGGGCTTCTTGATGGATCAGGACGCCGGGTCGGATACCGAGGCGGTGATCAAAGGCATGGAAAGCGACGGCTTCATTCCGCTCGAGCGTCCGCCGTCACGGCCATCCAAGGATTTCTATCTCGTGGCGCTGGTCTTCGACACGGCGACGCCCGACCACGACTTTCATTTCTACCGGCGCGACCGCGACGGCACCTGGTCGCACAAGATCGCCTGGAACCGGATCAGCAACCGCGACGCGAGCGGAGCGGTGATCCGCGATCTCGAATCCGCCGACCGCCGCGGGCGTGGGGAGCACAACTATACCGATCTGCGAGGCTACTTCTACGCGCCGTGCGAGGGACTGAAGGTAGGACTTCCGCTTGAGGCGCGGGAGACGATCAGGCAGTACCAGGGTGAGCGCTCATCGAGATTGCACGAGTATCTGCAATCGTCGGGGCTCGAAGTGTTCTTTCAGAAGTTCAACCTGCCGGCGCCCTAGCGCTCGGCGTCGCGGCGGATCTTGCGCCACTTGGCGACGTTCTCGTTGTGCTCCTCGAGAGTCTTTGCGAACACGTGCCCGCCGGTGCCATCGGCAACGAAATACATATAATCGTTGTGCTCGGGATGCAGTACGGCCACGAGCGCGTCCTTGCCCGGATTGGCGATCGGCCCCGGCGGCAGGCCGGGATTTTTATAGGTGTTGTACGGCGAGTCGATCTCGAGGTCCTTGGCCAGCAAACGGCGGCCGAGCGGCCCCATCCCCCCGGTCTGGATATGCCCCTTGGTCAGGGCATAGATAACGGTCGGGTCGGATTGCAGCGCCACGCCCGCCTTCAGGCGATTCTCGAACAGGCCGGCGATGCGTGCGCGCTCGGTTGCGACGCCCGTTTCCTTCTCGACGATCGAGGCCAGCGTGACCGCTTCCTGCGGCGTGCTGATCGGGATGTCGGCGTCGCGCCCCGACCAGAGCAGGTCGATCGTGTCGTTCATCGCCTTCTGCATATCCAGGACAGCGGTCTGTTTCGTATCACCGGCCATGTACTGGTAGGTCTGCGGCAGAAGCGAGCCTTCGGGCGGTGTTTCCTTAAGCTCGCCGGTCAGGCCCTCGGTGTGGTCGAGAATTTCCTGCACCTGCCAGCTGGTCAGGCCTTCGGCCACGGTGAAGACGCGCCGGAACACATCGCCGCGCGCCAGCTTCGCCACCACGCTGCCCAGCGACACGCCGGGACTGAACTTGTACTCACCGGCCTTGAGAGCGGCCTGCTGCCCGGTCACGCGCACGCCAACGCGGAACAGCCACGGATGATCGATGACATGTGCTTCGGTCAGCGCGCGGGCGATGCCGCCGACGCCGCTGCCGTGCTCGATCGTGACCATGGTATCGGCCGTGAGCGGTCCGTTGGCCTGCCATGTCCATATGCCCCACGCGCCGCCGCCGCCACCGACGAGGATGGCCATGCACATGAGGAAGGCGAGGGCGTGAAGAAATTTCATGCGAATAAGTCTAGGGCATTTTGAGGGGCAGGGGAATCCTGAAAGCCAATCAATGAAACGGGAAATTTTGCGGAACTACCCCCGGACGAAAGTCGTAACAGCCCATCCGTAACTTTTGATCCGCCACTTATTGTCATACCCGACGAGCATCAGGGCAAGCCCACCCGTTTCGTCAAACGACACCCCGTTTGCCGTGCCGGTCCATCTGAGGGGCAAGGAGAAAAAGGCGCTGTCTCCCGAAGAACTGAACTCCTGCGGCTCGCCGAAGCTGTGGCGGAGGTCCTGGATATCTCTGGCATGGTTGATAAAGCCGTTTGCCCATTGCGTCACGGCGTCGGGGCCATTGAAAAAATAGGGAGAGAAACTTTCGAGGAGCGTGGCGCCATCCGCGAAGACGTCGGTCAGGGCGGAAATATCGCGCGTCTCCATAAATCGCACGATCGCGGTTGCCGGTTCTAGCATGCTGGAGTCTGGACGCTGCTGCGTCAACTAAGCCGCCTTCAGGATGACGCTGGCGTTGGTGCCGCCGAAGCCGAAGGAGTTGGACAGCGCCACCTTGATCTTCTTCTCTTTCGCCACTTTGGGAACGAGGTCGATGTTCCGGCAGGGCTCGGAGACGTTCTCGAGATTGAGCGTGGGCGGCAGCACGCCGGTCTGCAGCGCCTTGACGGTATAGATCGCCTCAACCGCCCCGGCCGCTCCAAGCAAATGCCCGATCGCCGACTTGGTCGAGGACATCGACACGGTGCCCAGTGTATTGCCGAACAGGCGCTTCACTGCCGTGCATTCAATGCCGTCGCCGACAGGAGTCGACGTGCCATGGGCATTGATATAGCCGATATCTTCCGGATTCACGGCGGCATGTTTCAGCGCTGATTTCATGGCGCGAAAGCCGCCATCGCCGTCTTCGCTGGGCGCGGTCATGTGGAAGGCGTCGCCGGACAGGCCGTAGCCGATCACTTCAGCGTAGATTTTCGCGCCGCGTTTTTTGGCGTGCTCATATTCCTCAAGCACGATGACGCCGGCGCCCTCGGCGATGACAAAACCGTCGCGCCCCTCGTCGAACGGACGCGAGGCGGCAGTCGGGTTGTCGTTGTAGCCGGTCGACAGCGCGCGCATGGCGGCAAAGGCCGCGACGCCGAGTCGGTTCACGGCCGCTTCCGCGCCGCCGCAGATCATGACGTCGGCGTCGCCATAGCGGATCAGGCGCATGGAATCGCCGATCGCGTGCGTGCCGGTGGCGCAGGCGGTGACGACGGAATGGTTCGGCCCTTTAAAGCCGTATTTGATCGACACGAGGCCGGAGGCGAGGTTTATCAGCATCGCGGGCAGCGAGAAGGGCGAGACGCGCCGCGGGCCTTGTTCCTTGAGCGTGACAGCGGTGTCGTAAAGCGTCTGCAAGCCGCCGATGCCCGAGCCGATCATCACGCCCGTGCGCTCGCGCTCCTCGTCGTTGGCAGGTTTCCAGCCGGAATCCTCGACCGCTTCGTGCGCGGCGACCATGCCATAGGCGATGAACTTGTCCATCCGGCGCTGTTCCTTGGGCGGGACGAACAGGTCGATGTTGAGAACGCCGGGCGGCGGATTGGCGTCGGTGCTCTTGGGCACAACACCCG
>DATJGZ010000260.1:0-4427 GCA_035494535.1 Patescibacteria group bacterium | reverse complement strand
GCCTCGCTGCAAAGCTCGGTCCAGAGCTGTTCGAGCCGGATGACAGCGGCGGTATGGCCTTTTTCCCACATCAGGGCAACCATTTCGCCAAAGGCCCTGACCTTACGGTTATTCTTTCGCGCCTCGGCGAGGATATCGCCGACGGTCCAGCGGAACAGCTCCCGGTCCGGCCAGCCTTTGACCATGAATTTTTCTATTGTCTCTGCCGCATCAAAATAGTGCAGGCGACCATTTGACTGTTCTTTTTTTATATCGAACCCGCGACGCGTCAATCGCTCCGACAGTCCGCGGCGATGCTCGGCCGTGGCAATGATGATTGCCGCGTGATCTTCCCCGATACCGGCAGCGGTAAATTCAGCAAGCCGGTCCAGAAAATCCGCGTCGCGTTCGTATATCTGGACGAAATGCTCGCAAGCGGACATCTCACCCCAGAAATCTGTTTTCTCCGTCGGAGTCATCGCATGCCCACGATTTTTTGCAGCTATGATTGGCTTACTCGCTGTTCTTCTAACAACGGGGGAAACATCTGTCCAACAATGATTTGTTTCAGATTGTATCGCGGGGCGGCACTGTCAGTACTCGTCGGCGATCGGCTCGACCGCGACGACTTCGGGGACATAGTGCTTGAGCAGATTTTCGACGCCCATCTTGAGCGTGGCGGTCGAGCTCGGGCAGCCCGCGCAGGCGCCCTGCATCTTCAGGTACACGACGCCGTCGTCGAACTTCACGAAGGTGATGTCGCCGCCGTCCTGCGCCACCGCCGGGCGGACGCGGGTGTCGAGGATCTCGCGGATCTGCCGCACGATCTCGCCCTCGTCTTCGGAGACGGGCGCGCTTTCGAGCGGGCCGTTCATGACCGGCAGGCCGGAGGCCAGATGCTGCATGATCTCGCCCAGCACATGCGTTTTCAGCAGCGACCAGTCGGCGTCGTCGGCCTTGGTGACCGATATGAAATCGGAGCCGAGGAACACGCCCGCCACGCCGTCGATGCCGAGCAGCCGCTGGGCTAGGGGCGAGGCGGCGGCGTTGCCGATGTCGCGGAATTCGGCCGTCCCGCGCGGCAGGATGGTCTGGCCGGGCAGGAACTTGAGCGTCGCCGGGTTGGGCGTTTGTTCGGTCTGGATGAACATGGGTTCCAGTGCTGAGTTCAGAGTGCAGAGTTTAGAGTGAAAGCACTCTACACTCTAAACTCTCCGCTCGCCACTAATACTGATCGCGGTAGCGCAGCTTGATATCCGGGAAGTCCAGCCGCGGCTCGTGCATGAAGTTGCGGTAGTTGCCGGTCATCAGCTGGTGGTACGCCGGGAAGAAGTCGATCGAGTGCGCGATGTCGAGGAACGCGCCCTTCCAGTCGGCGAAGGCGTCGCGGTGCGACGAGCAGTCCAGCACATAGAGCTTGTCAAAGTAATTGGTGGCGAAGGCGATGCCGCGCTTGGCCATCCAGGGGCCAGGAACGGCCGTCTGGTACTGCGCTTCGGTGAAGCCCGCCCAGCCGCGCCCCAAACCGGCATCGTCCATGGTCTGGCGCTCCATGTCGTCGTCATACATTTTGAAATACTGGTCCCAGAAGTCGGCGTTGAAATTCAGCTCCTGCACGTCGGCGCCGAAGCGCGGGGGGTAAATCAGAAAACGGCGCTCGGACGAGACGCTGACCTTGCACGCGGCATGCGCGCGGCCCGAGGGCGCCATGATTGTAACTACGTCATGCGGCTTCTGGTTGGTGACGATCTTCCACGTGTCGGGGAAGGATAGCGACATGCCGCTCTTGGCGTCGCGCCAGACGAAATAATCCGCTTTCGCCGCTGTGCCCGCGGTCACCAGAAGTGCAACTGCCAGAATGGCTGATTTAATGATTCTCATAAGGAGGGCCCCAAAATTTTGTTATCCCTATTGTGCCATCCTGTCAGCGAAATGCAAACAATTGGTTAAGCAGGCGATTAGCGCCTGATTTGCAATAAAAGCTGGCAGCTGGGGAAGTTACTGCGGCGGCGGAATTTCGAGCGTCGAGGTGTGGTAAAAGACGCCGCTACTGTAGCCGTCCTCGAACACCTTCACATCGTAAATTTCATGGCCACCGGGGCCTTTCCTGCCCGACGCGGCGGCGGTGCCCCAGTGGTCGCCGGAAGCCCACGGAATCGTATAGCCCGGCGCGAGGTCGTCCTCGTTGAGATGCAGGGTTTTCAGGTTCGCCTGCACGGCCGTGGTTATGGCGGCGTCATACTGGTCGGTGGTGTCCGGCGTGCGCGGGTGATCGGGCGATGAGCCGTCGCCGCAGCCGGCCAATATGAATACCGTGGAAAGAGCGCCAGCCGCCAAAGCCGCTTTAAAAGGTCTAAACATTATCGCCTCCCGTAATTTTATGAAAACTATCGGCGGGATGGCCGGTTGTCAAGAATTTTTCAGAAAACCCATGAACGACATCGTGTCTGCCAGCACCAGCAGTTCAATTCGTCAATCGGGACCGTTCATACCACCAAGCTGCGCGCGCAGCCGCGACTGATTGCTCACCGTAAAATCAACGGTCGCATCATTTTTCCGCGCATCAGCCAGCAACCGGCCGACTGCTTCATAACTGAACGGGACAATTATTGAGTCATTGTCGGGCTTGTATGAAGCACTGTGATCGCCGTTGGTCGTCGCCAGTATTATGCGGGTACTGTGAGGGTCGACCTCATAGTGATGCTTATCAATCATATTGCCGAAAATCGTTACGCGATCCAGTTGGCTGACACGGTTTACAACCTGTTCAAAAGCGATCACAAGGGCCTGCTTTTTTACACTCAGCGCTGGAAACGAGCCTATTTTTCCGGGGCTGTTTTCAAAACCATTAAAAGGTTGATCGAATTCGATGGTGCCCAAGGACATGCCAGCCTCCCGCCAAGTGTTGCAGATTATGACTATCATGCGGGCTAAAACTATGTCAAATATAAAGCACGCTTAATTTTTATTCAAAAATCCCATGATCGTCATGGCATCCGCCAGCACCGGCGTGGCGATGGAGCGGGCGTGGTCGGCGCCTTTCTTCAGGATTCGGTCGATCTCGGCCCGGTCGGCCAGCAGTTCGCTCATGCGTTTTGTAATAGGGGATAACTTGGCGACCGCCAGTTCGGCCAGCTTCGGCTTGAATTCCGAGAACTGCTTGCCGGCGAATTCGCGGATGACGTCCTCTTTCTTGCGGCCGTCGAGGGCGGCGTAGATGGTGATGAGGTTGAAGGCCTCGGGCCGATCCTTGAAGCCGTCGACCGAATCGGCCAGCGGGTGCGGGTCGGTGGCGGCCTTTTTGATTTTCTTGGCGATGGTGTCGGCGTCGTCGGTCAGGTTGATGCGCGTCATGTCGGATTCGGCTGACTTGCTCATTTTTTCCTTGCCGTCGCGCAAGGACATGACGCGCGTTGCCTCGCCCAGAATCTGCGGCTCGGGCTGCGGGAAGAAATCGACCTTGTAGCGCGTGTTGAAGGTCGCGGCGATGTCGCGCGCGAGTTCGAGATGCTGCTTCTGGTCCTCGCCGACCGGCACATGCGTGGCCTTATATATAAGAATGTCAGCGGCCATGAGAACCGGATAGGCGAACAGGCCTAGCCCCGCGCGCTCCGCATGCTTGCCGGCCTTGTCCTTGAACTGCGTCATGCGCTCGAGCTTGCCGAGCTGCGTCATGGTGGCGAGCAGCCACATCAGTTGTGAGTGCTCCGGCACGTGCGACTGCGCGAAGATGGCGCTGCGTTTCGGGTCGACTCCGGCGGCGATGTAGGCCGCGGCAATTTCCTGCGTGGCCGCTGCCAGCTTGGTGTTGTCGTAGGGCTGCGTGATCGCGTGCAGGTCGACGACGCAGTACAGGCACTCATAGTCGTGCTGCTGCAGCTCGACCCAGTTGCGCAGCGCGCCGAGATAATTGCCGAGGTGCAGGTTGGCCGTCGGCTGCATACCGGAAAGGATACGTTTTTTCATGTGCTCACCAGTTCTCCGAAATCTTTTACCACAGACTTCATCACTCCTCCACCTCCTGCGTTACCGGCAGGACGCCGCGGCGGTGGCGGAAGTATTTCTGGATGTCCTGTACGCGCAGAACGTGCAGGCAGTGACACGAGACGAAGTACGCAAGGAACCCGGCGCCGACCATGATCATCAGCGCCGCCAGTTTGAGCGGCAGCGCGTCATAGAACCAGTCCGCCAGCAGGTGGTTCACGCAGAAGACCTCGACACCCATCAGGACCGAGGCGACAAAAATCCGCGGCGCCGCGTGCTTAAGGCGCGTATCGAACTTCGTCGCCTCGTCGTTGCGCAGGCCATTCCACAGGAAATAGCACTGGACCCAGCCCGCCATGCCGGTGGCGAAAGAAATGCCGGCCACGTCGATGAATCGCGTCATGAAAAGTGCCACGGCGATATTGACGATCGCCATGGTGGCGGAGATCCGCACCGGCGTCTTT
>DATJGZ010000259.1:0-4862 GCA_035494535.1 Patescibacteria group bacterium | reverse complement strand
CGTCACCGAGCGCTACGCGCCGCTCGACGATCCCGACTTGCCGCCGCAAATGCGTATGACCGCGCTTCATATGGACAGGCCGGGTCTGCCTGACTTCAGCGCAGGGCATTTCGAGGCGATGAGGAAAAAGATTCTGGCGCGAATCTAAATCAGGGTTTCGGCAGAAGATTCGCCAGATCGATGGTCGCGGCCGCTTTTTGCTTCAATGCCGGATCGAGGTCCGCGTCCTTGGACGCCGATACGACAACGACCCAATCTTTCAGATCGACCGGCTTGTCCATATCGGGCAGGGTTATTGTCTTGCCTTCAACCAGACGATTGAAAATCTTCAAATTGTTCGGGCGCATGTGGTCGACGCCTTCCACAACAAGCACACCCGGCTGCGTTTCGGCGATCTTGCGGAACAGTGAGTCGCCGGTCGACTCGATCCGGCCGACGGGCGTCCCTGTGATCTGATCGATTCCGAATTCGGCATCGGCGATGATTAACGGTACGTGCAGTTGCGCGGCCATCGACCCGGCAGCCTCGCGCAATGGTGACTGTGACTCCGTCTCGACCAGAAACATGGCGTCGGGACCGGGCGCGGTGCTGCGGCCGAACAAAGTGGACAGCGTGTGCAGCACATTCCCCAGATACAAAGCGTCTTCCCGTCCCCGTGTCGTGTAGATGGTCGGGTTCTGGTAGAATTTCACGTCGGTTTTTTCGGCGGTCATTTTAGTCCCTGTCATGTTTTTTATGCCCCATTGGCATAGCACCCGCGGTTGATTACGTCAACGGCGCGTTAACCTTTATAAACACGCTTGTAACGCGGGCCGAGGGACGTGAGGATTTCGTATCCGATGGTACCGGCGGCGGCGGCCAGCTGGTCCGCGCTCTGGTTCGGCCCCAGCACTTCCACCATTTCACCGGGTTTAGCATCCGCGCCGTCCATGTCGATAACGGTCAGGTCCATCGAGACACGGCCAAGGATCGGACACGGCTTGTTCTTGTAATAAAGAGTGCCCTTGCCGCTCAGCGAACGCAGAAAACCGTCGGCGTAACCGAGCGCGACCGTTGCCAGCGTCGAATCCTGTTTCAATGTGTGTGAAGCGCCGTAGCCGACCGCCTCGCCCTTCTTCGCGCGGCGCGTCTGCAGGATACGCGTCTCGAGGGTCACCACGGGACGCATCGGATTTGAAGTTTCCGGCGTCGGGTTGAGGCCGTAGACCGCCATGCCGGGCCGCACCATGCCAAAGTGATAGCGTACATCGCCAAAAATACCGGAGGAGTTCGCGAGCGAAGCAACCGCCTTCGGGAATTCCCCCGTCAGAGCGGTGAAGCGGTCGTATTGCTGCGGCGTGGCGGGATGCCCCTCCTCGTCCGCGCAGGAGAAATGACTCATGACAACTTTCACGTCGAGACCCTTGAGCAGCGACGTATCCGAAAGCAGCTTCGCGGTTTCATCCGCGCCCATGCCGAGGCGGTTCATGCCGGTGTCGAAATGCAGGATCACCGGCAGCGGGATTTGATGCTTGGCAGCTGCCGCCTTCCAGTCCGCGACCGAGGCCAGACTGTTGATTACCGGCATGATCTGGCGGTGGATGGCGTCGTCGATCTCGACCCCGAACATACCGTTGAGCACGGCGACCGGCTTGCGGGTGAGCGCGCGCAGGCGCAGCGCCTCGCCGAAGGTGGCGACAAAATAAAACGGGCAGTCGTTGCTCTCGAGCGCGGCCCAGACCTTCTCCATGCCCAGGCCATAAGCGTCGGCCTTGACCACGCCCGCGACTTTGCAGCCCGACGCGCACTTGCTTTTGAGCAGATTGTAGTTATGCGCGACCGCGCCGAGGTCGACGGTGAGAATGGCGGAGGATGAATTCATGAACGTCTCTGTCAGCCAGAAGTGTCATTCTGAGCGAAGCGAAGAATCTATCTTTCGTCAAGGGGATCCTTCGCTGCGCTCAGGATGACAGCAAAAGTTAATCGCGGATGGTCCGGTCGAGGTCCGAGAATCGCGTCACGTTGGCGTCGAAATGCAGCGGCACGATGCCGATCGGGCCATGACGCTGCTTGCCGATGACGACTTCGGCGACATTCAGCGCGCGGTCCATCTTCTCCTGCCACTTGGCGTATTTCTCGGCTTCGCCCATGTCGGGCATGGCGCGCGATAAATAATATTCCTCGCGGTAGACGAACATGACGACGTCCGAGTCCTGCTCGATCGAGCCCGATTCCCGCAGGTCGGACAGCTGCGGCCGCTTGTCCTCGCGCTGTTCGACGGCGCGCGAGAGCTGTGAAAGCGCCAGTACAGGTATTTGAAGTTCCTTGGCGATAGCCTTAAGGCCGCGCGTGATCTCGGAGACCTCGAGCACGCGGTTCTCCAGCCCCTGCCGCGAGCCCGAGCCGTGCAACAGCTGCAAATAGTCGATCACCAGCAGGCCGAGATTGTGCTTGCGCTTCAATCTGCGCGCGCGGGTGCGAATGGCGGCAATGGAGAGCGCCGGCGTATCGTCGATATAGAACGGCACCTGCGCGAGGCGCTGGCTCGCCGCCGTGAAGCGCTGAAAGTCGTCCGGGCTCAATTGCCCCTTGCGGATGGCATCGCCGGAAATGTTCGCCTGGTCGGCAAGGATACGTGTCGCGAGCTGGTCGGCTGACATCTCGAGCGAGAAGAAACCGACGATCGCGCCTTCCTTACCGCCGGTGTCGGCATAGCGCCGCGCGGCGTTGAAGGCGATATTGGTGGCAAGCGCCGTCTTTCCCATCGAGGGACGGCCCGCGAGAATGAGCAGGTCAGAATTGTGCAGACCGCCAAGCTTCTGATCGAGATCGCGCAGACCGGTGGTCACGCCGGTGACATGGCCTTCGGCCTTGTAGGCTTTCTCGGCGATCGAGATCGCTGTCAGCACGGATTCTTTCAGCGTCTGGAAGCCCGCGCGCTGTTCGCCGCTTTCGGCCAGTGTATAGAGGCGGCTTTCGGCCTGCTCGATCACCGTGTTGGCGTCGTGCTCGAGTGTGTGGGAGAAGGAATCATTGACGATATCCTCGCCCAATGTGATCAGCTCACGCCGCATATGGAGTTCATAAATCGTCTGTGCGTAGTCGGCGACGTTGACGACCGAAATGACCCCGGCGGCGAGGTCGGCGAGGTATTCCGCGCCGCCGACATGTGCCAAATCGGAATCCTGCGCGAAATAAGCCTTCAGCGTGACCGGGTTGGCGGTCTGGCCGCGCTCGATCAGTTTGGAAATGGCGGTGAAGATGCGCTGGTGCGCGGGCGCGAAGAAATGCTCCGCCTTCAGAAAGTCGCTCATGCGCTCCAGCGCGCGGTTGTCGACCAGCAGCGCGCCGAGGAGTCCCGCCTCCGCCTCGATGTTATGAGGGATCTGGCGGTATTCCGGGCTGTCGCTGGGGCTGCGCGCGGATTTGCGCGCCGAATCCTGAATGACTGTCTCCGCAACCATGACGCGACTGTACAGGAGGAGATGAGTCAGACGCCAGCATTGGGACGCTCGCCGCTGTGGATAACCTCTGTGGATACCGTGGATGAACGCTTTCTTCCCGGAACCTTCTCCAGCATCTCCCGCAATTCATCCGCGTTGCCAATGGCGCCGACATCGCGGTCGTTGTTGAAAAAGGCCCAGACGTCGCGGCCCGATTCGAGATGCGGCCGCAGCAGGTCCGCATAATATGCTATCTTCTTGCGGCTGTAGTGACCGCCGTAATCGCCCGTCGGCCCGTGGAAGCGGATATAGACGAGGAGTGCCTTGCGATTCGCGCTTTCATTCCGGCTGGCAGGCATGTCGTGGAGCACCAGCGAAGCGTTATGACGGTCGAGCAGCCCGTTGAGTTCCGGCCCGTACCACGCCGCGTTCCTGATCTCGACCGCCACCGGCCAGCCCTTCGCGTGTTTGCCGAACGCCGCCAGCGTTTCGTCGAGCCGGAAGAGAATGGGTTTCATGTTGGGATGAAGCTGGAGCAGCAGCGGCCCGCGCTTTCCGCCCAACGCCCGGATCGGTTCCATAAAGCGTGGCACGTGCAGATCAGGGTCGATCAGGCGCTTCTGATGGGTGATATAGCGCGAGACCTTCATGCAGAAGCGAAAGTCCTTCGGCGTGCGCGCGGCCCACGCCTTCACCGCCTTTTCGGTCGGCAGGCGGTAAAAGCTGGCGTTGATCTCGACGCAATTGAAATGCCCGGCGTAGTAGGCGAGCTCGTCCTTGCGCGGCAGGTCGGCGGGATAGAACCGATCGTGCCAGCCCTTGTACGCATAGCCGCTGGTGCCGACGAAAACCCTGCCTCTGGCCATGCCGGGCCAATGATCGGAGGCATACGAAGTTCCGGTAAAAGAAAACGGCCGGTTGCCCGGCCGTTTCCGAAGGAGACGAAATCTTTATGCCCTGTTTTCCTGCGCAAGGATGGCGACGTTGACGGCCACCAGGCCTTGCAGGTCGAAGCTCACATCATCGCCGGCTTTCGGCTCCCGCTCGTTGGGGCCACGCCAGTCCGGTATCTCGAAGGCAAAGTCTTCGCCGTTCTGGTCCCTGATGATGCCCATTTCCATGTCGTTCGCGTAATGGGTGATCGTTCCGGTTCTCATGTTTGTCCTCCCCGGCAAGTGTGCCGTGTTGCATGGGTTGACCGATAACGCTTGGACTACCAACGGACAGGACAATATGTCAGTTCCGGAAAATATGTATAACCAGCCACTGAAACTATTGAGTTTTTTTAGTGCAGACGCCGAAATCCGGACAGAGAAAAGCGCCCCCGTGAAGGAGAGCGCTTTTCTGACACCCGTAAAGGGCGGTTGCAAAAGAGGCCAGCGGACGAACCGGGCCCATTCTTTAACTATAACACAATTGTCCTAATAATATGTAAATTTG
>DATJGZ010000258.1:0-2449 GCA_035494535.1 Patescibacteria group bacterium | reverse complement strand
AGGCTACATTATTCCCTTGTGGATTTACGTGAACGACATTGGAGGAAGCGCAAAGAAGAAGCCAAACTTAGATCAAAAAATTTATTCAAAAATTCAAAGTTTAATTCCCGATGTAAGTCCGGAATCTCTTTTCTATTATATATATGCGACACTGTTTAGTCCTACATATCGTAAACGCTATATTGAATTCCTGAAATCCGACTTCCCACGCATTCCCTATCCGCAGGACAAAAAAACATTCCATGCGCTGGCGAAGCTGGGCGCGAAGCTGCGCGAGTTGCATCTGATGGAAAGCAAGACGCTCGACAAGCTCATAACCAAATATCCGATTCCCGGCAGCCATAAGGTGGAGACGCCCCGTTTCGGCAAGGACCGGGTGTGGATCAACGAGACGCAGTATTTCGACGGCGTGCCGGAAGCGGCGTGGAACTTCTACATCGGCGGCTACCACCCCGCGCAGAAATGGCTGAAGGACCGCAAAGGCCGCAATCTGACGGCTGAGGAGATAAAACATTGGCAGCGAATCATTGTCGCGCTGGCCGAGACAGACAAGATCATGAAGGAAATCGACGAGATCGACTTCCTGCCCCAGGCCAAAAAAGCGGCATAGCAAAAAAAGGCATGAAAAACACCCGCAGGTTGCCCTGCGGGTGCGTTCACTTGCTTTGGGAGAAACTTTAGTCCTCGAGCCTGATCGCGTCGACGACCTTGCGGTCCTTATCGACCAGATAGGCGTTGCTGCCGATGGTGACATAGGTGTCGCCCTCGGGCGGCGGCGAGAGTTTCGAGACCACCGTCGTCGGCAGCTCGCTGTACGTCACCGTGTCCGGGATTACCGTGCCCGGCTGGTAATAGGTCGTGGTTGTTTTTGTCGTGGTGGTCGTGGTGCCTGTGCTCGGTGTCACGGTGACGTAGCTCTTCAGCACGTCGCGGTCGGTGTCCTTGAAATAGACGTCGGCCTTCGCCGGCAGGACGGCGAACAGCGCGCCTGCCACCACCGCAATCCCGATGACTCTGGTAAATGTTTTCATTGCTTTTGCTCCTTGCTCGTTTCTTTCGCCCAAACCAATGCGCGTTAAGCGCGGAAGTTCCCTGATACGGTGCGGGAAAGGAAGCGGGGTGGAGCGCGGAAAACGTTTAAGGTTGCGCGGGCGCCGGAGCGCCCAGTTTGGCGCGGAGCGTGCCCATTTCGATGCGCAGGAGCCGGTCGTTATCGTTGGCGATGTGATGGGTGGGCGCCAGCAGCTCCCAGGGGCGGCTGTCCGCTCTCGCGACCTGCATTGATATGACGCTCGCCGATTTAAGCACGTTCATTTTATCCTGCGCGCTGTAGCCGTTGTCGCCATAGACGAAATCATACAGGGCCCGTGCGATGTCGCGACGCATGGTCAGCCGCCATGCGAGGTCGATATAGGCCTTCGACGCCAGCTCGGGCAGCAAATTGCGGATCGTGATCGCCGACATGACCTGGCCATAAGTCTCGGCCATCTGCAGCGGCGAGCGGTATTCCGGCATGTCGGTCGTGTCGTCCAGCCTCCGCAGCCGCGGACGGCGGCCTTCGTTGCGCTTTGCGATTCTGTCTTCCTCGATGGGGTCCGGATAGGCCTGCCGCAGGTCGAAGCCCCCGCGCGCAAAAGCCTCGATGGTCGCCGTGTCGCCGCCAGCCGCGGCCTTCATCAGGATGTGGCTGCCGAAGCGGGAGTCGCGCGACAGCGCGTCGGCGATTAGAATACCGGCGGTCTCATGCTGGCCGCCGGCGATGGCGCTCTTGATGCCTTTTTCGGCGGTGGCGACCGATGCCACGAAACCGCCGGCGAGTATCGCCCTGACCTTGCCGCCGTCACCGGCGACCGCCGCCCTGACGATCTTTTGCTCGTCCGTCTGCCCGAAGGCGTGTCTCAATGTATGGCCGAATTTCATTGCCGTTCCTGCCGCGGTTGTTTTCCGCGTTCATTAAACGACAGGAGGGTATATTATGTCAATAAAAAGGTGATTAAATCATGATAGACTGGAATTTTATATAAGTTGTTGGGGCTGCGGTTGTAAATAATCGGCCGTCATCCCGTCGCGAGGATGGTAAAAATTTCTTTTTCAATTACTTTGTCATCCTGAGCGAAGCGAAGGATCTGAATCAGATCCTTCGGTCGCGTGCGCTCCCTCAGGATGACAATAATAAGACGTCCGCGGCCGGAACCCCTTTCACCGCCGTGCGGGCGTGGCCATCTCGGCCCAGCCGTCGGGCAGGCGCGGGCGGAATTTCTGCGGCATGGCGTCGACCGTCGCCAGCAGGAAGTCGATGAAATTGCCCCGCATGCCGGTGCCCTGGCCGTAAATGGCCTCAAGGTCGGCCATGAACAGGTCGAAGGCGAATTCGCGGCGGCTCTTGCCGCGCGCGCTGCGGCGGTGATCCTGCGCGTCGCGCTCGAAGCGGGCGAGGGCCGATTCCGCC
>DATJGZ010000257.1:0-2948 GCA_035494535.1 Patescibacteria group bacterium | reverse complement strand
CTGGTAGATGCCGCGCTCAAGTCGTTCAAAACGCCGCCGGCCTCGATCCTCGACCTGGGCACCGGCTCGGGTTGCATTCTCATATCACTGCTGCACGAATGGAAAGACGCTCGCGGGGTAGGGGTCGACCGGTCGCCCGAGGCGCTGGAAGTAGCAAAACGAAACGCGGAACGGAACGGGGTGGCAGACCGTGCACGGTTCGTGCAGGGCGATTGGGGGGCAGGGCTGGAGGAACAATTCGCTTTGATCGTCTCGAATCCGCCCTATATCCCTTCGCAGGACATTCCGAATCTCGGCCGCGAAGTGCGGAATCATGATCCGATTCTGGCGCTTGATGGCGGCAAAGACGGTCTGGATGCCTACCGGACCATCATTAGGGAAAGCAAAGAACTTTTATCCCCGGGCGGCGTTATGCTGCTCGAGATTGGCATCGGCCAAGGCCCTGATGTGGCGCGACTCGCGGCAAATGCTGGCCTTTCCATAGCCGAATCAATTTGCGATCTCGCCGGTATCGAAAGGGTGCTGAAAATCATTTATGGCGATTCTGGGGACAACTGAAATTATTGTTGTTGCAGGGCATTGAAGCCCGACGAGTCGCGATAATAGGCTTTGAGCATATTCACAGAACGAAGGCGCGCCGCGTCCTCCGAACCCGAAATTCGAGATGGGTGATTCGGAAAAATAGTGGCTGGCCAACTGTACGTGAATCAGGTAGAATCAAGGCGTTAATATGTACGTGTACCGACTCAACAAGGGAACAAAGGTATAAAAAAATGAGACACGGAACTTCCGGACGGCGGTCCAGAAACAGAGGGCATGGAGGTGGCAACCACCATCATCATCGTCGCCATGGCGGCGGTGGCGGCGGCCCGCAGAACAGAATGCATGTATTCGACAGCAATGGCCCGGACGTGCGCATTCGCGGCACGGCCTACCAGATCTGCGAGAAGTATCAAAACCTTGCGCGCGACGCATCTTCGCAAGGCAATATCGTGCTTTCGGAGAGCTATCTGCAGCATGCTGAGCACTACCAGCGCATCATCAACGCCTGGGCGGAGGCCGACGGCTTCCACGACCGGCAGCCGGTGCAGGCAACTCCGCAGGAAGCCACTGTGATTCAACCGCAAACCGCTGCTGCGACCGGCGAGGCGGATCTGGGTCTGCCGGCTAGCATTATCGGCGCCGTGGCAAAAAACCCCGAGATGGCTGACGCGTAATGTCGGATCTCGAGGAAAGGGAATTCTTCTTTCCTGACCTGAACAAGAACGTCATGGTTCAGGTCCCCAAGGGCGGGGACCTGACTGAGGCTTTCAATGAAGTTTCATCGTACATCAATACATTAATTGCCAATCATCAACTGAAAGATGAAGAAGCGGGGCTTAACCCCGCGCGTCCGACCCATGCTATAATTAAAGAGGCGGACAATCATTATCACCTCCGGCGACTACGGTTTTCCAGCGGCATCGCCTGATTAATTGATATTCGTCAAAAACTTCCATCCGGAACTGTGTTGCCATCGTATAAGTAGTGAATAGCGCGGATTGCGCTTGATTTGGGGGCTTAAACCCCGCACTTTTGGAACGAAGAGCACAGGATTTCTCATGGATTTTGAAAAATTCACCGAAAAAACGCGCGGCTTCCTGCAAAAAGCCCAGACTCTGGCCACGCGCCGCCATCACCAGTCGCTCGAGCCCGAGCACATGCTGCGCGTGATGCTCGATGATCCGGACGGCCTCACCCGGAAGCTGGTGCAGGCAGGGGGCGGTGATATCAACAAGTTAAGCGGCGATGTTGATACGGCGATTGCAAAATTCCCCGAGGTGCGCGGCCCCGGCGCGACCGGCCTGCGCATTTCAACCGATCTCGCAAAGATTCTCGATAACGCCATGACACTGGCTGAGAAAGCTGGCGACAAGTTCATCACCGCTGAGCGCATCCTGCAGGCGATGGCGCAGGCCAAAGCCAGCAATGTTGAGGAAATCCTCACGCGATCAGGCATGACACCCGTACGCCTCAACCAGTCCATCAACGAAATCCGCAAGGGACGTACGGCCGACACGGCAAACGCCGAGGGTAATTTCGACGCGCTGGGCAAATATGCCCGCGACCTGACCGAGGTCGCGCGCGAGGGCAAGCTCGATCCCGTCATCGGCCGTGACGAGGAGATCAGGCGCACCATCCAGGTCCTCTCCCGCCGCACCAAGAACAACCCGGTGCTGATCGGCGAGCCCGGCGTCGGTAAGACCGCGATCGTCGAGGGGCTGGCGCTGCGGATCGTCAATGGCGACGTTCCGGAAAGTCTGAAGAACAAACGGCTGATGGCGCTCGATCTCGGCGCGATGGTGGCCGGCGCTAAGTACCGCGGGGAGTTCGAGGAGCGTTTGAAAGCGGTGCTTGAGGAAATCGAGGCAGCTGCCGGAGAAATCGTACTTTTTCTCGATGAGATGCACACGGTGGTCGGCGCCGGCAAGACCGAGGGCGCAATGGATGCATCCAATATGCTCAAGCCCGCACTGGCACGCGGTGAATTGCACATGGTCGGCGCCACGACGCTGGACGAATACCGCAAGCATATCGAGAAGGACGCGGCGCTGGCGCGGCGGTTCCAGCCGGTTTTCATATCCGAGCCGACCGTAGCTGATACCATCTCCATCCTGCGCGGCCTGAAGGAGAAGTACGAGATGCATCACGGGGTGCGGATCGCCGACAATGCGATCGTCGCGGCGGCCACCCTGTCGAACCGCTACATCACCAACCGCTTCCTCCCCGACAAGGCCATCGATCTGATGGACGAGGCGGCCTCGCGCCTGCGCATGGAGGTGGACTCCAAGCCGGAGGAGGTCGACGAGCTCGACCGCCGCATCGTCCAGCTGAAGATCGAGCGCGAAGCCCTTAAAAAGGAAAAGGATAAAGCCTCCAAGGATCGCCTGACGGCGCTGGAGGGCGAA
>DATJGZ010000256.1:0-7094 GCA_035494535.1 Patescibacteria group bacterium | reverse complement strand
TCTGGCTCACGAGATACTCGTCGCTCATGATCCTGATCCAGACCGCGCGCCAGAATTTCATGCCCTCGATGTCGTTGTTTTTCCGGCAATTTTCGAGCAGGTCGGCCGCGATATGGTGCGGCCGCAGATCGTAGTGCTCGGCATTGCTGCGAATCGTGTCGATTGCGGCCTGCATATCTGCAGGCGCGTACATTGCCTTTCCCATGTGTGCCCCATTCCTGTTACATTTTTCCGGCTTTGTGCCGGTTTTTTAGTCCGTTATCAAACCGTGTTCCAACGCACGATCCGCGATTTGGTTCCCGCTCGGGCAAATCCGATTATGGCCTTGAGGAAACACATATTATGTCGGTCACGCGCTCGCTTCCGTCGACCAGCGTGCGGATCTCGCCCCGGCGGACAGCGCCGAGCTTTTCCGCCACCCGAAGCGAGCGCGGATTTTCCGGGTCGATGAAGTGGTAGAGTTCTGTGAAATCCATTTTTGCAAAGGCATGGTCCCTGACGGCGCGCGCAGCCTCGGTCGCGTAGCCGTGGCTCCATTTCGCCCGCGGTAATATCCAGCTCAGCTCGACGCACTGCATATCCGCGCGCCAGTGCAGGCCGACCGAGCCGCAGAAATCGCCCGTCTGCTTTTCCTCCAGCACGTACATGCCATAGCCCTTGAGCTGCCAGTGCCCGAGCGTCGTGCAGCAGTGTTTGAACGTCTCGGCCCGGTCGAGAGTCCCGCCCGCGCCGGACATCGCCATCACCTCGGGGTCAGCGTTCATCGCCTCGAGCGCCGGGATGTCGGCGGGGCGCACCATGCGCAGGATCAGGCGCGCGGTTTCGAGACGCTGGTCGAGCATGGCCATCACTATAGCAGGCGCGGGACAAAAAAGCAGGAAAGCGGGGATGCGGCGCGCTATTCAGGACTGAGCAGTCTGGCGATAAAGGGATTGCGGTGCGCGGCAAAGGCGGGGCTGCGTGTCCGCGTCGACCTGCGGGAGCATCGGCTTGGCCCAGTCGACGGTGACCTTCGCCCTTCAAATATGTCGCTCAGCTTCATCCCCTCGCCGGTAATAACATCGATCGCGCGGCGGTTGGGGTGGACCGCATCCTTGATGACCCGCTCCAGCCGGGGCTCGATGGCCGGCTGCGCAGGTGGCACGGGATTATATATCAAGCAATGTTTAATATGTTAAATATTATTTGCGGGGGTGGCCATGCCCCGACAGTGACCGGTTCGGGCGCCCGCGCTGTTAAACAGTCACGCGCCGCGATAGAATGCGAGGGTCTATTCCGACCTTTTGTAACGACCGTGACCGAAGACCTCCCCGCACCCATAAACGAGTTTCTGAAGACGCTTCTTTGCACGCGCTCATTGTGGCGAGGCTTTGCAATGTTCTGGGCGGCCATCGGGCTGATATCCGTATTTCTTGCACTTAGCCTCTACATTATGCCCGCGCATTACGAGCTGCTCTTTGCGGCGTTGTGCGCAGCGCTGTTCATCGGCATCTGCGCCTGTAGAAAAAAGAATTCCGGCCCGCGGCCCGGGACCGATGCCAAGACGATCCTGCAGACCGGAACGCTCGCGCAAAAACTCGGCGTATTCATGTTCTCGGTTATTTTCGGCGGCCCGCTGGGCTGGGGAATGGGCAGTCTCATTCTCATGCGGATTTACACGCTTATGTCCGGCGACGGTCCTCCGCTCGGATACGACGCCTTGCTTCTCGGCATCAGCCTGGTTTTTTCAATCTTGCTGGCATCGTTCCAATGGATCGGCGCCCTCGCCGACCGCGGGCACGGAAAATTCTCCCGGCTCTGGCGCTATCTTAAATATCTTATCCTTCTTCTCTGCCTCGCCTCCGTCGGATTCGATTTCGGCGCCTACGACACGTCGCAGCGATATCGTCTGACTGTCGCTATCGATACGCCCGAAGGCGTGGTAACCGGATCGGGTGTAAGGGAGATCACAATCCACAGGCGATTTTCGCTGTGGGACGGTTATTGGCGGTATGAAGATTTCAGCGGAGAGGCAGTCGCGATCGACCTCGGCAAGCGGGGCGTCCTGTTTGCGCTCTTGACCGGCGCCAAGGGAAGCTACGGCGACCAGGCCTTCGCGCGAAAAATGAGAGATGCCGGCAAAACCGTGCTTCCGCCCGCCTATTATCCAAGACTTGTCCGCTTCAAGGAGCCGGATTACCCGCAAACGATTGAGGACCTGATTGAGGTGAGCGGCGCGAAACCGGGGGCCGCGACCGGGACATTATCGTCAAACCGGCTCGGGCAGGCTTTCGGGCAGGGCGCGAAATTAAAGGAAATCGCACTCAACAGGACATCCGACGCGATCACCGCCGGCCTCGAGACGCATCTGCCGTGGCTGCCTTGCATCGAGCCGCTCCGATTCATAAGTGCGCCATTTGTGATTTCACTGGTAGACCCTTCCGGCACCGATCTGACCGTTGAAGATTTTCAAAGACCGCCGCCGCCCGATGGACGCGGCGATGCGGTTTGCAAGGAATATATCGAGAAGTGGAAGGCATTCGAAGAAAAGAGAAATGACCGGGGAACGAGAAACTGAATCCGCAGACGATACCGGCGCAATGAGGAAATTGCGCGACTATTTCGCCGTCGTCGCCTGCCTGTTCGGCGCTCTCTTTCTCGGGATGATCGCGGCCCTGATCGCCTGCGGTGTGGCCCAAGTGCTCATCGATATTATCGCCTGCGCGCTGGCGGAAGAATGCGACGCGTCCGACGTCTTCGCATATGCGGAAACGCAGACATTCATATTCAGTCTCTATGGAATCGGCCTGGGCCTGGTCGCCTCCCTCCTCTCGCTGCCGCTGTGCGCCATCGGCGGCTGGATATCCCTGCGCTTCCGACTGCACCCGTCGCTCGATCGCAGGCTCTACACCGCCGCCGGATTCGTCTGCGCGGCGTTGTACGGCGCGCTGCTTTACGTCACGGTGGGCCATCGCTGGGAGGAAGATAAATTATGGATGTTCGGCATAGCCATGCCGCTTGCGGGCGCGCTGGCCTGCTGGGGCATTTACCCGATGCTGCGCCGGCCGCAAATCCCGAACGTGTTCGCGGATGAGTGAGAAATGAAACGCTGGCCCGACGACCAACTCATAAAACTTCTGAGTATCGAGCATCCCATCATCCAGGCCCCGATGGCGGGGGCAGATTCACCCGACATGGCGGGCGCGGTTTCGGAGGCCGGCGGGCTCGGATCACTGGCCTGCGCGCTGCTGACGCCGGCGCAGATACATACGGCATGGAAAGCCATACGCGCGAAGACGGCCAAGCCGATCAACCTGAATTTCTTCTGCCACAAACAGAATGCGGATTCGCCCGAGCGGCAGGAACGCTGGAAAAAACGACTGGCGCCTTTTTATAAGGAACTGCAACTCGACCCCGATGACATACCGCCCTCCCCTACCCGCGCACCGTTTGACGACAGCTTCTGTGCGGTGGTGGAGGAAATCAAACCGCCGGTCGTCAGCTTCCATTTCGGGCTACCGGAAGAGGCGTTGCTAAAGCGGGTGAAGAAAACAGGCGCGGTTATCCTGTCGTCGGCGACGACGGTCGAGGAAGCGGTATGGCTTGAAGAGCATGGCTGCGACGCGATCATCGCGCAGGGGTCGGAAGCCGGCGGCCATCGCGCCATGTTCCTGACCGCCGATATTTCCACGCAAGTCGGAACGGCGGTGCTCGTCCCGCAAATTGTCGAAGCACTCTCGGTGCCGGTCGTCGCGTCGGGCGGCATCGGCGATGCGCAGGGGATCCGGGCGGCGCTGGCGCTTGGCGCATCGGCCGTGCAACTGGGCACCGCCTATCTATTCTGCCGTGAAGCGAAAATTTCGCCGCTGCATCTGGCGGCGCTTTCATCGACGCCTGGCGACGGCACCGCGATAACCAACATCTTCAGCGGCCGGCCCGCCCGCGGCATTATCAACCGTCTTGTACGCACCATCGGCCCCATGAGCGCCGACGCCCCGGAATTCCCTTATGCGTCGCGCCTGATCAACCCATTGCGGGCGGCGTCCGAGGCGGCTGGATCGATCGATTTCATGCAGATGTGGTCGGGGCAGGCGGCGGCTCTCGGCCGCCCGACTGATGCCGCCGCGCTGACCCGCGAATTGGCCAATAAAAGTTGAATTCTTTTCAATAGGTTATCTAAAAATTCAGGCGTCATTAATGTCCGCCCTTTATAATCATATTTAAAATAGGGGCTTAAAAAATCATGGCAGGCGGCAGTATCTCGCCCGAAGGACCGGTCGTCACGGCGCCCGATGGACGGCAGGTCAAGCAGTGGACCGCGGATCAGGTCGGACAGATCGCGGTCATGCGCGCCGAGGACAGCCACATCCTCAGCCGCTACAACATCGATCTCAAGGATGCGGACAACGTAAAGAGCCATCTGGAGGGCTGGGCAGAGAAATTCGCTTCCGATCCCGCACTTTTAAACCCCGCCGACAAGGCGCGCGCGAACGAGTTCATGGCGAAGCTGCAGGACCCGAATGTCAAGGGCGATGCGCTTGTCAGCGCGACAAAGGATTTCCTGAACGGCATCAAAGCCGACCACGGCGGCGAGACGCCGACGGGCATGTTACTGAACGAGCGCCTGGGACGGCCACTCGACAATATCAGTTTGGTGACGCAGGCCTATGGCGCGACCAACAACCTCAAGGGCGGCGACATCATGCTCTATCACGACTTCCAGATGTACTCCGAGAAGCTCAATGTCCATCAGCTGCCGGGCAGCGAGAATCGCGCGGATGCGACACCGAAGACTGCGCCGGTTGCACCGGCGCCTGCGCAACCGTAAACGAATTTCAGCGTTTACTGTCCGCCGTCTGCATCTGCATCAGCCGCTTTTTCTTGCTTGAACAATGCGTCCCACATTTCCCGCGAGTAAAAATCCGGGCTAGCGCAGCCATGCCCGAGGCCTGGAAATTCCTGGTAGGAGACGCTGCCGCCGTTCTTTCCGATCTGGTCCGACATAAGACGTCCTATCGCGGCCGGCACAATATCGTCCGCGGCGCCGTGCTCGATCAATAATGGAACGTCGGTTAAATCCGCCGCGTCGTCGACGCTCCATTTCGCGTTGATAGCCACCCCGCCCGCGAACACGGAGGGAAAACGCAGAATGGCACCATAGACACCCGCGCCGCCATCACCGCATCCGACAACATAAATCCGATTCTTGTCGATCGAATCCTGATCGGGGACTTTGGAAAGCATGGTTATAACGCCCGGCAACGATTCGCGCTGCGGCTCATATCTATAGGCGGGCGTATCGGAATAGGATTCGGGCATCGCCCAATCCCTGCCATCCGGCGATTGCGGCACCAGCACATAAGCGGGGAATTTCTCTCGCATCGCCTGCGACGCCAACACCTCGGCCGCGTAGGCCTTTCCCCGCGCGTCATGCAAAACGACCACCAGCGGGAATTTTGCCCCCGCTGTAGTCGACTGCGGACCGAGCCAGTAATAGGTCTGGGTGTGCTTGTGCAGGCCGTCTCCGGTCACGAATTGCCGCTTGGTGAACAGCGTCGTGGAATCGCCCATCGGGGCCGCAGAACGAGGCATCTCGATAATCCCCGCTGTCGGGACGATGTTGACTGGCGGTGGCTGGGCCACCCCGGCCGCAAGGGCGCCACTCCCGCATACCAGTACAAGCACAGTGCAAGCGCCGCACATCAACGCCGCTAATTTCCGGAAATCTCCTCGTATGACGGTCCCGAATGCGCCCATGTCATGCTGCTCCCTATGACCGCCAGTTTAAGCCATCACCGCGGAAGCTTCAAATGGTGAACGGGAACGCCCATTCACCGTAACGCGGGTTACTGACCCCCGGAGCCTGCGCTCGCTTTCGCCAGATCGGCCAGCAGCTTGTCTTTCTGCGCCTGCGTAAGGCTTGGATCGTTCTTGATCTTATCCGCCATCGCCTTGTTCTTCTGCGCCTGCGTCAGCGTGGGATCGTTCTGGATCGCCGCCAACGCCTTCTGGAACGCGGCCGGGGGTGGAGGGACGCTGTTCTTGGACGTGATCGTCGTCGTCTGAACGCTCAGGTCCGCGCCCGCATGATCGAGGCCGAGATTGGCGCCGCCGCTGACGGTGGTGGATTTGTCCAGGCCGCCGGCCGCGTCGACCGTGGCCGTGCCGTCGGCCGTGATCTGCGTGCCTTCCATCGTCGTCTTGCCGCCGGAGGTGATGGTGGTGTCGCCGCCGCTCTGCATATTGACGCCTTGGCTGTCGGAGCCGCCGCCGATGGACGCGCGGGTCAGGCCGCCGCCCTTCGATCCGACGCCGCCGCCGATGCCACCGGAGAAGTTCGTGCTGTCGGCGGAAGCGAGGTTAACGTCGCCGCCGGCATTGATCGTGGTATTGCCGGCGCTTTGGGTCTGCGTGCCCTCGAGGTTAGTGTCATTGCCCGAATGGATGCTGATCGAGCCGGCATTGATCGAGCCCCCGGTCCTCGTGCTCGACGTGCCGCCCGAGATATCGAGTCCGACCTTGCCGCCATTTTCCTTCTCCGGCGCCTTGCCTTCTTCGGTTTTCTTGGACGTCTCGCCG
Organism: Patescibacteria group bacterium; assembly: GCA_035494535.1. Taxonomy (GTDB): domain Bacteria; phylum Pseudomonadota; class Alphaproteobacteria; order Micavibrionales; family Micavibrionaceae; genus JACQIJ01. The sequence goes on along the minus strand of DATJGZ010000256.1, from coordinate 536 downwards.
CCGATCTCGGCACTGAAGCCGACGCTGCTCGAGGTGTTCTCGGCCGCCTTGAAGTTCACGTCGTGGCCGGCGTCAAGCGAGGCCGTGCCGCCGGATGTAATGTTCGTGCCTTCGAGGTTAACGTCGTTGCCGGCCTTGACCTTGAGATTGCCGCCCGACGTGATGGTGGCCGCGTCGGAAGTGGTCGACGATGACTCATTATAGCTGCCGCCGAGGCCGAAGGATCCCTTCTTCTCGGTCGAACCGCCCTCGGTTTCCTTGCTGGCGCCGATGGAGGCGCTGACGCCCCAGCCGCTCGAGCTCGTAGTGCTCTTGGCGGCGTTGAAGTTCACGTTGTCGGTCGCCTCGACGCTGGCGTCGCCGCCCGCGTTTAGCTTGGTGCCCTCAAAGGTGGCGCTCTTGCCGGCGCTGATATCGAGGTTGCCGCCCGAAGTGATCGAGCCCGCCGTTTCGGTATCGCTGCTTTCCGTAGACGTATCGTAGCTGCCGGAGGCATCGAAGCCCGCGCCGTTCTTGCCCTTGCTCTTGTTTTTAGA
>DATJGZ010000255.1:0-6411 GCA_035494535.1 Patescibacteria group bacterium | reverse complement strand
GGGCGTTTCTTGTAGCTCTTGGAAAGATGGTCCGCCGTCAGGCCCTTAGGCACTTCCTTCAGGTGGCGGTTCTGGTTTTTCATCGCGTTAACCCTTCAAGGCGCGCATTTTGCCCTTTTTTTGCCGGAAATGTAAAGTTCGGCCGGAACTTGTGAATTCCATCATTAGGCCTAAGTCATTAAAAGTTCCGGGCAATCTTTTTGTATCCCGTCAAAAAAAACTTCAGTTTCAACTCAAAGTTGCCCATAATCTCCGCGATGAATTTGTCGGCTGCCATTCGGAAAAAGAGCACCCCCCCGCTGAAGATAGTTATCTCGGCGCTCATCCTCGGCGTTTTGTTTACCCGTATGGATATGCCGTCCCTGTCGACTTTATTGCGCGCGGCGCATGTGTCGGCGGTTCTGGACGCGCTTGCCCTTATGTTGGGACAGATTGTTTTTCTGTCCTTGCGTTGGCAGCTTCTCGTCAACGCGGACAAATATCGGCTCACATTTATCGATGCGCTGCGCATAACCGTCTCGGGCCTGTTGGCCAACACATTGCTTATCACGTCGCTGGGGGGGCCGGTCGTGCGGGTCGGCCTTACGGTGCGGCAGGGGATGAACATCATCAAGTGCCTCTGTGCCGTTGTGACCGACCGTGTTCTGACGCTGGCCGCGATAGCGCTATTCGCGATTATATCCCTTCCGTTGCTGCCCGCCGGAATGCCCGGTTTGGACGGGCATGGCGACCTGCTCTCGGCCTGCGTCGTGGCAACTCTTGGTGCCGGGCTGGTCGCGTGGAAACTGCTCGGCGATGCCACCCGCCGCTTTGTCATCTCCAACCGCAAAGCCGCTGCCGTAGCCATTTATCTGCGCCGCATTATGGCCGATGAGACGCGGCTGGCGCTGCTCGGCCTCGTCAGCCTGTTGGGCCAAATGCTTTATTTCCTCGCGATATACGCGGTGCTAACTTCGCTGCAGAACGATGTTGATTTTGCAAAAATACTGCCGGTTTTGCCGGCCATCGCGCTGATCGCTAGTCTGCCGCTCGGCGCCGGCGGCTGGGGCGTGCGCGAGGGAGCTTTCATTTTCGGCCTCGGCCTTATCGGCGTGCCGAAGGAAATCGCTTTCGTGGCATCGCTGCAGATTGGCGTCATTAGCATGACGTCGATGATACTGGCGGGCCTTCCGGCGCTTCTCGACGCGGATGTCGTTTCGGCTTTCCGGGCAGCCCGGCTGCGCCATGCCCGGTGACGCGGCTCCGACCGCGGGTCGGGTCCTGCCGCGCCCGGCGCTTCTTCTTGCCGGCCTTCTCGGCATATTCCTGCAAATACAAGGGTCGTTCCCGATTCCCGGGGCCGGGCCAAAGGGGCTGCGCCTCAATCTTGCCGACATGCTTTTGCCCGTGACGGGAGGCGCGATTGTGTATTTTCTTGCCGTCGGGCGCACCCAATTACCGCGCTGGCGCGTGCCCTATGTCTATATCTGGCTTGCGATACTGACCTCGGTTCTGGCGCTGGCCCTCCTCCACAGCCACTTCCTCTACGGGCACGTCAACAGCTGGGCCGTCACGAACAAGTTCGCCGGCTGGTTTGTGCTGCTTGCCTATTTCGGTCTGGGTGGTTGGTTCACCGTCAATTACGGCGGCCGCGCGCGCGAGATATTCCTGACTGCCTTTATCGGCGCATTTATTGCGGTTCTTGTTATCCTGCTCGCCCTGACCTTTGCAGGCATCTACTCGATGGTCTGGGGTACGCATCCGCGGATGATCGAGATCGAGGGGTTCATGGGCAATCGTAACGCCTATGCCTTTCTGGCGATGGCCGCCCTGGTCTTTGCGACCATTCCGGTGCTCGGGGGAACAGCGAGCCGCTATTATCGTGCGAGCGCATCGATTCTTTGGTTTCTTTTGCCATTGACAATTTACTATAACGGCTCGCGCACATTTCTGGTCGCCTCAGCGCTGATCTTTCTTATAATTCTCCTTTGGCGCGGCAGAGAAACAGCCAGGTCTTTATTGCTGCCGCTCCTGGCGGGAATCCTGCTCTGCTGTGCTGTTGATTATATTCATCCGCGGCCCGTGGCGGTCATCGGGCAGACGGAGCAAACGCTGAAAATCGCCCAAACGCTGTCCAAAGATCCGACCGCACTGGCGCAGGCACAGAAATTGGCTATACCCAACACGAGCGAGGCCGTCCGTCTGCGCGTCCTTTCGGACGCCCTTGTGCTGTGGCGCACGCACCCTTTGACCGGAGCAGGGCTGGGCAGCTTTTGGGATTTCAGCCAAAAAAAATATGCGGAGACGACCAAGCCTGTTGAGATCATCGATTGCACGTCGCTTTGGCTGCTGACGGAAACTGGGCTCGCCGGCTTGGCCATTTTCAGTTTTTTTTTCGCCTTGATACTATTCGGCCTACTGAAGGGCATTCGTCAAGGAGACGGGGAGGAAATCGCGTTCCTGCAATCTGCAGTTATTTTCCTGGTATGCTTCGTGTTTATGTCGCTGTTTCAGGAGATTCTTTATACACGTTTCCTGTGGTTCATCATGGGGCTCGCGCTGGCGCGCCCAGCCGGTGTTACCGCGTCCCTCCCGTAGCCGGTTGCGTGCTCGCCATCGGTGAGGCAGATTCTTTCAGAGACGAAAAATCCTTGTCGCCCGGATAGAAAACCGCCCGGACCCGACCATGCGCACCCGGTGCGCCGACCATGCGGCTGACATTGGTATTCAAATCGATTTCCGCCCGGTCCCCCTCCAGTATATTTCTGCCACGCTCAATGCGGACGTGGCCGGTGACGCTGGCAAGGCGCGTGGTCGCAATATATTCACCATTGTCCCCGTGTAGGATGTCAGTCGGCGTCGTGATGATAACGTTACCGTTCGCGGCCAGCTTGTCGAGAGCGCGTTTGCCAGTATTGTCCTGTTTGAACCACGCCGAGAGACTATTAGCGGTAATTACGTCAGTGCCCTTGTCTGTTTTCCTGACTGCTTTTGCATCACCATATGCGATCAGCTTTCCATTCACCGTCTCATAGACGAACTTGTCGCGTGCGGTCACAACTTGTTCCGGCGAGGTCAGGGTCAGGTTCTTGCCCGTCATCGTGGCGGTACTTGTATCTACGTCATAGATCGCCTCATCGCCCGTTGCCGTATTCTTTTCCGATGTAATTGTCACATGGCCGGTCGCGGTCAGACGATATATATCATTCTGGGATTTCTTCGATTGCCGGTAATCCGCCGTCAATACGTCCGCTTGTATGATGGCATTGCCCTGTCGCGCTACGACGTTGCCGCGCGCAATGTATTTCAGGTCGTTGCGGTGCCATTCGAGAGTTTGGTCAGCGGTGATCTCGAGCGGTTGGTCTTTACCCGGCTTTGGAGCGGATGCTTTTTGCGCGAAGGCGGGAGGCGAGAATTGAGAAGCAAGAAATAAGAAAACAAGAATAAGGGTTCTTGCTTTCTCATTTCTTAATTCTGGTTTCTCGCTTCTCACCTACATCCCCTGTACGTGCTTGAGAACCAGTTTAGCGGGACCGGTAAAAATGAGAACTTTTTTGTCGTCATAGGCCTGCACGCCGCTGGCCTCGAGCGTCCCCGTCGGACCTGATCCCCAGACCGGCTGGTCAGACCATGCCTCCTTCGCGCTCAGATTGATCAAAAGTTTGCTCGTCATGAAGACATAACCTTCGTCGTCATGCAGCGTGACGCCGTCTTCGAGCAGTAGCCGGCCCTCCTTCTGAGCATAGGAGCCTTTTTTTGCCTCGCCGCCGACCTTGCGGCCGCCACTGAGTAAAATCTCCGCCGCGGGTTTTTCTAAAAGAATCGTATCGCGGTCACCGAGGCTTTGCACCGCACGCGTGGCTGTGACGGTATAGGGCTCGTCCTTGTTGTCGACACCCTTGAAGCTGGGATTGAGGAGCTCGTTTTTGCCCGTCGCCGGCGAAGTTGCCGCCGCCGTGGTCTGTTGGCGGATCGGCGTAATCGCGCTTTGCATGCGCGGCCAGGCCATAACGATGCCGACGACGCAAGCCGCAATCAGAGGGAGCAAGATGCGCATGCCGCGCACGAATCGCGTGTAATTCCGGCCGGGTCCGGCGTAGCGGGCTACAGGCTGGTCCCAGAAGCCGCGCTTGTCCGGCGCGTTGCGGTCGATCATCAGGTCACGCCGGCCTGCAGGCAGTCCTGCAGGCGGATCAAGCCGTCGAGCCGGCCCTTCGTATCGACAACGATAAGACTCGTGACATATTTTCCGGGCGTACGGGTCATGATATTAACCGCCTCGACCGCTAGCGCCTCGCCCTGAATTGTGCGCGGACCTTTGGTCATGACGCTAGTAACGAGTTTTTGCAACAGGTCGGGCGCCATGTGGCGGCGGATGTCGCCTTCGGTAATAATGCCTTTGAGCTCGCGCGGATCTTTTCCGGAGGTCACGAGAACGCAGCCGACATTCCTTTCCGTCATGACAATGATGGCCTCGCCCATATTGGCGTCTTCGCCGATCAGTGGGAGGTTGTCGAATTTATGCATGAGTTCGGCAACCGTCAGCAGCTTCTGCCCCAACTTGCCGCCTGGGTGAAAGACCTTGAATTGCTCGGGCGTCAGGCCCATGCGCTCCAGCAACGCCACAGCCAGTGCGTCACCCAGCGCCAGCATCATCGTCGTCGAGGTCGTCGGCGCCAAGCCGTTCGGGCAGGCTTCCGGTGCCCTGGGCAGCAGCAGGACGATGTCGGCGTGTTTTGCCAGCGTGCCTTCGGAATTTGACGTCATCGCAATCAACTTGATGCCGAAACGCCTCGTGTAATGGATCATGTCGGCGAGTTCGGGGCTTTCACCGGAGTTTGAAAGCAAAAGAACGATATCGTCTTCGGTCACCATACCGAGGTCGCCATGGCTGGCCTCGCCGGGGTGGACGAAGTGCGAAGGCGTTCCGGTCGAGGCGAGCGTAGCGACAATCTTGCGGGCGACATGGCCGCTTTTGCCAATGCCCGCGACAATCAGGCGCCCGGTCACGACCGACCTTCCATCCCGCTTCGGGTTCTTTAGGTTGGCGATGAGCGAGACCGCTTCGGCGAAGCTTTCGCCCAGACTATCCGCCAAGGCATGCAATCCCGCCGCCTCGGTCTCAAGGACGCGCAAGGCGCAGGCGACGTCCGGATTGTCCTTCCGGTCAGGTTGCTTCCTCGTTTTGTCGGCCCGTGCGGCCATGGTTATCAACCCGGTCGTTTTACAAAATCAATTAATAATCAGGGAAGAATTTGGCCCTAATGGGCAAAAATGTCAACTTCGGACCAGCCTGCGAGGTCCAATTCGGCACGTACAGGCACGAATTCCATGACTTTATGCGCCAATTCAAGCCTGTTTTCACGCTTTAGCATTTCATCAAGCCGCTTTTTAATGGCGTGGAGATGGAGTACGTCATTGGCTGCGTACACCATTTGCTCCTGTGTCAACTCCTTGGCACCCCAGTCCGACGACTGCTGTTGCTTGCTCAGTTCAATGTCCAGCAGGTCGCGGCATAGTTCGCGCAAAGAGTGACGGTCGGTGAAGGTTCGGCAGAGCGTCGAGGCGATCTTGGTGCAGTACACGCCCTCGACGTCGATGCCCAGATGATATTTCAGGATGGCAATATCAAAGCGCGCATAGTGGAAGATCTTGCAGACCTTGGGGTTTCCCATCAGCGCCTCGAGATGGGGTGCGCTTTTCGTCCCGGGCGGGATCTGTACCAGATGCGCCATACCGTCACCGCTTGAAACCTGCACAAGACACAGCCGATCGCGACGGTTGTTCAATCCCATCGCCTCGGTATCGACCGCGACGGTCTTTCCCAGATCGAGCTTGGCGGGCAGGTCGCCCTGATGGAGGGTGATGGTCATCGTTAATACTCTGATGTCACCTTATCATCAAAAGGAGGGCGGTTAAAGGATGGTGCCCAGAAGAGGACTCGAACCTCCACAGTGTTGCCACCACAAGTACCTGAAACTTGCGCGTCTACCATTCCGCCATCTGGGCCCGGAAAAGCTGGTTTTATCTAAGCCATGGCCGCGAATTTGTCAAACCTTCCCGCTTGTTATAATGCGGATTTTGAAAAAACCCCTATTGGCAGGGTACCCGAATAGGTTAAAATAGTTGGGGTCGGTATTCACACCCCGAAATATTATTTCAAAGGCGGTAATTTGTTATGAAAGTGCTCGTCATCGACAGGGACACCCTTTCGACCCAGTTGATCCGGTCCAAACTCGAGCTCAAGGGCCATACCGTCGTCGATGAGGCGGTAAAGAACACCGCGCTCGAGCGTCTTGAGAAGGAAACTTTCGATACTGTCTTTTTCGACCCGGCCCCCCTGAACAATGCACGGCCGCTCGTGCTCGGCATCCGCCGCTCGGTGCGTAATTATCCCTATATCGTCCTGATGTCGCTCGACATGAAGCGCGA
>DATJGZ010000254.1:0-4098 GCA_035494535.1 Patescibacteria group bacterium | reverse complement strand
GCGTCGTGATGCAGGTCGATGCCGAGCGCTTTCGCGATTTGCCCCGCTTCCAGCAAGTTGACGACCAGATAATCGATATTTGCCAGCGCCTCCTTAGGGATTTCCATGACGGGCGCAAGATTGAGGATTGTCGTCACGCCGTGCTTCTTCGCCCGCTGCAGCAGCACCCAGTTTTCCTCCGCTTTGGTTTCACCCTGCAGCAGTAAAACGTTTGAGGGCTTGAGGATTTCATTCGGGATCTGGTCCGCGCGGGCTTCCCGGTTGGCGCCGGGCGCGACAATGATCTCGTTCTCCCCGTCCTGCGCCGCGATGATAACCGCCATCCCGGTGGGGAGTTCGGACTGCCCAACGCCGGACGTCATCACCCCGTCGCGCTTCAGGCCCGCCAGCATCCGCATCCCCGTGCCGTCGTCGCCGACGCAGCCGACCAGCGCCACTTTCGGCCCCATCCGCGCGGCCGCGAGGGCTTGATTTGCACCTTTGCCGCCGGGGAGCATCTCGTAGCTTGAGCCCATAAGCGTCTCGCCCGGAACGGGGAATCGCCCCACCGGGACGACCATATCCATATTAATTGAGCCGAAAACGATGATCATGCGGGGCAGGGTTCAGGTGGGTTTTTGACAAATATCAAGTTGTCCTTCCCTTATTGGTGCCATAAATATAGGGTTAGGTCACCTTGAATAGAGTAATGCGCTAAGCCATGGACTACGAAGCCTTCTTTCAGAAAAAAGTCGACGATCTCAGGCGCGAAGGGCGCTACCGCACCTTTGCGACAATGGAGCGTATTGTCGGCCGTTTCCCCAAAGCCATGTACCACGCGCCAGACGGCTCGAGCCGTGAGGTGACGGTCTGGTGCAGCAACGACTATCTCGGTATGGGCCAGAATCGCAAAGTCCTACAGGCCATGAAAGACGTGATCGACAGCGCCGGGGCGGGCGCGGGCGGCACGCGCAATATATCGGGCACCACGCGCTGGCATGTCGAGCTCGAGGCCAGCCTCGCCGACCTACACAACAAGGAAGCCGGGCTCGTGTTCTCCTCCGGCTACGTCGCCAACGAAGGCGCGCTTGGCGTGCTGGGCCGGCTGCTGCCCGACTGCATTATCTTCTCCGACGAGATGAACCATGCGTCGATGATCCACGGTATGAAGTCGAGCGGCGCGGAGAAGAAAATCTTCCGCCATAACGACATCGTTCATCTTGAGGAACTGCTGGCCTCAGCCGACCCGGCGCGGCCGAAAATTCTCGCGTTTGAATCCGTCTATTCGATGGAAGGCGACATCGCGCCGCTGGCCGAGATCATCGCGCTGGCTGAAAAATACGGCGCGCTGACTTATCTGGATGAAGTCCACGGCGTCGGCTTGTATGGCCCGCGCGGCGGCGGTGTCGCCGAAGAGCGGGGCCTGATGGACCGCATCGACATCATCGAGGGCACGTTCGGAAAAGCCTTCGGCCTGATGGGCGGGTATATCGCCGGCAGGCGCGCGATTGTCGATGCCGTGCGCTCATTCGCGGGCGGATTTATCTTCACCACCTCGCTGCCGCCAGCCGTTCTCGCGGGCGCCATCGCCAGCGTCGAGCATCTGAAAGTTTCCGACATCGAACGCCAGCGTCAGCGCCGCAACGTCGCGCGCCTGAAATCGCGGCTGGAAAAGGCCGGCCTGCCCTTCCTGAAAGGTGAGAGCCATATCGTCCCCGTCGTCGTTGGCGATGCCACCTGCTGCAAGATGGTCACCGACGTCCTGCTCAGCCAGTTCAATATCTACGTCCAGCCGATCAACTATCCCACCGTGCCTAAGGGCACCGAGCGCCTGCGCCTGACCGCCACGGCCGCCCACAGCCTCGAGGATGTCGACTATCTGGCTGACGTGCTTGAGAGACTTTGGACCGAAAATCACGTCTTCCAGTACGCTGCGGCCTGATTAATAATTGACATAACTGTATAAATCTGCTTTAATGGGCCTCCAAAATGAGTAGGTGGCTCTAATGGCGGATATTGTCATCGTCGGCGGCGGTTTCAGCGGTACCCTGGCCGCGATAGAGGCCCTGAACCGGTCCAAGCAGACCGGCGGGATCGACGAGGTTATCCTGGTCGAAAAGGCAAAGGGTCAGACCTGCGGCGGCGTCGCCTACAGCAAGGTTACGGCCGCCGCCTATCATGAGACAAACATCGCCGCCAAGAACATGGGCATGCCGGGCGACCCGCAGGAACTCGCGCGCCAGATGCATGTCGACGCCAAGAAAGTCATGCCGCGCCGCCTGGTACAGGAATTCATGCAGGCTGCCCTCAATGCCGCCAAGACCTACAAGCCGGGCGACGCTTTCCGCCCTGCGAAATTCACCCGCATCGACGGCGAGGCCGTGGATGTCATCGACGGCGACGACCATGCGAAGGTCAAGCTCAAGCACGGCAAGGCGATCGAGGCGCAAAGCGTCATTCTTGCCACCGGCAACCTGCAATTGCGCGAGATTCCCTGCGTCACCGACGGCGACATCCGCGACAAGTTCTTCCGCCAGCATTTCGTGCGGAACCAGTGGCTAGACGACGAGCAGAAGAAGATCGCGAAAATTCCCGCGAGCGAGCCGGTGCTGATCATCGGCACGGCGCTGAGCGCCTACGATGCCGCGCGCAGCCTGCTGCGCCAGGGCCATGCCGGCAAGATCGTCATGATGTCGCGCCACGGCCTCGAGCATTTCAGATACCCGGAAAACCACGACTGGAAGGACCTTGATCTGCCGACGCCTAAATTCCTTGAATACGTGCTCGACCGCGACTGGGCGGGCGCCAAGGCCGCGGCGGAAAAGGAGTTCCATGACCTGACCAGCCTCAAAGTCGACATGGACGCGGGCACCATCACGCCTGATTCGAATTGGCAGCGTATGTTCAGCGCCGTCACGGGCCGCAAGACCTATCTGCCCGAACAGGTCCTGAAGCAGTGGGAGAAGACCGTCCCTGGAATCGCCGACGAACTCGGCGCGCAGCGGGTGGGTCAGTTCCTGAAGAAATATTCCGCGCTTATATCGGTCCTGCGCGTGGGTGCGGGTGACGCGATCTGCGCGGAGATTGAGGCCGCCAAGGAGCGCGGACAGCTCTCAGTCGTCGCGGCGGACATTGACGGCGTCATACCGAACCATGACGCGGACGGCCTCGTCGTGCGCTTCACGCCGCACGGCGAATCAAAACCGCAATACCAGCGTTTCCACACTGTCATCTCGAGCCTCGGCCCCGACCATGACTATACGCACACCCAGAGCCGCCTGTGGCAGAACATGTTCCGGCGCGGCTACACCGGCGCCCATCCGGTTGGCATCGGCGTCAGGGCGTCGACCAACGATAATGAATTCGGGCGCCTGCCGCATGCAAACCGCATTTTCGCCGCCGGAGTTTCGACCGCCGGCAACAACGTCATCAAGAAGGGGCTGACCGGGCCGCCCGCGTTCTCCGTGCCCGGCATGCGGGACGGCGTCATCAAGACCGCCGACGCGGTCGTGGACGCGGTCCTGCGCGAAAAACGCGGCCGTTCGCCGTCGCCATTCTGATGATGATTTAGCGGCCGCCCAGGTTGACCATGGTTTTGATCAGCCCGGCCGCCCAGTTCTGTGGGGCTTCAACTGTCTTTTCCGCCGGATTCTCCGCCGCCGATCTTGAAGCATCCCTGATTGTGATTTCGGGATAGCCCTTGGGCGGGATGCCCATGCCGATGGCGCACCGGCGCAATTCCCCGAGCGCCCATTTCTCCGTTGAATTTTCATGCCCGAGCTGCCGCAGCAATTCTATACGCTGTGCGAGCTCGAACTCGTCAAACACATGGCCCTTTTTTCCGCTCAGGACGGGCTTTCCCTTTCCGCCCTTCGGCCGCTCGATGAGTTCAAGCTCCTGTGAAAATGCGACTACGACATCCCCGCCGCACCGCTGCACCTCGAATTCCTGCTCGTCGACTAATTCCTCTGCGGCGGCGGGGGCGGCGGCTTGCTCACTCATTTTTTATACTCCGGCAATACAACGCGAAGGCTGACCTCAGATCAGGATAAACGCCGTTCGGTTACGAACCGATTAATAAGGAGGCTTAAAGAAAGGCTTATCCTGAAAACGGGATTA
>DATJGZ010000253.1:0-4512 GCA_035494535.1 Patescibacteria group bacterium | reverse complement strand
TCTTGGTGCCGGGAATGAAGCTGCCGGCCGGCGCGAAAACGCCCTTCATGCCGGTGCGAGCGTTTGGCGCACCGCAGACGACTTGAAGTTTTTCCTTGCCGGTGTCGACGATGCATACGCGCAGGCGATCGGCGTCCGGGTGCTTCTCCGCCTTCTCAACATAGGCGACTTTGAACGGTGCGAATATCTTGGCGCGGTCCTCGACCGACTCGACCTCGAGTCCGACAGCGGTCAGCTTCGCGACGATTTCATCCAGCCCGGCATCCGTCGCCAGATGCTCCTTCAGCCAGCCCAATGTGAATTTCATAATGTCTCTAATCCCGTGGTTTCCGGTGCCCTAGTTTTAGCGCCGGATGCATTAATTTCCAAGGGATTTATGGGAGTTAAGCCTATTCAGGCCATGCCGGTCGTGGGCGGCGCGCTGGCGTCGAGAATGGCGTGGGGTTCGTGCAGCTGCGCTTTGCTGGCATCAACCGCTTGCTGTACGTATGGCATTGCCTTTTCCTGGCGCTGCAGTTTCGGCCAATCCTTGTTCAAATCGTCGAAGTAGCCTTGCGCCTTTGCCAAATCTTCTTTTGATACGCTGACATGCTTTTCGAAAGCGTCGATGTAATCCTTGACGATCTTCTGTTGTTCGGGCGTTTTGAATTGCCCTTTTTCGTACAGAAACCGCATTGCGACGTATTCCCTGACCGGATCGAAATGTGCAAGGGCGGCTCCTTCCATCATCGTCGTCATGACCGTCCGACCTTTAGGATCCGTACTCATCTGTTTGAACAAGGCCGCCCGCTTTGGACCGATCTCTTCGCCGAGCGCCTGTTCGACGGTCTGACCTTTCTCCCGCGCCTGCGCCTTATTGGCAGGATCGTCAAAAATGCCGAGGATGACATCGGCGCGATCAGTTGCCAGTTTTTTCCCCGCGGCAGAGACTTTGTCGCCGTACTCGAGACCGAGCAGCAAGTGGACGCGGGTATTTACATCAATGACCGCGGCATCAACGACGCCCGGACGGGCGTTTTTTACGTCGACCACCTTGTTGTCCTCAATCTTGAGCGCGCCGCTGGTGCCGTGATCGGTCGGCGCCGACATAAAGCTCGTCAGCGCGTTGTTGCCGCCCCATGCCATGATTTCATCGCTGCTTGTGCGGATCGTGCCGAGGGCGCGCAGTTCCATGAAGGTTTTCGGCACGTCCTTGTTGATGCCCGGCGTCTGCGCCTGCAAGGTGAAATAATTCGTGAGCCCTTTTTTGTCGGCGGCGATCTCGCGGCCGGTGGTATAGACGAGGTTGTCGTCCTTCTTGTTATATTTGCCCGCCATATCCTTATGGGCCGCGGCGTCGCTGTCGACGCTCGCCAAATGGCCTGTCTCATGCGCCACGGTCGCCAGCATCCAGTCTTTCGACGTTCCGGGAACATTCATGATGGTCCCCCTAGGCATGCCGGCCAAGCCTGCCGGGATTATCTGGTTGAGGTGATCGTAGTCGACCGCGACCGTCATGAAACCCGCGGCTTTAAATTGCGGTGCGTCGCCAGCCGCAAATTCGCCCGCAGCCGCCTTCTTATAAGATTCTTGAAGTGAGTTGGGGCTTTTAGCAGCCGAAGTCTGTTTTTCCAGTGGCAGCCCGTTTAAGAATGTCAGGAAGTTTCTGGTATAAAGCTGATCGTTGGTTGCGGAGCCGTTGGTCGGCATGCCGGGGTTGATATCTTTTTTCGATACGAGAATGACATTGCGCCCGGCCCACTGCGGCAGCAGTTGCTGCATCAGCTTCAAATCCTCAGGCGGCATCGCCGCCTGTGTCTCCTTCGATGCATAGAGGTTAAAGTCTTGCCCCATATTCGTTTTCGCCCGCTAGCGACCTCACAAATATGGTAGCAGGGGTCCGTTAATATCTTACGAAAAGTATGCCTATTTAAAGAGTTTGAAATAGGTGCATAAAAACAGTGGCTTATGGCCCCGGTCGAAAAGTCTGCTTCGCTCTAGCGCCGATGCCGAAGTGGCCCGGAGCCCACCTTTCAGCGGCTGCTAGAAACTGGCTCACGTATTTTTCCTGCACCGGGCTATCCCTGAACACGCCTTTTTTGTCCAAAGTCTTGAGGACCGCATAGAGCCGTTGCGGGTCCTGCGCCGCCAGACGCATTGAATTCGCGATGTCGGCCTCCGGCAGCCCCATCGCCGATATGACAGCGCTGAATACCGGAATAAGATCGCGTTTTACGACCACCGGCGCCTGTTCGTTCGGGCCGGCATCCGTCATCGCGCGCAACCTGTTCATCAACGAATAGGGATCGGCGGTGTCGAGCGAAGCGTTAGTCGCGTCCTCTATCATGAACATCGAGGGCGAATGATATCGCGGATTGGCGAACACAAGAAAGGTCCCGAGCGCCCGCATGTCCTGCAAGACTTCCGGAAGGCTAATGGTTTTAACACGGCCCTTCTTCTCGGAAACGTAATAGGAGTGAATGCTGTCCTGATCGGCGTGAGTTTCCTCTGCCAGCGATTCATCGACGGGGCCGAAGATCCGTGTGCTCGAAAATCGCCCACAATGGCTTCCCTCATGCGCAAGCATGAGCGACACCCATTCCTGCGCGGCGCCGGGAATGTTTACCAAGTCAACCGCCGGAACTGAAGAAGCGAAACTTGCGTAATAGGCGGCCGGCTGGTCCGCTGCGGGAATGGCCATCACACAGACGTCGTTCTTTTCGCCGCCGGTTGCTGAAAACGCGTAAGTGCCCGCGAATTTCTGGCGGGCAAGGCCGGCGAACATTCTTCTGAGCGCCGGGTTCAGATTTTGTGTTGCGGGCAGTGTGAGATCATTTCCATCCGGTGCTACATCGGCGTCGCTGACCGCGATGACGTCCATTTTCGCCCAGCCGGGGAGCGCGCCGGCAATCCAGCCCAGTTTTTCTTTTGTCGATGGCGAAGCGAGAAGCTTGTGGGGCTGCGGAGCGTCCTCGGATGGCGGATCGGTATGCAGGAAAGCAAAGGTGCCGACACCCAGGCCTGTTGCCAGTGCCGCGCCAGCGGCAATACCAAAAATCTTTCCGGCTGATCCCATGCCGGAATATATTATGAAAAAATTATTTGGCGCAACAATTAATGTAGCGGCAGCACGTACAGGCTGAAGTCGAGTTTGGCGCCCAGATGGCGGTAAAGGGCCTGCGCCTCGCCGTTTTTGGCTTCCGCGAGCCAGTAGAGGCGCACCCATTTATTCCGCCGGCCAAGTTCGGCCAAATGAAGGACGAGCGTACGGGCTATCCCTTTGCGCCGAAAGGCTGGATCGACGAAAAGATCCTGCATGTACGCGACGGGCTCGATATGCCCCGTAACAGGATGGATGATATAGTGGACCAGTCCTGCCAATTGCCCATCAAGACGCGCGACCAGTCCCTTGACCGGCGATGCGGGATCAAGAAGCCGCCGCCAAGTTTCGTTGGAAACCACTTCGTTTTTATGGCCCAAATTATTGGCGTCCCAAAGGCGTTGCCACGCTTGCCGATCGGCGGGACGGATGTCGTCGATGATTGCCTGAGTCTTTGACATATTTTCCAGTCAATGCTAAGGCTTGGAAAACAGGACAGGGATATGGCGGACCACCAGCCACAGACGCCGGACCGGGCGCCCGCGGATTTTCCGCGGCTTCATGATATCGACTATTTCAAGGAGCGTCTACGCGCGGCGGTTGAGCGCGTAAATGCCATCCGCCCGTACAGACTCGAGACGCTCGGCGAAGTCGGAAGCGAGGAAATTTTCCTTCTGGCTCCCGTCCAACTCGATCCTTCCAAACCGAACATCATGTCCGCAGGCGGATTCCACGGCGAAGAGCCGGCAGGACCGTGGGGCATTGTCGAGTTTCTCGAGACAGCGGACGAGGAGACGCTACGGAGCGTGAATCATTCGTTCCTGCCGCTGGTGAATCCAACCGGTTTTGCTGCCGCCAGCCGCCTGAATATTTACGGCGAGAATCCCAACCGCGGGTTCATCATCGAGCTCCCCGAGGTTGAAGCTACGACGACGGGTAATAATCGCTATCCGTCGCGCGAAGGCGAAATCCTGATGCAGCATTTCATGCGGCTGCTCTTTCTATCGCGCGATGGCTTTATCACGCAGCACGAGGAGCCGGATTCGACCAACGGCTTTATCTTCGTCAACGAAGATGCGCCGCAGCCGAGCCCGTTCGGGCAGGCGCTGCTCGACGCCATGGGACGGCATTTCGATCTGCTGGACGAAGAGATTGAGGGCAAAGATTCCATCAAGGGTCTGATCCACAATGATCGCGACGGCTCGTTCGAGGGGCTGTTGGTGTTTTGGGGCGTTCCGCGCATTTCGACCATCGAAACGCCAGGGCTGCAACCGGCGGCAAAGCGCATCGCCGCGCAACGCGAGCTGACGGAAACATTCGCAAAATTCTCCGCGCATGTTTCCGTACCGCCGCTGGATTTGGCGGTTGATGAAGAGGAAGTGACGGAGGAAGTAGACGAAAGCACGCTGACGGTTGATCGTGCGCCGCCGGAA
>DATJGZ010000252.1:0-5298 GCA_035494535.1 Patescibacteria group bacterium | reverse complement strand
TCCGGCACGGCGCCGTCATAGCCTGAGGTCGGGCCGCCCGATGCGAACGGGAAGTCGATCGCCATGCCGACGGAGTCGACGAAGCCGTCCTTGTCCGTGCCGCGCTGGAGGAACACCGCCGCGATGCCGATCTGATCGCCGAAATTCTCGATGCGCTTCTCGTGGCCGGCGCCGTGGAGCGAGACGTATAGCATCTCGCCGCCTTTTGCGAGCGGGGGCGGGGCCGGCAGCTGGCTGATCCGGTCCAGCATGTCGTATTTGGCGATGTGGTCCATCAGCGCCGGATATTTCCAGCTCGCAAGGTCGCGGTTGGCGGACTGCGCCATGCCGATCATCTTGGCGACGGTCGATATGTCCGATGAATCTTCCTTCTGGTCGTCGAATACCGACTCCTGAAGCTGCCATGTGTCATCGCCGGTCTTCTTGAAGCTGAATTTCAGGAAGGTGGGAATGGCTTTCGGGTCGAGGCCCGTGGGCACGGCTTCCGGCTCGGTATTGAACGTGACTTCGATTGTGTCGCCGTCTTCTTTCAGTGTCACGCCGGAGCGGAAGCCGACGCCTGACTCCGAATCCGCCGCCGAGGTCTGGCGGCTGCCGGTATGGTTTTTATCGGGTTCGAGCGTATTGACGCGGAAGCCGAGCACCGTCTTGAGCATGTTCGCATCAAGATGGCTCAGCTGCAGCGGGGGATTCGCGCCGCCGCGGTCATAGCCTTGATTCGCTGCGCGATAAAAAGTGCCGGTCAGCAGCATCGGCGCGAAGCCACCATTGGGGTCGAGCCCGCGGATCGTCAGATGCTCGCCTATGACCTGATCGAGATGCTTTTCATTGACAAGAATTTTTGCCGCGTCCTCGATCGGACCCTGATTGCGCAAGAGCTCGTTAAGGCTGCTGACGGCGCCGAGTACGCGATTGACATTCTTCTGGTCGGCGGCGTTGTCGAGGCTGTCGCCCTTCGCGCTGTCGAACACGAGGCGCGATTGCACCCACATCTTGTCGAGTTCGACTTCGTCCGGCTTGCCGGCCACCGGCTTGAAAGCGATCCGGATCAGATCCTGCTTCAGGCTCTCGCCATAGGGCAGGTGGCGCCAGTAATCGATGGCGACGACGCTCGGGTTCTTGTTCTTGTCGAAGGTGGTTTCCGAGGAAAGGGCAACGATCAGGCCGGTCTTAGGGTCGGTCGCCGCGCCGGTCAAAAGCACGGGCGCGTTTCCCTTCCGGCTTCCACCGGACAGGCCGAGACGTCTGAGTGTATCTTCCCTAGCCCAATTCATTCCTGTTTACTCTCTTGCCCGCTTGTTTGTTTTTATTTTTACGAGCTCTGTCGGTTGCCCTGTTTACGTCAGTCCGTAGTTGAGATTGCGTGTCTGAGACTGTCCCTTGTTGCGGCGGCCCTGTAGGTCGATGACCCCGTTTACCTCCGTCCATTTCTTCGTGTATTCGTCATGCAGCCCGGCCAGATCGTCCGGCGCGAAGATCGAAACGCCTTTGGCGAGCAGCTTGCCGCGCAGACGGTCGCGCAGCGACTGCTCCTCACCTTCCGCTGTGGCTGAAAGTTGCGCGCGCTTGCCCGGATCGTTCTCCCAGAAGCGATAGAAATCGCTGTCCACGAGATTCCAGCGGATAGTTTCTTCTCTGGAGACCTTGCCTGTCTGCGGGTTCGTGATCGTCGTGTAGTTCATGCGGCCCGGGTCGCCGAGCTTGTCCGCGATCTCGAGCAGTTGCGCGCAGGCGACGAACGCCTCGCGGTCCGGCACCGGCGGGTTCTGGTCGAGGCAGTATTCGACATGCTTGCCGAGCGTGGCGATAAGATCATAGAGATCCTGCTTCTTGAGCTTCTTTGCCGGATCCTTTTCGTCCGGGTCGAGAACGAAGATGTCCATGCGGTAATTGCCGCCCGGATAGATACGGTCGGTCAGGCCCGTCGCATGCTGCACGGCGCGGACGGCCATCTGCACGTTGTGCGGATGGTTCTGCCAGTCCTTCGCGAGGATCAGCGCCTGAGCATTGCGGTCGAACCATTCCATCTCGAGCGCCAGCATGGCGTCGGAGCTAAGGCGTTGCGTGCCGTCGGCCGCTACGAATTCCCGGTTTTCGTCGACGAGGTCGTTGAGTTCGTCGAAGTCGAGTGTGCTCATGACCTGCTTGATGCCGAGGTTCTTAGCAGTAGGCAGGGACGGAATCTCGTCCTGCTGCTTCGCATAGGCCTTGGCGTTTTTCTCCATGACGGCCTTGGCGAAGCCGTTCTTGTCGGCCAGGTTGTCCGAAGCGTTCTGTGCTTCCTTCAGGAATTTCACGCCTTTCTTGTCGGCCCATTCCTGCGCGATTGTGCCGCCCTTGCGGTGCGAGGCGAAGAACGCCGCGGTCGAGGCTGTGTCGGGCAGGCGTATGCCCTCGAGCGCGCTCGCTACGAATGAGGTCGCTGCCTGCTGCCAGATGCTCAGGCGATTGTCGTAGATCTGGCGCTTGACGTCGAAAAGCTGCGCCTCGTCATGGAAGTGCTCGCCGCCGGTGTCGCGGCGCTTGACTGTGCGGGCCGCCGCTGCAAAACCGCCGCTCAAACGATTGTCGTTGGCGGCGGGCTCAATGGCGTAGCTGTATTCCGAATGCAGGAAATCGTTCGAGCCGCCCTTGGGATGATAACTGAACAGCGTATCGAGGAATTTTTTCTTGCCGGCTTCGTCATAGGTCCCGGCGGCGGGGAGGACGTTCTTTTCAACGTAGGCTTTGAGATTGTCTTCTTTGTCGAACGGGAACCAGCTGAGACACTTGTCCGCGATATAAGGCAGCATCAATTCCTTCAGCTGCGCCATTTGCTGTTTTTCTTCAGGCGAGCGCTGCGCAAGGATCGGGGCGACGTTTTTCATGTCGATAGGGCCGTGGTCCGGGCCGTTCAGCCAATCGTCGATCTGGAAGCGGGCGATGAGGGCGGCGACGGCGAAATCGCTCTTGAAGCCGTGCTCGCGCACGTCGACGATATGCTTGGCGGTCTCCCACGCGCGGTCCGTCAGCGTGACCGGCTTGCCGTCCTTGCGGTCGACGATGAAATATTCCTTGCCCGCGGGCAGGCCTTCGCGCAGATGGTCGGCGAGGCCGCACTGGATGATGTCGCCGGTGATTTCCTCGGGGTTGGCGTAGCGCGACCAGGCGTGGTCGCCGCCGAGCGCCTGGCCGACGCCGCGGTAAAAACGCGGCAGCCAGTATGATTCATAGATCGGATCCTGGAACGAGGCGCCTTGGCTCAATGCGTTGTTGGATTGCGTCTCGCGGATCGGCGCCTCGAAGTCGGCGACAACGACGGCCGCGTGTTCGGGGAACAGACGCTCCATTTCGTCGCCCGAGCGCTGGTTCTTGACGCGGTTCGGCAGCACGACGTTGTTCAGCAGCTGCTGCGGCGCGATCTTGTACTTGATGTCCTGCGTGCTGAGCAGACCATCGGCATCCGCGGACTCCAGACCTTTTTTCCTGTCGCGCAGCATCTGGCGATAGGCGGCAAGGCCGTTCGACATAGATCCGGTTTCGGTGACTGTCGTCAGATTTTTTGAAGCGATCTCCGCTGTGGTCGCGGCGACGCGCGCCTGCGCGAGCAGGCGGCGAACATGTTCCTGTTCCTTGTCGACGGGAAAGGAATAGAACATCAGATTGTTGATGAAGTCGAATGGATGGTTCTGTTTTTTGCCGTTGACGATACGGCCAATAATCTCACGTGATGTCGACGCCATCTTCGTTCCTCACATCTTCCCGAATTCGTAAAACCTTGTACATCTACGATGTACGTTCCTTCTTCAATGAACGTCCCTGCAGAATTTTTTTTCTAACTCAAAGTCAGGTAACTCGTTTTTTTCCCAGTTATCTGCGAACTGGCCGCGTTCCCGATTCTACCCTCGTGTAATAAGTCGGAATCTAGGAAATCGCTTTGAAACCTGTCAAGGATTCTTTTGACGTAAATCTGTTGCAATGCACACAAATTTATTGATTTTCAAGGGCAGCAACGCAGCGCCACCGGCGCTTTATGCGACGTGCGGAGAGGCGAGGCGACAGCCTTCGCTTGTGGATGCAACTTCGATCTGAATAGTTGCGTGACCGATGTGATGGTCGTGCTCGAGCGATTCATTTATTTTCATAATGAAATGATTTCCGGGATGACCGCCTGGCATCAAAAGATGAACAGAGAGCGCCGTTTCGGTTGTGCTCATCGCCCAGATGTGAAGATCGTGAACTTCGGCGACGCCTTCGAGGCCGGCGAGATAAGCGCGCACCGCTGTAAGGTCGACATTCTCCGGAACAGCATGAAGCGCAAGATTGAGCGAGTCCTTCAGCAGGTCCACGGTGCCGACGATGATGATTACGGAAATAATGAGGCTGACGGCGGGGTCGAGCCATTTCCAGCCGGTCTTGAGCATGATGCCGCCCGCAACGACGACGCCAAACGCAATCAGCGCATCGGCCAGCATGTGACGGAAGGCAGCACGCACATTCAGGTCATGTTCGCGGCCCCTCATGAAAAGCCATGCGGTGAAGCCATTGACGCAGACCCCGGCGGCGGCGACCGCCATAACGGTGAGCCCCGCGGAAGATTCCGGGTGCATGAGGCGGGTCAGGGCCTCCCAGCCGACACCTCCTACAGCCACCAGCAACAGAACGGCGTTGGCTAGGGCGGCCATGATGGAGGAGCTCTGTAATCCATATGTATAGCGCTCGGACGGCTCGCGGCGGGACAGGATCAACGCGCCGCCGGCCAGGAACAGGCCGAGGACGTCCCCTGCGTTATGCCCTGCATCTGCAAGTAAAGACAATGAGTTAGCCTGTATTCCGTAGAGAATTTCTGCGAAAACGAAGCAGGCATTCAGGGCGATTCCGATGGCAAAGGCGCGCCCATGCATGGCGCAGGGGTCGATATGGTCATGATGGTGGTGGTGATGATGGTCGTGCGGCATGGCCGATTCGAAAAAACCCTTTCTGCGCTTGATCTTAGCGTTATTTAGACTGAATTACCCGCAAAAACCATGGAATTTACAATTTAATAATAATTTTTCCATAGAATATGACAGTAAGAGGGGAAGTCTAAAAGGAGACGAAAATGGGCGGTTATATGACACCTGATCAGATCGCGGCGGCCAAAAAGCAGCTTGAGGACAAACAGGCCGCTGAGAGGAAGATGCGCGACGATGCGCTTCTTGCGAAGCGCCTAGCGGAGGAAAAGCAGCAGGCTTCACCGGAAGCGAAGGCCGAACGGGCCGCTGAAGACAAGCAAGATATGGCCTTGCTTATGCTCCCCCTGGAATTTGCAGGTTTGGG
>DATJGZ010000251.1:0-3027 GCA_035494535.1 Patescibacteria group bacterium | reverse complement strand
GCGCGAGGCGTCGGGTACCAGCTTCAGCGCCTCGTCCGCCGCAAAAAAATCGACGCCCGTGGCGCCGCCCGAGATTATGCCGTCACCGGCCGCGATGATCGCGCGCACCGCCGCGCGGACATCTTGCTCGACCTGCTCACTAGTCGTGCGCCACGTTCCGCTGATGCCGATCCATTTCATGTGCCGCGTCTCTTTCCCCTGCCCCGAAGAATTTACCCTTCTGTTTTTATTATGTCTATAAAAACAGAATTCTCGAAAATAAAACTTGACATAATTATTCTTCCTGTAATAAGCCTTCCCTCAATAAACACGATTGAGGTGGCTTATGAACACGACGGTCGCAGAGTCAGGCTTGTATGAAACCCGGCGGGATGAGATCGCCCGCGACTTCACCAGATATTTTCAGGATTTCTCGAACGGCGGATGGTATGGCGGCGAATACCGGCAGGCCGGACGCGACAAGCCCCACTTGCTACGCGACGATTATCATCATAATGACCGTTACTTCTCGGCCCTATTCAGCATGGCGCACCAGTTGCTTGAGAACGCATACGAGGACAGTTTCGCGCATACGTATTGGTCCATGCTGTCACTGGTCGTCCCCGGACCCGAGCGGGAGAAGAATGCATCGAAATGGTCGCGCCTCTTTCCGGAAGTTGATCAGATCATCTCGGCGCACGGGCCGGAAGTGAAACGGGCATTCGAGACCGTGTTCGAGACGTGCCGGACCTATCAGAAAACGGTCGAGGAAATCCCGCCCGGCCATAATGGCCGCACGATCACCCGCGAACGGAACGGCCTCACGACGGAACAAACCGATCGGCTGCATGACGCGCTGCAGGTTATCTGGCAGGCTCATCCCGAACTCGATCCGCGCATCAGCGAGGGTTTCGACTATGTGATGAGCGGGCCCGTCGCCAAGAAAACATTTACCTTCTCACCGTCGATCGGCAACGTATCCGCGTATAGCTACGGCGAATCCAGCAGCGAGGACAGGTCCGACTACCGCCTGCCCGAGATGCTCGAGACCTATGACGGACAGGCGCTGAAGCGGCTGGATGTGTGGAAGGACTCGGAAAAAATTTCGCCCGCGGATGTCTCCGCCATCGCGCGGCAGACTGTTGCCAATCTGACGGCGCTGCAGAAATTCGCCGTTCCCATCGCCGAGCGCGCGCTCGCCAGCTATGTCGGCGCGGTAAGCGGAGATCATTCCAAACAGGAAGCCTCGGCTAAACAAATCTTCGACAATCTGGCGTCGGGGCGATCGACAATCGAACAAGAAGCTCATAAAATCAGCAAAGGCAAATACGGCGGTCTTGCCGGCGGCTATACGAAGTTTTTGCAGAAAGACGATGAAAGGCTCAGGGCGCTGGCCGTCGCGTCTCATGCGGACGAATTTCTGAAATTCTGCGTGGACATCCGCAGCGGTGCCTGGTTTGAGCAGGAGCGCGAAAAGATCGCCACCCTGTGCGCACAGAAGAACCTGCCGGGGTGGGACAACAACAAGCCTGCTGCGGCGGCGCCCTCCCCCGCCCCGGTTTAGGGATCGTCAGATTTATAACTTTTTCTGCGGAACCCAACCCGCCCCTCCGGCGTTGGGACGGAACTCTGCGTATTTAGTTGATCATTTGGGGGCACGCCAATGACCAGTTCATATCCTGTCTGGACCGATATCCTTAAAGCATCCGAGCAGCTTTTTTGCGATGCGCGGGCGCTTCACGCCGAGGCCCACCACCTTGCCGAGCAGCGCCGCGCCGAGGCCGCCGAAAAAGGTGACAAAGCGACTGCGCGGCTCTGGCGCGATGTCTGGGTGCACCTCATGTCGCGAAAGTATCTGCAATTATCTCAGGATAAATCGAACGCCGCGTAAATACGAAAGTTTGCCAATTCATTTCCAACAGCGAGGGCTTCATGGGACAGGCATTTTATTCCGCTCAAAGACTGAAGAATATCGTTCGCGAAATGCGTTCCGAGGCGGACCGGCACGATCTCCAGCCGCATCATCTGGCCAACGGGCTGATCGAGGCCTGCCGGCAGCGCCATGACCTCGAGGGCATGAAGTTCTGGCGCGGCGTCTGGATCGAGCTGATGACCGACGACTATTTGCGCACCCAGCCGAAGGCGCCGGGCGCCAAAAAAAATCGTCTGCAAGCCGATCGTCTTGAGCGCTAGCTCATTCGGCGCTTACGAGCTTGTATTTCATCCCCGGTGCGATCTGCTCGCCGGCCTTCAGGCCGTTGAGCGCGCGGAATCGCGGCTCGTTCATTTTGTCGAACGGCATGCGCGCGGCAAGGCTGGCGACGGTGTCGTCCGGCTGCGCCGCAATCACGCGAATACGCCAAGGGCGCATACTTTGTTTCTCGGCATCGGTCATGCGGCGCAGGCTGCCGATCATCTGCTGTAGGTCGGCCGTCTGTTTCGCTGAGGAGGCGCTCTGCGGCATGGCAATCTGAAAGCGGAAGATGACATCCGGCGCCCATTGAATGGCGGCGATCATGATTGTCACCGGCCGTCCGCCGACATGCCCCGGAAATGACGCTGTTGCCGCCTTCATGCCGTTTACCATCGTCTCTTTCACGCCGTCCAGCTTTTCACCCGCCATCCATTTATCGCGCAAGTAGGATGCGGGGCCACCCGGCCAGCCGATAGCGACCGTATCGAGAATGGCAATCGCGCCCTGCCCCTTCGCGACCACCTGCGTTGGCTGGTTCTCGATCGAAAATCCTTCCGGCACCGTGAAGGTAAAGCCCATTTGCGGATGCCAGAACGCGTTCCCGCGGGCAAAGCCCTGCCGGTCGCTGTCGCCATACGCAATACCGTCGATGGCTGCCAGATACCGGTCGCGGTCCGATGCGTCCGGCTTTTCCGGATATTTGGCCGCTTCCGTTTTCGCCTGCGCGATACGGTCGGTCGTGCCGGGATGCGTGTCAAAAAAGTCTGCGGTCGCGTCGGCATCGCCGTCGAGCCGTTTCTGAAGGTTTTGATAGACCTCAAGCGCTCCGAGAAAATTCGCCATCGCCGCGGGAT
>DATJGZ010000250.1:0-2762 GCA_035494535.1 Patescibacteria group bacterium | reverse complement strand
CGAGCCCGCCGGCAGCGATCTGCCCGGAACGCTATTAACCAATGAGGACGAGATCATGGAACAGGAAGTCGTCAACGGCATCGCCTTCAGCAAGGACGAGGCCAAGATCACGCTGCTGCATGTGGCGGACAAGCCCGGCGTAGCGGCTGGAATCTTCGGTCCGCTGGCGGACGCCAACATCAATGTCGACATGATCGTCCAGAATATCTCACCCGACGGCAAGCACACCGATATGACCTTCACCGTGCCGCGCCCCGACTTGCAGCGGACGATGGATACACTCAACCGCAATGCGCATCTCAAAGGCACCGAGATCCGGCAGGATGAAAGCGTTGCCAAGGTGTCGGTCGTCGGCATTGGCATGCGCAGCCATGCGGGCGTCGCGCTGACAATGTTCAAGGCGCTGGCCGACAAGGGGATCAACATCCAGGTCATCTCGACCTCCGAGATTAAGATCAGCGTGCTGATCGACAGCGAATATACGGAACTGGCGGTGCGCGCGCTGCACGCCGCCTACGACCTCGAGAAGAAGGGGAGCGCTGCCTAGGGCTCCATGTCGAACACCGAGCAGGACATCAACCACGATCCGCCCGAATGGGAGAAACTGACCGATCTTCCGGTCGGGGAAATTCTGCGCAGGGCGCGGACGCACTACAATCTCTCCCTCGACGATGTCGCCGCAACGCTCCACATCCGCGCGCAACAGCTAGGTGCGCTGGAGGAGAACCGGCCGGAGCAACTGCCAGGCCGCGTTTACGCCATCGGTTTCGTTCGCGCCTATGCCGAATATCTCGGCCTCGACGGCGACAAGATGGTCCACCTTTTCAAGGTGCAGTCGGTCGGCGGACGCAAGCGGCCCGAGCTCAGCATGCCGGCCCCGGCTTCCGATAGCAAGGCACCGGGGATGCTGGTGCTTATGGGCTCTCTGATCATGCTGGGCGGGCTGATGATCGGCATGGCCGTGCGCGATCATGCGCACAACAAAGGGCCGCTGCCGGTTCCGGCGGTATCGCATGTTGTCGAAGGTGATGTAACCGAAATGGCTGCCCATCCGCCGCTGACTATGGCGGTGCAGAACATTATCGAGTCCCGCAAAACTGAAGTGGCCGCGACGATCCCACAACCCGCGCCGACACGTATCACCGTCAAGGCACTGGATAGCGTTTGGCTCGAAATCCGTAATGCGCAGAAAAAAGTCGTGCTGTCACGAATCCTGAAGGAAGGCGACAGCTATGACGTACCGGACCAGCCCGGTCTTACGCTGGATACGGGTGACGCCGGCGCCCTGGATTTTCTCGTGGACGGCCAAAGTGTATCGAAGCTGGGTCAGAAGGGCGACGTGCTGCGTAATGTGGCGCTTGACCCCGATATGCTCAAGAACCCGCACGCGCAGCCGGCCGGGGCGTCAAAGCCGGTCAAGAAAAATCCCGTGCGCAGGAAAGCGCCGCCGCCGGAAAACCATTATAATTTCAATTAGCCCGGTCCGGAACGGATCAGGATATTCGTCTCTTTAAGCGCGTCGCGGCAGACCTCATCGAGCGCTGAATCGTCAATGTCATGAAGCTTATGCAACGCTGCGCCAAGGTCGCCATTCAGGCGGATGGCTAGTGAATCGACCGAGCTGAGCCACTGATCATTATAATCATCGGTGATTTTGACGTCGAAGCGACCCGGCTTCATGCCGGAGATACTCGTCAATTCTGGCACTTCCCTGAAACCGGCGTGCTCCATGAAGCGCTTGACCAACGACTTTACATCGTAGGCTCCGGCCTCGATCGGGCTGACATAGGCCTGGGTTGGCAGGGCCGTAATGTTTTCAGGCCGAGGATAGATTTTGGTGATGCCTTCGCGAGCCTTTTCACCCCACGTCACCATGATCTCCTGCATCGCCGGATTGTGAATGTACGGACCGACGGTGGCCTGCGTAAAATCGTTCAGCAGGCGGCGAGCATAGATTTTGAATTCATCAAATTGTTCCGGCGTAATCAGAATGGTCATATCAGCCCCTGGCACCGACAATATTCGGGGGAAGCGGCGTATAACCTACAGGCGGCTTCGCTGCTACCTCGATATGGTCGCCCGCTAGCGTTACCTTGGCGGGGTCGACCTTAGGGAAGTCTTTAGCCGCTTCATTGAACAAGGCGGACGCGCGCTGCATGGTCAGGGGCTTGCCGTCGTCATAGCGCAAAATAGATACCGTTCCGGTGACCATTGGCTTGGCTTTTGGGTTGCCCGGGCCGCGCATATCTATATGATTCTCGTAGTATTCCTTGATAATGGACATCGGTCGGCTCCCTGCGGTATTGTTTGCCCGAACTTAGACCGGAATACCATATTTAGGCAATGGCAAAAGACCATACCCATATCCGTCCCTGGCGGACCATCGCGCGGCGCAAGTCGCGGCAGATCTTAGTCGGCGGCGTGCCCGTCGGCGGCGACGCGCCCATTACCGTCCAGACCATGACCAACACCCTGACGCACGATGTCAAAGCGACGGTCGAGCAAATTCAAAAATGCGAGGCCGCAGGGGTCGACATCATCCGCGTCTCCTGCCCGGACGAGGAATCGAGCGCCGCGCTCAAACAAATCGTGCCGCAGATCAAGGTCCCGCTGGTTGCCGACATTCACTTCCATTACAAGCGCGCCATCGAGGCGGCACAGAACGGCGCTGCTTGCCTGCGCATCAATCCGGGCAATATCGGCGATGACGCGCGGGTGAAAGAAGTCGTCAAGGCGGCCAAGGACCATAACTGCTCCATGCG
>DATJGZ010000249.1:0-2289 GCA_035494535.1 Patescibacteria group bacterium | reverse complement strand
GGCAGTTGCATGACCATGCCGAGCGCCTGTCCACGGGGAATGATAGTCGCCTTGTGAATGGGATCGGAATGCTCGCGGTGGAAATAGGCCACCAGCGCGTGCGCGCCCTCGTGGTAAGCGGTGTTTTTCTTCTCGCGGTCGGACATGAGCAGCGTGCGGTGTTCCGCGCCCATAAGAATCTTATCTTTCGCGTCCTCGAAGTCCTTCCAGCCGACCTTGTCCTTGCCGCGCCGCCCTGCCAGCAGCGCCGCTTCGTTGACGAGGTTGGCGAGATCTGCGCCGGCGAAGCCGGGCGTGCCGCGCGCAACGTCGCGCAGCGTGACATCCGGCGCCAGCGGCACCTTCGCTGCGTGAACTTTCAGGATCGCCTCGCGCCCGACGACATCCGGGAGCGGGACGGTAATCTGGCGGTCGAAGCGCCCGGCGCGCGTCAGCGCCTCGTCCAATACATCAGGTCTGTTCGTGGCGGCGATGACGACGACACCCGAGTTCGGCTCGAAGCCGTCCATAGCGACCAGCAGCTGGTTGAGCGTCTGCTCGCGCTCGTCATGCCCGCCGAAGCCGCCGCCCGGACCGCCGCGCTGGCGGCCGACCGCATCGATCTCATCGATGAATACTACGCAGGGCGCATTTTTCTTGGCGGTCTCGAACAGTTCGCGCACGCGGGCAGCGCCCACGCCGACGAACATCTCGACGAAGTCGGACCCCGACATGTGGAAGAACGGCACTTTCGCTTCACCCGCAACGGCGCGGGCTAGCAACGTTTTGCCGGTTCCCGGCGGGCCCGAGAGCAGGACGCCCTTGGGCATTTTGCCGCCGAGTTTCGCGGCCTTGGTTGGGTCATGGAGGAAGTCGATGATCTCCTGCAAATCTTCCTTGGCCTCGTCACAGCCCGCGACGTCCGCGAAGGTGACCGATTTGATGCCGGTCGCTTCCGGCGTCGGCACCACCTGTCCCTTGAGTGACTTCGCGCCGCCCATCTGCTTTTTGACTGCCCAGATCGTGACCCCGATGAGCGCGGCCATGAGGGCGATCTGCACATCGAAACCGATATTCGTGAACGGGTTGCCGGATTCGGGCTGTTTAGCGGGCGCGGTCGCCGACGCCGGCGGTACCGCGCCGATTGTGGGCGCAGCAACGGCCTGGAACTTGACATTCTTCTCGACAAGACGGTCGGTGATGCGTGCCTGCTCGCCTTCCGGCATCTGGGTCATGAAGGGCCGCGGCACATCCTTGAGCGTGCCGGTCATTCCCTCGCCATAGATGGTGACGGTCGAGACCTTGTCGGCCTTCAGATCGTCGAGGAATTCGCTATAGGTGATCTTGTCGTACTTGGCGAGCTCAGCCTGCTGCTGCGCCTGCTGTATCTTGACCTGCTCTGCGGCTTCGTGCGCATCGTAGACTTCGTATGCCGCCACTGCCAAAAAAGCAGCGACGAGCGCCTTGCGGATCGCTCCCATGAATAGTCTCCCTGTTGTACTTTTTTTATAGTTAGTTTCTAATTTTATAACTTATGGGACTCTAGCCGCTTTTACCGTTACGTCAAGCTAGGGCCCGTTTTCCAATAACTTTTGACAAAGCGCGGTTTCTCGCCATAATCGCTGCCATGGAAATATCGATCGTCATTCCCGCCTATAACGAGGCCGAAAGCCTGCCGCTTCTGGTCAAGGAAACGTCTGACGCCGTGGCGCGTCTGCCCGTGCGCGAGATTCTGGTCGTGGACGACTCCAGTAACGACAACACACAAAACGTACTGAACGGGCTGGCGAAGGAATACCCGCTGCTGCGGGTGCTGCGCCACACGCGCCGCAGCGGCCAGAGCACCGCGCTGTGGACCGGCGTGCGCCGGGCGCGCGGCGACCTGATCGTCACCATGGACGGCGACGGCCAGAACGACCCCGCCGACATCGCACAGCTTTTCGCGCAGTACGAGAACCACGCCAACAACAATCCGCGCACGCTGGTGGCCGGGCAGCGCCGCAAGCGCCACGACAACACGGTGCGCCGCCTGTCATCGCGCATCGCCAATACCGTGCGCTCGGCCGTGCTGCAGGACGGCGTGCGCGATACGGGATGCAGCCTGAAGCTGTTCCGCAAAAACGATTTCCTCGACATCCCCTTCTTCAACCACCTGCACCGCTTCATCCCGGCGATGATGAAGGCGCAGGGCGCGCAGATCGTGCTGGTCGATGTCGGCCACCGCCCGCGCATGCGCGGCGTGTCGAAGTACGGCATGTGGGACCGGCTGTGGGTGGGGATCGCCGATTTATTCGGCGTGCGCTGGCTGAC
>DATJGZ010000248.1:0-6575 GCA_035494535.1 Patescibacteria group bacterium | reverse complement strand
GCCGGTCAGGACATCTACGACGCGCGCCGGGTTGCCGAGACCAAGGGCTTTCCGCACTACGTTCTGAACTATGAAAGCAACTTCCGCGAAAGCGTGATGGACGATTTCGCCGACTCGTACCTCAAGGGCGAGACGCCCGTGCCGTGCATCCGCTGCAACCAGACGGTCAAGTTCCGCGACCTGCTGAAAGTCGCGCGCGACCTCGACGCCGACTGCATGGCCACTGGCCACTATGTGCAGCGTATGGTCGATGCAAATGGACGCGCACAGTTGCATCGCGCCGCAGATCCATCCAAAGACCAGAGCTACTTTCTGTTCGCCACGACGCAGGAGCAGCTGAACTTCCTGCGCTTTCCGCTCGGCGGCTGGGACAAAAGCGTCACGCGCACGCATGCGCAGCGCTTGAATCTGCTCAATGCCGAAAAACCGGACTCCCAGGACATCTGCTTCGTGCCGCAGGGCGACTACGCCAAAGTCGTCAAGAAAATGCGACCGCTGGCAGGCGAGCCGGGCGATATCGTGCACATGGACGGGCGCGTGCTTGGCCGCCATGAGGGCATCATTGGCTACACGATCGGACAGCGCAAAGGGCTTGGCATCGGCGGCGGGCATGTCGAGAACAATGACCCGTTCTATGTTGTCGCGCTCGATGCGGCATCGAGGCAGGTGATTGTCGGACCCAAGACGGCCCTCGCCCGCGATATCCTCCATATCCGCGACTGCAACTGGCTTGATGATGCAGACGGTAAGGTTGTGGAGCTCAAATTCCGCTCCATGATGACACCCGCAACCGCCCTACTGAAACGCACCGGGCCGGACACGGCCGAACTGCATCTCGACGCACAGCAATACGGCATCGCGGCCGGACAGGCTGCCGTTTGCTATGACGCCGGTCGCGTCCTCGGCGGCGGTTGGATCGCGAAAACCGGAAATAGGGCACTCGCGGAAGCGGCTTAATTCATAAAAGGGGGAATGATGTCTGCAGGACGCGTCATAACTGCTCTTGTCCGCGAGCCCGGACCCAATTTCGCCGACGGCATTACAACTGCCGCATTGGGAAAACCGGACTTCAAAAAAGCGGTGGAGCAGCACCGGAAGTATTGCAGCACCCTTCAAAATTGGGGCGTAACGATCACCATTCTCCCGGCCGATCCGGCGTTTCCCGATGGGTGCTTTGTCGAAGACACCGCCATCGTCACCGAAAACGTGACCGTCATAACCAACCCTGGCGCCGCCGCACGGCAGGGCGAGCAGAAACGTATCGCTGAAATACTCGACCGGGACGGCGCGGCGAAATATATTCGTCCGCCGGGCACGCTGGACGGCGGCGACGTCATGGAGGTTGAGGGTCGTTTTTATATCGGCCTTTCGGACCGCACCAACGAAGACGGCGCGCGGCAACTGGCCGCCATTCTGGAACCCGCCGGATACACGGCGGAGATCATTACGTTGGATAGCCCCGTTTTGCATCTGAAGACCGGCATTACTTACGCCGGCCGAAATACAGTGATCGGTATTGAAAACTACCTGCGCCATCCCGCTTTTGCCCGGCATGAGAAAATCACTATTCCGGATAACGAGGCCGGTGCCGCGAACTGCCTGCACGTTAATGGCAATCTCCTCATCTCGGCGGGGTTTCCTGCGACCGAAAGCCTGCTCAGGGCGGCAGGATTCCGGCCGCAAACGACCCCCTCAAGCGAATTCGCCAAGATGGACGGTGCGCTCACATGCCTGTCGTTGTTGTGCCACACGCCGTTAACCGAGGCCGCGTGACAGCTGCCGGATAGCCCTTCCCGGAATCGGCCTGAAACAGCGGAAAACTCAATAATATTGACAAAACAAGGACAAGCAGCCATAAAACGGCTTCGGCTTTTACGGCCCGTGGCTGGGTAGCTCAGCGGTAGAGCAGGGGAATCATAATCCCTTGGCCGGGAGTTCAATCCTCCCCCCAGCCACCACTTCACTCTTTGCATCTCCAAGAATGAATTCTGATAATTGTACCGCTATGATTTAATGACGTTCATGAAGCTGAACCTTTTAATCGGCAGCCGGAATTACGCCGTCGACCATTTCGAGCCGCTCGACATCTCACTGCCTGTCACTTTTGATGGCAAAAGCGCGACCGCCTTTGGAGCACCGCCAGCGCGCAAAGACACGTTCACGTCAGGCGCCTTCACCGGCGACGTGAATGCGGGCGGCAGCTGCAATTGCGAACTCTATACCTTCGCGCCCCACCTGCATGGCACGCACACAGAATGCGTGGGACATATTGCGGATGAGGCAATCGCTGTGACGAATATTATCGGGAATACGCTGATTCCCGCCACGCTGGTCACTGTTGCGCCGGAGATCGCCTCGGAAAGTTATGACCCGCCGCTCGATCCCAACGACATGACAGTCACGATGGCGGCGCTTGAGGAAGCGCTGGAAGACGCCGACCACGATTTTCTCGCGGCACTCATCATCCGCACCGACAGTCACGATCTCGATGAGCCGCCGTTCTTCTCGGCCGAGGCTATGAAGTTTATATCAAGCCTTCCGGTCGCACACCTGCTGACCGACCTGCCCTCGGTTGACCGGCGCGATGACGGCGGCAAGCTCAGCAACCACCGCATCTTCTGGGGTGTGCCGCCGGGCGTAACCGCGATCGAGGCTCCCTCCTCCCGCACGATTACCGAGATGATCCGGACGCCGAAAACCGTCCCCGACGGACGCTATCTGCTCGATTTGCAGGTGGCCCCGCTTGTGTGCGATGCTGCGCCGTCGCGCCCCGTTCTCTATAGCTTGCGCGAGGTTTGATGCAATGAAATACCAGACCGACAGGGCATTCGCCGAGAAGATGGACGCCGCCGACGCGCTCAGGAGCTTTCGCGCGCAATTCCACATTCCGAAGATGAAAGACGATCGCGACACGATATATCTCTGCGGCAATTCACTGGGGCTTCAGCCTAGGACGACACAACCTGCAATATTGCAGGAGCTGAAGGACTGGCAGGAACTGGGCGTCGAAGGGCATTTCCGCGCCAAAAACCCATGGTGGCCATACCACGAGTCGGTGACGAAACAGACAGCGGCACTCGTCGGCGCGAGGCCGTCCGAAGTCGTGGTGATGAACAGCCTGACGGTCAACCTGCATCTGATGATGGTGTCCTTCTATCGCCCGACGCCGGAGCGCTTCAAGATCATCATCGAGACGCCCGTATTCCCGTCCGATCTCTATGCCGTCGAATCGCAGCTGCGTTTCCACGGCCACGATCCTGCCGGCGCGCTGATAAAACTAAAGCCGCGCAAGGGCGAGGATACGCTGCGGACTGAGGATATCGAGGACGTCATCGCCAAGAAAGGCAAGCAGGTCGCGCTAGTGCTGATCGGCGGCGTGAACTATTACACCGGGCAGTATTTCGATATCGCCCGCATCACAAAAGCCGCGCACGCGGTAGGCGCGACCGCCGGTTTTGACCTAGCCCATGCCGCCGGGAACGTGGCGATGAAGCTGCACGACTGGGACGTCGATTTCGCCTGCTGGTGTTCGTACAAGTATCTCAATGCCGGTCCGGGCAGCCTCGCCGCCGTGTTCGTCCATGAGCGGCACGGCAAGAATTTCGAGCTTCCGCGATTCTGCGGATGGTGGGGGCATGACCCGAAAACGCGCCTGAAGGGCATCGACTTCGACCCGGCTGCAGGCGCGGAAGGCTGGCAGCTTTCCAACCCGCCGATCCTGTCGCTTGCCGCCGTCAAGGCGTCGCTCGACATTTTCGCGGGGGCCGGGATCGATCGGCTACGGGAAAAGAGCATCAAACTCACCGGCTATCTCGAATTCCTGCTCGACAGTCTTGATACCGACGCCTTCCGCATTATGACGCCGCGGGCGCCGGACGCGCGCGGCTGCCAGCTCTCGCTTACCGTGCGGGAGAACGGCAAGGCCGTGCATGCACAGCTTGAGAAGGCTGGGGTCGTCTGCGATTGGCGCGACCCGGATTGCATCCGCGTGGCGCCCGTGCCGCTCTACAACAGCTTCGCCGATGTCCATGAGTTCACGCGCCTCTTCGCCGCCGCGCTGGGCCTGAAAGACAAGTTGCGGGAGGCGGTATAAGTGAGCGCGACCATCCATATCGTCGGCGGCGGCCTGGTCGGAACGCTGGCTGCGATCTTCCTTGCCCGTCGCAATTATAACGTCGAGCTGTACGAGCGCCGGGGCGACATGCGCAAAGGCCCGGTCGATGCGGGCCGGTCCATCAACCTTGTCGTCACGCCGCGCGGGCTGGTGGCGCTCGACCGCGTGGGACTGAAGGAGAAAGTGCTCGAGATCGCCATCCCTCTCGAGGGGCGAATGCTGCACGACGCCAAGGGCCAGACCACATATGTGCCTTACGGCCACAAGCCCGGCGAGGTCATCAACGCCGTCTCGCGCGGGTTGCTTAACGTGCTGCTGCTGAAAGCGGCGGGCGAATACAAGAACATCAATATCCATTTCCGTCGCAAATGCACCGGCTACGACGTGGCCGCGAAGACCATCTCATTCCTGAACGAGGAAACCGGGAAAGAGGAAAAAGTCGCCGCCGGCGTGACCATCGGCGCGGACGGCGCATTCTCCGCCATCCGGCATGTCATGCTCGACAAGGTCATAAACTTCAACTACGCACAGGATTTCCTCCCCTACGGATACAAAGAACTGGTGATTCCGCCGGACGGCAAAGGCGCGCACCGCATGAAAAACGGCGTGTTCCACATCTGGCCGCGCGGTGATTATATGCTGATCGGCATTCCGAACATTGACGGCAGCTTCACTTGCACGCTGTTCCTGCGCCGGCAGGGCGAGTACGGGTTTGATTCCCTGAAGACGGCCGCCGATCTCGCGAACTTCTTCAAAAAGATATTCCCGGATGCGGTGCCACTGATGCCGACGCTGGAGCAGGACTTCTTCAAAAACCCTACCGGCTCGCTGGTCACCGTCAAATGCGCGCCTTGGCACATCGGCGGGCAGGCGATGCTGCTCGGCGACGCGGCGCATGCCATCGTCCCCTTCTACGGGCAGGGCATGAACACGGGCTTCGAGGACTGCACGGCGCTCGGCGAGATTCTCGATTCAGGCGAGAAGGATTGGCAAACGATCTTCGAAAAACTGGACGCCGCGCGCAAGCCCAACACCGATGCCATCGCCGACATGGCGGTCGAGAATTTCCGCGAGATGCGCGACACCACGGCCGATCCGAAATTCCAGCTCAAGAAACAGGTCGGCTTCGCGCTCGAAGACCGGCACCCCGGCCGCTTCATCCCGCGCTATTCAATGGTCATGTTCCATCCGGAGATTCCATTCGCTGAGGCAAGGCGGCGCGCGGACGCGCAGGAGCGGCTGCTCGACGATCTGTGCGCGAACATCAATACATTGGAACAAGTCGACTGGAAAAAAGCGGATGATCTCGTCCGCCGGGTCTGCGCCTGATAAATATTAAACGTCGAATGTCTGCGCCTGGCGCCGCGGCGGCTGGTAGACAATTCCCGGATCGATATTGCCTTCCGCGCGATTGTTGAAGTTGGTCGTGATTACGGAAGTCTCGCCATTGCGCACGGCGGCGGATGTCGGCGTTGTCTTGGTTGTCTTGTCTTCGGGCTTCTGGCTCTTCCACTCATGCTCGATGCCGGCCGCATCGAGGATTTTGGTGAGCTGACCTTCAGGAGCCATGATATCGCGCAGCGCCTTGTTGGTCTCCTTGCCGCGGATGCCGTCGACGCCGAAGCGCGGCAGAGTACCCCCGAGTGCGAGCGCCGCAATCTGCATTTCCTTGACAGAGTCGTTGGCGGGCTTCAGGGCGCCTACGTCGTAGCCGGCCTTGATGGTATCCTTGAGGTGCTGTGCATTCGTCTTGTCATGCGACCATTTGTCGAAGTCTGCCGCCACGGCGTCTTTGACTGCCTTGAGCTGATCTGCCGTCAGATCCTTGTCCGTCACCTTGATGTTCAGTTCGGGATGGTGGCTGGCATATTCCTTGAGCGCGGCATTCGTGTCCTTCTCCGAGCCGTTGATGTCGCCCTTGTACACGCCCATCACGTGCATCTGGGCCTGCAGGCGGGCGTTATCGGCGTTCTCGATATGATGCGCGCCCGGCGAGGCTGGATTATTCTCCGGCTTCGCGGTTACCACCGGCTTCGAAGGCGTTTCTGTCTTCGGCGGTGTCTTCGGTTGTTCCTGCACCGGCGCTTGCGCGGGCTGCTCGGATTTCAGCTGGATGCCCCGGACGATGTCGGCCGTTTGTTCTGGATGCTCGAGTATCTTGTCTACGGCCGCATTCAGGGCGGCGGGCTCTTCATTGTATATCTTGACGATGCGGGCGCGAACGGCCGGATCGGACAGCCCGTCATTCAGCTTGGCCAGAAAAGCAGTGTCGCTTGCGCGGTTTTTAAGCTTGTCGGCAATGGCCTGCTGTTCGGAATTGTTGGCGCAAGGTAGTTGCTTCGCGAGATCGGCAAAATTCGGGTAGGTACGCTCTACATACCACCCCATTCCCGCCGGTACGTCATCCCATATGCAACGTCCCACAACGCCACCTTTCTAGATGAAAATATTAAACATAATA
>DATJGZ010000247.1:0-4447 GCA_035494535.1 Patescibacteria group bacterium | reverse complement strand
GGTTGCATCGAACGAAAGAAGACCTTCCGAAAAACGGAATCATCATTGACGCCGCTGCGCCGCTCGCGCAAGTTGTTGACGAGATCGTCCGCCAAAGCGAAATTGGTAGCAGTGTAAGCCCTTCAACACAACCCAGTTATCATAATTAATATTATTACGTCGATTTTGATGCCCGATCAGGACAAACCAAACAACAACCCGGCTCAAGATCATGAGCTAAATAACAAAGCCGCCCAGTTGTCTTGGCTTGCGAGTTCAATTATCGGAGCCGGAGCTTTCCTTTTTCTGCTTATTCTGATGATACGGCACTTTAGTGTCAGTGCCTTCAATCTGCCGGATGCGATCAATTATACAATTTGGGTTTTATCGCCGCTTCTTATATCGGCCGGGTCGTTATGGCGGTACAGAGCATCTGACGCTGATATACGAGTGATGCGCCAAACGCTCGTTCCTCCGATCGTCAAGCACAATCGCAATCGCATTCTCAGTTTCTGTGCTGGTCTATGTGTCGGCAGCTCAGGATTAATCTTGGCGCTGTTCGTCATTGCCTTACGAACGTCGTTTACCGACAATAAAGGAAGTATTGCTCTGTACGGCGTCGTCCTATTCGGCGTTATTGTAACGATTTCTCTGATGGTGCTTCTAATAAATGGATTTCGGCGCGCTGCACCTGAAACATTCAAACCATGGCCGGCCGCATTAGGCGTCATTACTGTATATGCAGTAATTGCATCAGCGCTAATTTCTCACTGAAAATCAAAGCCAATTGAACCCCTGCTTCCGAAATCACGGATTAATTCCCGTTCTCACGTCCATCTTAAATGGCTCGGTCACGGCGCACGCCGGTAGAGGTCGTAGGCCATGAAGTGATCGAAATCGAGTATCGTTCCGTGGAAATATTCACGCCGATTATCGGTCAAAGTCCCGGACCTGGCGTAGTGTTTCATCTCGTCGCGGAAAGCCGGCGAACGCGCCGACAGCCACGAAATGACGTCGACGTAGCGGTCGCCGCTGATGATCGCCATCACAGAAGGCTTGTAACGAGCTAAATCCTCGGCGACGTAATTTGCGTACCGGACATCGTCGCCCTCATGGCGCCATCCGAACTGCGTGCCCGTGAGAAACCAGAGTTCGGGGAACCGCGATGCGTGGACGTGGCCGCTGTATGTCGCCGCCTGATAGATCATATCCATCCCCTCGGTAACGACAAAAAAAGTCTCGTTCGGGCCGAGATTTGCCGCGAGCCGGGTCAGCGGCAATTTCCTGTATTCGTCATGAGTGGGGTAGCCGAAATAGGACGGTGCGTGAATAAATGAGAAATCCAAAATGAGAGTCATGGTGATAAAGGCGGCGAACTTTGACGAACGCAGGATATGACGCAAACGGTCATGCAACGCCAAGCCGGCGGCGCATAAATAGAAAATCAGAAACGGTATTTCGTGATAGTAATCGCTTTTGACCTGTATCGTAAAAAGCAGGCCTGAAAGCATCGCCCCAATCGTGCAATAGTTCACGAAGCGTTTGGCGCCCTCATTCACCGGCCACAGGCACAATCTCAAAAACAGCAGCATGACCAGACCGAAGAAAACCATTTTCGCGGTGAGAAAGGGACGCACGAAAGGAATGTACAGCTTCAGGAAATCCGGAAATATGGTCGTGACATAAGCTTTGAAGTAAGCGGCGATAAGAATCGCATAGACAAATGAAACACAAAGAAGCGCAATCACATCGGGGTCGCGCATAATTGAAAACAGGCGGCGTCGAACGACCATACGATGAATGATGAGGGCACCCGGCAACAGCAGATAATGCGGCTTTATCAAGATGCATATTCCTCCGCCGATCAACACACTCCATAAGATGCGCCTCTCGACGGCAATGCCGCGCGTGATCAAGATCTGGGCCAGCAGGAACGGGACCAGTCCCCAGGCGACATACTCATCGCGCTCCGCGAAAAACATAAAGCTGGCGCCGATGGTCGAGGCGATCAGGTAGGCGCCGAACGCGACGGCACACGCATCCTTGTCCAGCTCAGGAAACTTTCTCAACAATGAAAGCATCCCCCAGGCCGATAAGGACATCACTGCCAAGCCCAGCAGATGCGGAATGTAATAAATCGGGAAATGAGTCAGCCGCGCGAGCAGAACGTCCGGGACGTACATGAGAATACTCAGGGGCGGATTCGGCTCATAGAAATCGGTGACCGGCCGCCCCCCGTCCAGCAGGCGCTGAGCACAAATCAGAAGCCATGCCTCGTCGCCGTTGATCGCTGAATTGATCTGGAGGGGCAGCCAGACGGCGATTACGACAAGCGCCGGGAAGAGCGCCGCGAACATTCCCGGAGTCCATAGCAAGCTTTTGCCGCGGGTCCCGTCCGCAGAAAGGCCCGCCGCACCCTCCGGATGCCGATCATGCTGTCCGTGCCCCGTTGCCATGTGCAATGCTGCGCTCTGTTCCGGAAATCCTTTGAATTTGCAGGCAATTCAATAGGTCACTAGTGCCATGAAAACCCCGCCCGATCAAGCGCGCCACCCATTGTTCACGAACTTGAACGAGCAAGACCCGGATGATTTTCTCTTTTTATCCGTATACAATCGCATATCGACAAAATCGGGGGTGCGAATGAAACGGCATCGTACAGTATTCGCAATTTTAGCAATCATGGCGCTGAGCGCGGTCTTCGCCGGGCATGCGAACGCAGGCCCGATCCGCGACAAGATCATAAAGCATATGGCCCAAAAGGGGGCGGAGACGCAGCGGCAGAATGCCCTGAGCATGGGTGAAAAGCTGCTGACGCTCGATCATGACGGCCTTACGCGCTCGTACCTTCTGTTCGTGCCCGATACCTATGACTCTTCGAAACCCGCCCCGCTCCTGATCGTGATGCACGGCGGCGGGGGCGCCGCCGACGGCATGACCAAGATGGCCGGCGACCTCAACGACTACGCGGCCGAGAACGGCGTCATCGTCGCCTACCCCAACGGCACCGGGCCGTTCCAGTACCGGCTGCTGACATGGAATGCCGGCGGCTGCTGCGGCCAGGCTCTCGATAACAACGTGGACGATGTCGGCTTCATCCGCGACCTGATCGGCGCACTGCGCGGTGCCTACAACATCGATGCCAGCCGCATTTATGCGACCGGCATGTCCAACGGCGCGATGATGGCTTACCGGCTGGGCTGCGAGCTTTCGGACGTGCTGGCGGGCATCGCGCCGGTGTCGGGGGCGCTGGATATCGATTGCCATCCCAAGCAACCCCTGTCGGTCGTCGCTTTCCACGGCACGGCGGACCAGCATGTACTATACGACGGTGGCGTCGCGCCCAAGCAGGCGGATCGCAAGCATCCGAACCGCAAGGACCAGTCCGTGTCGTACGCCATCAGCTTCTGGACCGGCCGCGACAACTGCGCCGACGGCCCGCTACATAAAGCGATGGGCGACGTGGTCGGCGAGCGCTACAACCAGTGCGCAAACGGCACCGAAGTCGTGCTCTATACCGTCAAGGGCGGCGGGCATGACTGGCCGGGTGGAGTGGCCTATGCCGGCGGCGACGAGCCGACGAAGGATATCTCCGCCTCGCATGAGATCATCGATTTCATGCTGTCGCATCCGAAGGGCGGGCGTTAACACGCAATTCCTAAACCTGTGCGCCCCTCCCTCATAAGAGGGCTTTCCAAACAATTTGACGCCCGCCCTAACCCATACTATGACTATTGGCATTAAAATTTGGAACAGGGAATCAGCCTATGACGGGAATCACGCCTCAGACGCTTGAGCGCGCGCAGCGAGAATGGAAAGAAGCCGAATTCGCGATCGCGACACAGGGTGATCGGATATCAAGCAGTTTGCGGCAAGTCGTGCGGTATCTGGAAGAGATGGGTCTCGACCTTAATCAGGACGAGACATACGAACTGCTGGCGCCGGACCTGAACAAGGCGGCTTTCGACAAGGCGGTCACGCATGGCGCCATCAACGATGCCCTGCAGCATTATCACCGCATCATCGCCCCGAGCCAGAATGATGCTCTTGGCGTATACGACGGCCGGCGCGCTTACGGCCTCGAGCGCATGATGGAATATGAGCTCCCGGAAGCCGAGAAGAACATCGCCAAGACGGGCGTACCCGGCAGCATCGACACGCTGGCGCGGCGCCAGCTCGATCTCGTGCTCGCCGCCTGGCACGACGGCACGCTCGAAGACGACATGCGGCTCCACGCCGCCCGCGCGGCGCAGGACAATTTCCGGACGGCGCTTTACTATTACAAGGAGATACAAAAGCAGGGCCCGAACGATAATAACTTCGGCACGGCGCGCAGCGGGCTTTCATACGCCGACATGGCGCTTCAGATGATCGAACGCGCCGGTTCCTATTACAAGGCTGAGGAGATTCCGGCTGAGTACAGCCCGTTCGGCGGCTGGGACGAAAAGGCCGGGACCGTTAAGTTCAG
>DATJGZ010000246.1:0-9168 GCA_035494535.1 Patescibacteria group bacterium | reverse complement strand
AGGTAGCTCAGCTGGTAGAGCACGCGACTGAAAATCGCGGTGTCGCCGGTTCAATCCCGGCCCTGGCCACCATTCCTGCTTTCAAACCCTCCAGATTTTATTTGTAAATTCCGGCCATAGCAGATATTATCCATAATCTTTCAAATTTGGTTCTGTGGGAGGTTGCGTGAGCTGGAACACGAAACAAAAACTGGGCGCCGTACTGGCAGCCGTCGCTATGGCCGGCGCGGGCGCGGTAAGCGCTCTA
The DNA here is from genome assembly GCA_035494535.1 of Patescibacteria group bacterium. Taxonomy (GTDB): domain Bacteria; phylum Pseudomonadota; class Alphaproteobacteria; order Micavibrionales; family Micavibrionaceae; genus JACQIJ01. Next base: position 8,921 of record DATJGZ010000246.1, on the reverse strand, counting down.
TATGTAGAACACCAACTGATTGAACTTGGGATCGATGGCAATGCACTTGTCTTGGTGGTCCCTCCAGGCGGAAGCCCGTCGCCGATACCACCCGATATTATCGACCGGCATGAATCTGCGCACGGACCCAACGGCGACTCGATAAATCCCGATGAACTTATGAAGGGGTTAATGCCGCCGTCGGATCCTTCATGCAAGCCCGCGGCCGAGGTTGCCGAAAAGTATAAACAAGAGGGTTATAAGGGATTGGCCTCCGGCTATTCGACTGATGGCGCATTCTTTATTTTGACGGATCAGGCGAACAAAAAATGGGCGCTGGTGACGCCTGATGATTTTAATCCCGCGAATGCATGCGTGAAGCACGAGGGTGGAAGTTTCGAGACCGCAGCGCCGATAGGCAGGCTTCTCTACGCCTCATATCCGGCAAACCAGCAGTCTGCAACGATGCAACTGGCCAGTTTCATTCCTGCCTCCAACGATGAAGACCAAATACCGATCGGACCGGGCGGCATCGGCGATACAAAAAAACTTATGGACTGGTTTAACAGCAAATTCGCTGCCTCAACCGTCTTCAAGGGCGATGAGGGAAAGGGCAAAGTTTTACGCATCCTCGCCGGCAAGGAACATGATGGCGCCATTTGGACAATTCTGTCGTCTACACCCGATGGCAAGAGCACAGTGGAGAATATTGGAGAGAACTTTCAGTTCGCCCAAAACTTCAAGCCTTCACCCAAGCCGCTTCAGTAAATCAGCCCGTGACGGCGGCGATGGCTTTATTCCAGCCGCTATATAACTCGCGGCGACGCTCCGCCTTCATACGTGGGCGATATCTTTTGGCCCGTCGCCAGGCTTGGCTGATGTCATCCAGTCCATCATAAACACCGGCCTGAAGGCCCGCCAGATACGCAGCGCCTAGTGCGGTCGTTTCCGTGACGGTCGGGATATCGAGCGGGACATCCAGCATGTCGGCAATGAACTGACAGACGAACTTGTTGGCAACCAATCCGCCATCGGCGCGGATGACGGCGGGACTTTCGCCGGTGTCGGCCTTCATGGCGTTCATGAGGTCAACGGTCTGAAAAGCCTGCGCTTCAAGCGCCGCCCGCACAATATGCGCCGTGGTCGAGCCGCGCGTCAGGCCCGATATGCTTGCGCGCGCATCAGAGTTCCAATACGGCGCGCCCAGTCCGGTGAAAGCCGGTACGAAGTAAACGCCGCCACTGTCCTTCACCGATCGCGCCAGTTTCTCGCTGTCCGAAGCCTTCTTTATCACTTTCAGCCCATCGCGTAACCACTGCACGGCAGCGCCGGCAATAAAAATAGAGCCTTCGACGGCATAGGTGGTTTTTCCGTCCAGCCGGTACGCCGGCGTGGTCAGCAGTTTATTCTTCGACAACCGGAATTCGGGTCCCGCGTTCATCAGCGCAAAACATCCCGTTCCGTAGGTCGCCTTGACCATTCCCTCATTGAAACAGGCCTGCCCGACAAGAGCGGCCTGCTGGTCCCCCGCCATACCGCCGATAACCAGCTCCTTTCCAAATAGTTTGGTCTTGCCAAAAGCAACAACGTTATCCCTCACCTCCGGCAGAATCGCGCAGGGAATGCCAAACAGTTTAAGAAGCTGCTCATCCCATTTCTGCGTGCGGATATTGAACAGCATGGTGCGGCCCGCATTGGTAGCATCGGTCGCGTGCACCCTGCCACCCGTCAGGTTCCACAGCAGCCAGGTATCGACGGTCCCGAAGGCGATATCGCCGGCCTCCGCCCGCTTGCGCGCCCCAGGAACGTTATCAAGGATCCACGCGACCTTGGTCGCAGAAAAATAAGGATCAATCACGAGGCCGGTTGCTTCCGCAATGACCCTTTCGTGGCCTGCGGCACGCAGCTTTTCACATAGCGGCGCAGTGCGGCGATCCTGCCAGACGATGGCGTTGTAAACCGGCTTGCCCGTCTTACGGTCCCACAGGATTGTCGTCTCACGCTGATTAGTGATACCGATAGAGGCCACAGTATCAGCACCCCTCAAAACGCCGCGGCAGGTCCAAAGAGTGTCGTTCCAAATGTCTTGCGGCTTTTGCTCAACCCAACCCGGCTGCGGATAATGGAGCTTCAACTCCTTCTGCTTGACGCGCAGGATTTTCCCCTTAGCCGAAAACAGGATAGCCCGTGAGCTGGTCGTGCCCTGATCAATCGCCAGAATGTTCATGTTGCTCATCCGCCCGCCACCTTCTCCAGACCCGTTATTTCCCTGACCATACGCGGCAATGCGCGCTCAAGATTTTTGATCGTATCTGCACCGACAAAAAGCCTAAGCTTGGAGCGCCGCCACAGCAGATCATCCATCGTCCGCGCCCATTCCTTAGCCACGAGATAACGGACTTCGGCTTCATAAATTCCATCACCGAAATATTTGCCGAGACCTTCCGCATTTTTGGCGTCGCCGATAAATGAATCCATGCGAGTGCCATAGGCGTGGGCGTAACGGCTGACGAGCGCCTCCGGAAGCCACGGGTAACGTAATTCCTGCGCATGCAGGAACGCGTTGAAGTCGCCATTCGGAATGTCGCCTCCCGGCAACGGGGCAGAGCCCGTCCAGGCTCTGCCGCCGCACAGCTCGTTAACAGCTTCCTCGGCAAGACGGCGATACGTCGTTATCTTGCCGCCAAAGATGGAAAGCAGCGGTGGGCCGTGATGGCGGTCGAGAATAAGTTTGTAGTCGCGCGTAACAGACTCCGGCTTATCATGCCCGTCTGCGACAAGCGGGCGCACACCGCTCCATGTAGCCACGATGTTCTCCGGTCCAATCTTCTGCCGGAACGATCGATTAATGGCGGAACACAAATAATCGACTTCGGCCTGTTCAATTGCCGCCTGAGAAGGGTCGCCGGTGAAATTCTCATCCGTCGTTCCGACCATCGTGAATTGCCCCTGCCATGGGATGGCGAAGATAATTCGCCGATCAGGTTGCTGCAGGATGTATGCCTGCTCACCGCCGTACAGTCGCGGCACGATAAGGTGGCTGCCTTTGACCAGCCTGACATTAGGCGTATTCGCACCGACAAGCCCGGACGAATCAAGCAGGCTGCGCACCCAAGGTCCAGCCGCGTTAACCACCATTGATGCGTGTTTAACGTACTGTCGTTTGCTGGCGATATCCGTCAATTGGATTTGCCACAGCCCGCTTTCTTGCCGCAAGCCACTGCATATCGTGCGCGTGAGGATGGTGGCGCTGCGCTCGGCGGCGTCCATCACGTTCAGCACAACGAGTCGGGCGTCATCGACGCGACAATCGGCGTAGGTAAATCCCCTTTTATACGTTTCAAGCAAAGGTTGGCCGTAGGCGTGAGTGGAGAGATTGATGCCCTTGGAATTGGGAAGCTTCCGATGTTTGGCCAGATGATCATAAAGATACAAGCCGGCACGAATCATCCATGCCGGCCGTAAATGCGGTTCATGCGGCAGCACAAATTCAAGCGGGGACACCAGATGCGGCGCGATACCCAGCAAGACTTCACGTTCCTTCAGCGCCTCGGCGACCAGATGGAACTCATAATATTCAAGATAGCGCAGACCGCCATGGATGAGTTTGGTGCTGGCCGACGAAGTGGCCCCGGCAAGGTCCTGCGCCTCAACCAGCAGAACCTTCAGGCCACGCCCGGCGGCGTCGCGGGCGATACCCGCGCCGTTGATGCCGCCGCCGATGATGACGAGATCGTAATCGGGCTTCATGTCAAAGCAGAGATTAAACCGCGCCTATCGTAGCAGGGTTCCCGGTTTGTGGAAGGCATGAAATAAGCGTTTGAATTAAAATGATAAATTATATTTCGGTAAAACAGCGGTCTGGAATGCGCGACCGCCATGCAGGCTGTCGTTTATGATCCCGGCCGAGATGCGGAGCGAATCCGCCGTCGTCATGTGAGTGAGCCCGGGGACGACATATTCCGCCACGTCAATGTCCTGATCCTGCAACCGGGCAATTGCAGATCGATAGGAGAAGTTCGCGGGATAGTCGCCCTTGCGGATATCTTCATCGATGCTCCGAATGTTACTGTCGCCCATAACCATGATCGTCGATGGCCGGGTGCGCGGCGGAACAGCGACAGGATAGACGCTCGAATGGCAGACGACCGCAGCACAACGGTTTTCCCGATGCTGCCCGGCGTATAGCGCCGTCATGCCGCCGAGAGAGAAGCCAAAAAGCGCTAGATCCTTGTCGGTCAGGCCATGCTTCTGCAACTGGCTGTCGATCAGCAGGTCGAGCTCATCAAGCATAGGCTTCATGTTGAACGCTAGCTGCCCGGCAGTTGTCTGCAAATCGTCGGGATTGAACCAGTCGAAGCCATTACAGTTCGGCAATGCCCGCGGACCGTTGGGAATTATCAGCAACGCATCGGGGTTTTCCCGCGCGAAAATTTCTGCTGCCGGCTCCATGTCGCGGGCGTTCTGCCCTGATCCGTGCAGCAGAACAATGACATTGCGTGGGTGTTCGGTTTCGCCTTTGAGTATGAAATCGAGGGCCATGGGTTAAGGCACCCGCGCGCTTTTGCGGTTGAGCGCGCAGATCAGCGTGAACAGCCGCCGCGCGGTTTCGAAATCCAGGTCGATCTTGCCGGTCAGGCGCTCGGTCAGCAGCGTAGCGCCCTCGTTATGCAGGCTGCGGCGCGCCATATCGATGGCCTCAAGCTTCTCGGGCGGTGCGGTACGCCGGGAATCCTCATACCCTTGTACCATTAGAAAATAGTCATGGATCAGCCGCCGGTAGGGCTGCAGCGACAAGGCCAATAGCGGCAGATCCTGTTCCCGGGCGTTACGCATCCGCAAAACAAGGCGGTTTTCTTCAATCGAGAGCGCTAGCGTGTAGGGACCGTTTTCGTCATTGGCGGGCTGGAAATGGCCGCTCTGGGTAAGGTCATTGGCGGCAGTCCGCTGCTCACCGGCGAGCAGGCCCGCAACATCCGTCCCGTCACTGCCTGCCAGGCTAAGCATGACAATCCTGCTTTTAACCGATGCGTCCATAGCCGGATCATAATACAAAACCGGCAAACTTGCCTATTTTTATGTCCTGTCGTACTTGTGTTTCATGCCCTTGCCTGAGATATCGGTTTTGACGGATGCGGATACGCCGCTGGCGCTTTTTGAGAAACAGCGCGGGCTCGCGCACAAGCTTGCCGATGTCTGCCGGAAAATTATTCCCGGCTTTCTTCTGCGCTATGTCGCGTTGAAATCCGAGGAGTGGCTGGATCGCGCAAAGCCGCCTTATCGCGAGGAGCTCGACAAGATCGCGCAAGACATGGGCAAGGAAGCCTATGCTTTGAACCTGAGCTACGAGTGGGGCTGTACGACGACGGCTTTCAATGACGCGGCGCGCGGCGGGGTGACCATGTACCGCACGCTCGACTGGCCGATCAAGGGTATGGGTGACAAGCTGGTCGTGGCAAAACATCACGGTCCGGCCGGCGACTACTGGAACATCGCCTATCCCGGCTTTGTCGGCGTGCTTAACGGCGTGGCGAAGGGACGTTTTACCGTTGCCATCAACTCGGCACCAATTCCGCGATCGGATTGGGGCTTTATTGGCGACTACCTACTGTCAAAGCGCGACAATTTGCGCCATGACGGCATACCCGCCGCCTTTTTGTTGCGCAAGGTTTTTGAGGAATGCGTGGATTACCAGGCGGCAGTGAAGATGCTGTCCGAAACGCCGCTTATGGCGCCATCGATATTCACGGTCGCCGGTATCAATGACGACGAGCATTGCGTAATCGAGCGCATGCACGATCAGGCGATTATTCACAACGGACTGAAGGAGGGTTTTGTCTGCGCCACCAACGGCTGGATCAATGATCGGTGGCCGGCACATGACCGCCCGACCAGCCCGCGCAAGCGCAGGGCCGAAATGATCGCCGATATGGGAACGTATAAGGGCGATTTCGACTGGCTGGACGGGGCCATTCTCAATAGCCGCACACGGCTGGCTTTCGAGGCCAATGCGCGCGACGGCACCCTCACCCTGATGGGCGTCGAAGGCAAGAAACCCGCAACACAAATCCTGAAACTGGATCTGGAATAAACAATGTTGCCCGATTCTCTGGAAACGCCTTATCCGACCCACGAATGGCTGAGCGTTCTGGCCGAACTTTCGGGGAAGGGTACGCCCTGCGTCCTGATTACCGTTGTTGAGTCCAAAGGGTCGACACCGCGCGATGCAGGAACCAAGATGGTCGTGACCGCCGAACGCCAGTTCGGGACCATCGGCGGCGGCAATCTTGAATTTCAGGCGATAGCCGAGGCGCGTAAGGTTTTAGCTACCGCGGCCGGAAACGCGAAATTGAAGGATTACGCCCTCGGCCCGGCACTCGCCCAGTGCTGCGGCGGCGCAGTTACGATTCTCCTTGAGCCCGTATTGCCGCCGGATAAAACCTTATTGCTGTTTGGAGCCGGGCATGTCGGCAAGGAAGTCGTACGGGTGCTCGAGGGACTTTCTGTTAATATCCGCTGGATCGACGAGCGGGAAAACGAGTTTCCATCCCAGCTCCCGCATGGGTGTCGCAAAATCGTCACATCCAATCCGGTCGCGGAGATATCAAACGCCCCGGCGGGTGCCTTCATTATTATCATGACGCACAGCCATCACCTCGATTACCAGCTTGTCCGGGCAGCGCTGGAGCGCGGCGATTTCGGATATCTCGGGCTGATTGGATCGGACACAAAAAGAGCACGGTTTGAAAGCAAGTTGCGGGGAGAGGATATCCCCGACGCTATGATCGCCCGTCTTACCTGCCCCATCGGCATTCCGGCCGTGACCGGAAAACATCCGCGGGAAATCGCGGTCGCGGTCAGTGCCGAGATATTGGGACTCGGCCTGACGAAACCCAAAGCCGCCGCTGCCTGACTTATCCTTTTTTATGCTTGAAGTATTGTACCTGCCGTTCGCGCTTTTCTGCCCCGGCTTTGGTGTCATAGGTGCCCAGATTCTTGCCCTTTTTCGACACCAGGCGGTAGCCGCCCTTCACTTTTTTGATGGTCATTGTCGTTTCCTCCCGAGTCTCCAACCGGAGCAGGCGGATATGGTTCCGCGCGACCAACGCGAGTCAGTGCCCGGGCGACAACAGATTTCGCAAGCGCATTAAGCCCAGCAGCCACCGCCGTCTGCGTATTGGCGGAGGCGGCTTTCCTGTCGGAAACACTGAAATGGCAAAGAATTTTGCCATCGGGCACACTCAGCAGGGTGAATGACATTCCGACCTTGAGAACCGGGACGCCGTCCGGTCCAGCCCCATATACGGGCTCAAAGTCGATAAGCTGAATCGCGAGCCGGCTATCGGCCGGAACGCCAAAGTCCGGACGCGCCACCACCGCGTTCGGCCAGACGCGGCGGGCTGATTCGATAACAAAATCCTGCAGTACCCGGTCGAATTCAGCTGGCCAGCGCACATTTAAGTAGTAATCAAACCGCCGCCCGCCCTCAAGATGCAACGCGATTTGGTCGGTAGCAAAACCTTGCGGCACCTGCGGCTCAGGCACGATTACGACACGATGCATCACTGGAACAGGGGTAGCATTTCCTGCCTGAAGCGCGTAGATGGTCGGCGCCGGTTCCTTGGAGGTTAGCGACATGCAGCCTGCCAGCATCAAGCATAGAAATCCGCAGAAAGCTTTTTTCATTTCGGTATCTCCACGCCGCGCGGTGCCGGTCGGTACAGTATTTGCGATGGGTCGCGGTCAAGTTTTTCGGACGTCCTCTTAATCGATTCGGCCATACCCTGCATATCCTGCGACATCTTCTCTACATTCGAGATCGACTGGTCGAGGGAGGTCATGTTCTTTTTGCTGAGAAAATCATTCATCTTCAGCGCGACATCCTTCAGCTGGTCGGCGATCACCGACAGGTCCTGTAGGGTCTTTGTCCATTTGGACGGAGCGCCGTACAGAACCGGATATTTCTCGCCTTCCTTGCGCGGTGGCGGCTCCTTGTCATCGCTTGCGGTTACCAGCTCGAGATTGACAAGGCCGGTGATGCCGCGCGTATCGAGAGTGGCGTATGTCTTGGAGCGGACGGGCGTATTGCCGTCCACTTCGATATCGACCTTGACGAGATTAGGATGCTCGGGTGACAAACCCATTTGCAGAATTTTACCAACCTCGACGCCCATATATTCGACGCTGGCCCCTTCCTCAAGGCCGCTGACGGAATCGGTGAAATATACCGTATAACGCTGGGGCTTGCCGCCGTGATGGGGCCCCGCCGCCAGCCAGATCAGGAACCCGACCAGCGCTGCAACGGATGCCGTGACGAACAAACCGACAATAAAATAATGCGCGTCCTTTTCCATTACGCCGCCCCTTTCAGCCGTTCTTCCATGCGCCTGCCATGGAAAAAATCGCGAATATCGGGATTCTCCGATGCGCGCATTTCCTCAAGTGTGCCCATAGTGACCTTCTTTCCGGCGATCATAGCGATGCGGTCGCAGATTCCGACCAGCGTGTCGAGATCATGCGTAATGATCAAAACGCTGAGATTTAGCGCATCGCGCAGCGAGCGGATCAGGTCGTCGAATGCCGCCGCCGAAACGGGATCGAGCGCGCCGGTGGGTTCGTCGAGAAACAGCAGGCGCGGATCAAGCGCCAGCGCCCGGGCCAGCGCCGCCCGTCGGTTCATTCCTCCCGACAACGCGGAAGGAAATTTGCGCCCCGCGTCCGGCGGTAATCCGACAGCTTTCAGCTTGAACGAAGAAAGCCTGTCTATGTCATTTTGCGCGAGATCCGTATATTCACGCATGGGCAGGCCGATATTGTCGAGCACGTCGAGGCCGGAAAATAGCGCGCCGTCCTGAAATAACACGCCCCAGTTTTTCTCCAGCTCCTTTCGCTCGCGGTCGTCGATGGCATATATGTCCTTGCCGAAGACGCAGACCTGCCCC
>DATJGZ010000245.1:0-3364 GCA_035494535.1 Patescibacteria group bacterium | reverse complement strand
GTTCGAATTCTTCGCCGACGAGCTCGGCGTATCGCGCATTTCGCTAGAGCGGAAGGAACCGATCCACTGGAAGGAGATGGTCAACTTCCTGAGCGCGGCGGCCAGCGCCTCGGCCAAGCACATGTCGGCCGAGGACATCATCCGCCTGCGAAATAACTTCATGCCGCTGGCCTCACATATCATCGCCTATATACCGCATGACTCATCCGAGGAGCTGTTAGCCCTGCACCGAGCCGGGAAGCTCGATCTTATTGCCGTCGGGCCGGACAACCGGCTCTCAGTTGAAAAAACCTCATCCGGAGCGACGGTTTCATATCTGGGCAAAGACGGGACCCCCCAACAGAGGCATTACGACACGTTTGTCGATTGCGTCGGACAGTGGCAAATGCCCTTTGAATCCTTCCCCTTCAAGACCCTGATCGAGCATGGAACGGTAACCAAGGCCCGCCTGCCTTTCCGCGAAGCGGAGAAGGCTGAATTTGTCAGCGATCTGCTGCCTGTCGTCCAGACCGGGAACGGCTATGAGCTGGACTTGCCGGGTCTTTCCATCGACGACGACCTGCGCGTGGTTGGCGTGGATGGTACCGCCAATCCACGCATCAGCATCATGTCGGTGCCTTTCATCGGCGGCATGAACCCCGATTTTTCCAGCCTCGATTTCTGCGAGGATGCGGCACGTATGATTATGAACTCCTTCGAAAGAGGCCCCGTCATTGCAGCCCCGCAGCCGATCACGCGCCCGGGATGCGGCCCCGGCCTTGATCTGCAATGAAGCTCTTCATGTTCTATGTCGGCGGGGACTGCGGCAACTCGAATATCGAGCTCCACGACGTGCGCTTTTCCATGGGCGAGAAGATCGAGGATTGCTACGAGGATCTGCGCCGGCAGTGGTGGGGCACGCCCAAAAGCCTTCACATCGATACATGGACCGCCGTGGAGCAGGCGGACGGATTTGACGTGGTGCTGTCGCGCGAACCGTTCACCGGGCCGCAGAAGCTCTTTTTCCTGAACCTCGGCGGCTATCTCGCCACGGAGTTGGAGGAACTGCACAAGAACGTGCTGCTGGTCGAGGAGACGCCGCACAAGGCGATCATGAAGGCGCTGAAGACGCTACGCGAGTGGCGCATACCGCACAAGGACAACGTCTTCGAGGTCGAGAAGGTAATCTCGGTGACCGAGATGCTGCAAAAGGAAGGCTACAGCCTCCACCTCGTTCCGGCAACCGAGGCCAAGCCTTTGGTCTATACGTCCAAGTATATCCGCATTAATGTCGAAGCCCTTGAGGGCGTGACGCCCTGATCACTTCCCGGCTTCGAAACCGGCGAGCACATTGGTGACATTGAGGCCGATTTCATCGACCGCATAGCCGCCTTCCATCACAAACAGCGTCGGCAATTTCAGTCCGGCAATGCGCGCGCCCATGTCGGTGTAATCGGGGCTTTGCAGCTTGAATTGCGAGATCGGGTCGCCGCCGAACGTGTCGACGCCGAGCGAGACGACCAGCGCGTCGGGCCCGTATTTGCGAATGCGGGCGGTGCCGTCATCCAGCGCCGCCGCCCATGTTTTGTAGTTCGTGCCCAGTGGCAGCGGGTAATTGACATTGAACCCCTCGCCTTTTCCCGCGCCCTTTTCGTCGCCATGACCCATATAAAACGGGTAGTCGTCCGCCGGGTCGGCGTGGATTGATACCGTCAGGACATCCGCGCGCTCATAGAAGATATCCTGCGTCCCGTTACCGTGATGGTAGTCGACATCGAGAATGGCGACCCGTTTAGCACCCTGATCGATGAAGGCTTGCGCAGCAACGGCGGCGTTGTTGATGAAGCAATAGCCGGCGGCGGTCGCGGCGGTCGCGTGATGGCCCGGCGGCCGGCAAAGGGCGAAGGCGGCGCGCTCACCGCCGGCGACGATCTTCTGCGCCGTCAGCGCCGTACAAGCCGAGGCGAAGACCGCTTCCCACGTCGTTTTGGTGAAGGCGACGTAGCAGTCGGCCATATACAGGCCGAGCTGCCCGAAAATGGCCCGTGGCTCCCGTGCCGCCGGGTGCTGCATGGCTGACACCGAAGGAAAGAACAACGTGTCTTCCATTCCCGCCTTGAGCCAGCGCGCATGCGCCTGCTCGAGGAAGTCGACGTAGCGCGGCTTGTGAACCTTGCGGATCGTCTCCTGCCCGAACGACTCGGGCGCCAGCACCGGCCCGAGCTTGCGGTCGCGGACGTATTTGAGGATGGTCTCGGCCCGCGAGGGTTTCTCGAAATACTCGACCATGCCGGTTTCGGCCCGGTTCTGTTTGGGGTCGTGCAGGACATGTTTTTCGTTATAGACGGTCTTCATAAGGCCCTCGCTAATCGCATGGGACTATGCAGTTTTTCTTGCTTATTGGGAAGGCTTCTTTTAATATGTCAATCGATTTTCGAAAGGTTTGAACGCTGATGGACGATAGCAAAAAGGACAGTTCGCTGCCGGCCGCCTCCCCCGCCGGGGAGAATGAATTCGTTTACATCAGCAACGACAATTTCTCGCCGGAGATCGAGGCGTTGCTGCGCCGGACATATGACGAAGTCTACGCGCCGATTTTCCCCGCGAACGCCGGCGGCGAAAATGTCGAGCGCTGGATTGAATCTTTCAAGCGCCGCGAGATGGTATCCGAATACAGGATCATCATCGGCGGCCGCGACCTGACCGCGGCGATCCGCGGCGATGCGGACGCGCATCCGGTGCCGAAAGCAATTACCGTGAGCAACTATTACCCGAAAAGCGATACCGCGATTCTCGGCTATATCACCGTGAAACCGGAATTCCGCACCGAGCGTCTCGGCATGAAGATTCTTGACCTGCAAGCCGACTTCCTGCGCGCAGCCGCAAACGAACAGGGCCAGAATCTGCGCGGCTGGTTCCTGGCCTGCCACGATCCGGCGAAGACGGATCACAACTACGGCAACTATTCCGCGCAGAAGCTTGTCGACAAGTATCTTCAGCACGGCTTGAAGATCGTGCCGGTTGACTACGTCCAGCCGGCCACGGGCGACGCCGAAGGAACCGCCGCTGACAAGACGCGCTATTACATGTTGATGGCGGCGCCGCATCCCGAGACTGGAGAATTTCCCGACGCCGAAGCGACAATCGATTTCCTGCGCAGCGTCTACCGGGATCTCGGTTTCACCGATCCCGACAGCGACCCTGACATGCAGAGTATGATCCGGCAACTGCGCGGAGAAATGCCGACCGTGGCGACGATCGCCGCACCCAAATTTCCCGGACCGTGATTTGATGAAAAGGTTGGTGGACCTGATCGGGATCGAACCGACGACCTCGTCATTGCGAACGACGCGCTCTCCCAGCTGAGCTACAGGCCCTTCCGGGC
>DATJGZ010000244.1:0-4580 GCA_035494535.1 Patescibacteria group bacterium | reverse complement strand
ATAGCGTACCGCAATTCGCACATCCTCGGCAATCAGCTCCGTGTCCTTATCGGTCAATGCATTTTCCAGCGACGCCGCGCAGTTCTCAAGCGCCTGCCGGTGCCGGGCGCGGGTGGGCGAGGGGGCGGCGCGGTCGCCGATGATTTCTTTTATTTTATCGACCAGCGCCGCCGCCAGCTTGCCGAGGCCATGGCCTGATTTGACGGAAATCGAGAGGGGGGGCATATGCCCGCCCTCCAGCGCATGCCGCGCAGGCTGTACATCGCATTTATTAAAGACGATCAAGCTGTTTTTGTCGGCCAGCGCAAGCGTATGCCGGTCGGGGGAGGGCGTGGTCGCATCGAACAGCAGGATCTTTATATCCGCTTCTTCTGCACGCGCGATGGCGCGGCGGATACCCTCGGATTCGATGCTCGCCTGCGCACCGGTGCCGAGCTGATCGGGGCGTAGACCGGCCGTGTCCGACAGGATCACCGGAAACCCGCCGAGGTCGAGATGAACCTCGATGACATCGCGCGTCGTCCCGGCATGCTCCGACACAATGGCGACTTCGCGCTGCGCCAGCGTGTTGACAAGGCTCGACTTGCCCGCATTGGGCGCGCCGATCACAGCAACATGGATGCCGTTGCGCAGCCGTTCGCCGCGCCGGTTGTCGTTCAGATGTTCGCGGATCTCGGCGTGAAGTTTAGTTATTTGCGGGCGCACCTGATCGGCCACGCCTTCGGGCAGATCCTCGTCGGGAAAATCGATGTCGGCCTCGAGGTGGGCGAGCGCATCGGTCAGGCGGTCGCGCCAGTCGTCATATAGTGTCGACAACGCTCCGCCCATCTGCGCCAGCGCCTGGTCCTTCTGCGCCTGCGTCTCGGCGTCGATCAGGTCGGCGACGGCCTCGGCTTCGGTTAAGTCCATGCGGCCATGCTCGAAGGCGCGGCGGGTGAACTCGCCGGGCTCCGCCGGCCGAAAACCGGGCAGTCCAGCCAGCGCCGCCAGCAGCGCCTCGGTCACCGCCCGGCCGCCATGCAGGTGAAATTCGGCGACATCCTCCCCGGTGAAGCTGGCCGGTTTTTCGAAAAATATCGTAAGGCCGCGATCGATCAACGCGCCCGTATCAGGGCGCTTCAGTGCGCGAAACTCCGCCGTACGCGCCGTACGCGGATAACCGCCGGTGAGTTTCAGGATTGAGTCCTTGGCGCCCGGCCCCGACACCCGCACCACCGCGATGCCGCCCCGTCCGGGCGGTGTTGACAGGGCAAAAATCGTCTCTTCGCTCATTTTTTCGCTTTAGGAGGACCGTCGGACGACACTGGCGGGGTCATATTCATACCCATCTGGCCCCAAAACATCTTCTGCATCTCGTTCCAGCCTTGCATCGTGGCCGGAAGCCAGGTTTTCACGAAGGTTTCGGGGTCGAGATTGCGGATGTTGTCCTGCATCTTGGCCTCGACCTCCTTCATCATCCGGTCCTGCATGCCGGCGACGCTGGGCAGGCCCACGAACTGACGTGCTTCCTCGGGTGTGCACTCGATGTCGAATTTGAATTTCATAACTCCTCCTGATCCGGCTTATTGAAACGTTGGCGCTTCGCGCAAACCTTAATCTGTCGTATCCTGTTCCCGGCTAGAGACTAACGCATCGAAAAAGGATTCACCATGACCGAGATTTCCATCCCGTCCAAGGACAAGGGCAATTTCATGGCCTATGTGGCGGTCCCCAAACAGACCCCGGCGCCGGCCATCGTCGTCATTCAGGAGATTTTCGGCGTTAATGCCGAGCTGCGCGCCAAGTGCGACGAGCTCGCCCGGCAGGGCTTCATCGCCTGCTGCCCCGATCTGTTCTGGCGGATGGAGCCGGGCGTGCAGCTGACTGACAAGACCGAGGGCGAGTGGGCCAAGGCCTTCGACTTCTTCAAGCGCTTCGATATCGACAAAGGCATCGAGGACCTGCGCCAGACCGTACATGTAATGAAGGGTTATGCGGGAAGCTCGGGCAAGGTCGGCTGCGTCGGCTACTGCCTTGGCGGCAAGCTCGCCTACCTGATGGCCGCGCGCACGAACGTCGACTGCTCGGTCGGATATTACGGCGTCGGCATTCAAGACATGTTGAAAGAGGCCGCGAAGATCAAGAACCCGCTGATGCTGCACATCGCGGAGGATGACAAATACGTCCCGCCCGAGGCGCAGCAAGCGATCAAGGCAGGCCTCGCGAAAAACAAGCTGGTGACCATCCATTCCTACGCGGGCGTCGACCACGCCTTCGCGCGCGGCGGAGGCCAGCATTACGACGAAGCCGCCGCCACCGCCGCCAACAAGCGCACGCTCGAATTCTTCCGCAATAATCTCGACCGCGCCATGGCGGCCTAAGGTCGCGCCCGGGGGATGGTTCACCGCGATCACATTCATGTCTGGCCGTTCGAAGTCGACCGGGAGGAAATGACCGGCAAGACGGAGGACGACAACCCGGGCATCGAAAGCGTGGGACCCATTCTGATCGACGACGCCACCGACATCATGCGCGCCGCCGTGCGCGGCAACGGGCTCGATGAGAAGGCGGTCTTCTTCAATTCATTCCAAGGCACGGTGCTGCATTTCGAGACCTATCAGGTCTTCAAGGTCAAGCCGACCGTCGGCACCAAATACATGCCCGGCAAGCAGAATGGCATCGTCGTCGGCTCGCAGCAGGATGCGCGCAACAAGGTGCAGGCAATCGTCGAGAACGCCGCCACCAACATCGACGTCCACCGCACGACGATCAAGTTCCTCAAACTCCGCCCGGACCTTGGCTTCTCGGTCGAGGGCTGGGCCATCAAGTACGACGGCATGAAGCGCAGCTACGTGGTGCATGAGCGCTGCCCGACCTGCTCGGGCCTTGGCAAGAACAACTGCCCCGATTGCAAGGGCACCAAGCGCCGCACCTGCAAGACCTGCGCCGGCAGCAAGCTGATGACCTGCCCGAACTGCAAAGGCCGCAAGCAATTTCCGGTCAAGGGCAAGCCGCAGCAACACCAGCACGCCAAGGGCGCGCAGCATCACCACCAGCAGCAGAAAGTCGTCTACGCGAAATGCAAAAAATGCAGCGGGCAGGGCAAGGTGCGCTGCGTGCCGTGCCAGGGCTCGGGCGGGACCAAGTGCCTGCTCTGCCAGGGCACAGGGAAGACGGGTTGCAAGCCCTGCATCAACACAGGCTTTCGCAGCCACATGACCTTCATGGAAGTCTCGGCCAAGTGCTGGTTCGAGTACGACAAGGCGGCGCTGCCGCCCGAGGTGCCGCCGATCATCGACTTTTTGAAAGAGAAGATGGTGCTCGAGCAATATGCGCATATCCGCATCAACGAAGATCTCGAGCGCAAGAAGGAGCTCGACAACTTGCACAAACCCAAGGAATTCATGATGCGCAAGCCGGATGAATTCGCCATCACCTACGACGTACGGCTGCCGTGGGGCGACATCGGCTTCATCTGGGATCCGCGCACCGAACCCGTCACCGGCAAGATGTTCGGCTTCCGGCCGACGCTGGTGCATATGCAGCCGTTCCTGGAAGAAATTGCATTGCCCGGCATCCGCGCGGTGGAGGAGGCCGGCAAGGGCAATGCCGCCGTCGCGCCCAAGCTGCACGAGGCGACGCGCTTCCGCGTCATCGGCGACGCCATGCTTGCCTCCATACGGCTCAACAAGCAGCGCGCGGTGCAGACCGTGATGAACGCGTATCCGTTCGGCATTCGGGACGAGAAGGTGGCCGAGATCGTCGACAACGCCGCCATGGCGCTCAGCGCGCTCACGCAAACGCCGCGCATCATGGGCCTCATCGCCGGCGTGGCCATCGCGGCCGGGCTTGATGCCGCCTATTACCTCGGCCCGGTTCGTGACATGCTCGCCGCGCGCATTCCTGATTCACTGATACAGGGCGCCGCCGACCTCTCGCTCATTCCCATCGGCGCACTGATTACCGTCATGCTGGTCAAGATCCTGCCGCAGAAGGCGCTCATGGGCGTGATGGAGCCGGTGCTGGCGCGGCGCCTGCGCAAAAACCAGAAGCCGGAGAAATTAAAGCCTGCGGCGGGCGCCAGCGGCTTTCTGGGCTTCCTCGGGGTTTTCATTGCCTACGGCGCCGTGGTCGCCGCCGCCGTCACCGCCTTCCACGTCCCCGACCCGGCGTGGCTCGAGTTCCTGAAGCATGCGTTGCATATTGGGTAGATTTAAGAATGGAGCGTACCGCTTTTGGGAGTTTTCTAACGCGCCTGTTTTCGTTGCCTCCGCCGGAGCAAAGGCGGGATAGCTTCGTTCCTCTTAGTTGGATCGGTGGTCGAGTGCTATCGCTTGACCGCGACCCCGACTATCTAAGTTACATACTTTTCAAGTTCATGTTGGCAGTCAACGGACTTGTGCTTCTGCTGATTGTCGCGGACGGCTTCTTGGGCACTAGCCTATTCATATCGGCGGACACGTTTGCGCAGAATCGGGCCTCAATTCCGACCGCCTATTCACAAGCAATGCAATTACCGACGACATTGATAACGATTGCATTCTACCTGCGAATTAGATCAACGATGGATCTACGGAACGAGCTAATTCCGTTTCGACTCA
>DATJGZ010000243.1:0-6919 GCA_035494535.1 Patescibacteria group bacterium | reverse complement strand
AGCCAGGGCAAATACAGCCTAATGCTCGAGCCGGTCAATCGCCTGCTCATGAACGCGCCGCGCCGGGGGCTGAAGATCGTCGACCGCCTCATGTTTTCCAGCGGTGTGCCGACCGCGCGCGAGCAGGTCAATATGGCGGGTGCCGGCCTGTCTGAAATATACATCGAAGACCTCAGCAAGGCGCGGGACGAGCATGCGTTTGCGGCGATGGTGACGCTGCGCAACGCCGGAATTATCCGTTATCGTGAAATCTTCTGACCGGCTATAGTCGGTCCATGGCATCCGAGATCGAACGAAAATACCTGGTCGAGAGCGACGCGTGGCGCACGTTGCCCGCGCGGGTGCAGGAGGTCACGCAGGCCTATGTGCGCGACAGCGATGCGAACGACCGGCTCACCATCATCTTCAACGGCAGCAGCCAGGCGCAGATAGCTTTGCGGCATGGCGAGAGTATTCACTCGTTCAAGGTCGGTGGTGCGGGTTTTGAAGACTTCGCGGCCCTGCGCGAACTGCCGGAATATGACGAGGATTCAGGTGTGCTGACGGTGGGACATCCGGTCGAATGCCGGGTGCGATTGGTCGAGGAGGAAGGACAAAAGAAAGCTTACCTTACGATTAAGAAATTCATCGACGATCCCGAAGCGCGCGGTGAGTACGAAATTGCCATGACGGTCATCGATGCCGAAAAACTGCTTGCCGACGGCTTCGTGATCGACCGTGTCGACAAGACACGCAGCAAGATAGAGTACGAGGGACATCACTGGGACGTCGACGTCTACAAGGGGCGGCACAAGGGTCTGATAACGGCGGAGGTCGAGGTCGCGGATATCGGATTGCTCAACACGCTGCCGCAACTGCCCGGTGCGGGCCGCGTGGTCAGCGGCGTTGAGTTCCTGAACAACCGGGTGCTGGGACGCAACGGATTGCCGCCTGATTGGCGGCAGCGACTCGATAAGCTCAGGCCGCTGTAAGCTCGGGGTGAAGTTTTTTCACCAGCGGTCCGGAAAGCCACCAGATTAGCCATGTTCCGACGATCGCGACATAACCGTCGAGAGCGTAGTGCCAGCCGAGATAGACGGACGAAATCATGATCAGCAGACAGTAGACGAGAAATACGGCCGCAAGAATCCGGCTGAATTTCGCAGCGTAGAAAATCAGGAGCGCCGCAATCGCGATGTGCATGCTCGGCATGGCGGAAAGCGCATTCATGTTGATGACCTCACCGCCCTTGGTGAATCCGAGTTCAAGATTTCCGGCGTCAAAAATCGCGAGATGCTCGATCTTGTCCTGCTCGTGCAGGTGCTTCACGAGCCCGGCATAGGGGTCGGCAACTTGATAGAAGTGACTGAAAAACAGCGGGCCGACCGAGGCCATAAACAGCGCCATGACGTTGCCGAGAACGATCCATGAGATGTTGTAGGTCCATAGAAAACGCATCCGGCGGAACTGGTTGCTGTCGAGGAAAATCGCGAAGTCGAGGACGAGGAAAACGACGAGAAACCACGTGACATAGAAGGCATCGATGGCTGCCGCCATCTGGTGGCGCGTGACCCACGGCACCAGATATTCGTGCGGGTAGTGGCCGAAGTGGAGCCATTTGTCCGAGGCCGCCAGCTTCGGGTCGATTGTGTATTGGTGGAGGGTCGGGATCAGCCCCTTGGCGATGCAGAAGAAGAACGAAACCGGGAACATGATGAACAGGCCGACGATGCCGTCCATGCACCGGTCGCTGCGCAGATAGCCGAGCGTGCTCTTCTCGAAATTCTCCATCACCTCGAGAAACCAGCGTTTGTTCGGTTTGGTGTTTTTCACCGCCCGTCCAAAGTAAAACGCCATCATTGCCATGAAATACAGCGCGCTAGTGGCGAGGCCCCAGCCAAGATATGGTAAAAACCCCATCAGCGTCTTCACGTCGCCGCCCAGCCAGAGGGCGAAAGCGATCAACGCGATCGTGTAGATGCCCATCGCAGTGATCATGTAGCGGTGCAGGCGGAGGGAGCGCGCAAGTCGGTTCATGACATGAATATGGTAATGGGTGGCGGTGCGAAAAAGACCCTGAAAAACGGGCAGTATCGATCTCAGGAAACTGTTGCATAACAGCGCGATAGAGACAATGGCGAAAAAGCGCGGAAAACGCAGGGAATGCTTGATTAGGCAACATCCGTATGCTAAATCAGGCACGGTTTTAAAAGGCTTTGAAGGGACAGGCGTAAAGTGGGAACGGCATCGGCAAAATCCGGTCTGGTTGCAAGGCGTTATGCGTCCGCTTTTATCGATATGGCAACCGATCTCAAAGTGATCGACAAGGTTGAGAAAGATCTCCGCGAACTTCAGAACATGATCGACTCGTCTGCCGATCTCCAATCGCTCCTCGAAAACCCGCTCGTGAATCGTGACCAGCAGCAAAAGGCGCTGCAGGCCATAGCATCCAAGGCGGGCTTCCAGAAACTTACCAGCCAGTTTATCGGCGTGTTGGCGGAAAACCGCCGTCTCGCGGCGCTGCCGGCGATTATCGCTGCCTTCAACGACGAGTTGACCAAGAGCCGCGGTGTGGTGCAGGCGAAGGTTGAGACGGCCTATGTTCTGACGCCCGCACAGACCAAGCAGCTCGAAGAACAGCTGGCTGCCGCGATGGGCTCGAACGTGACGCTTAACGTGAGCGTGAACAAGGACCTGCTCGGCGGCATGATCGTGACGGTTGGCTCGCGCATGGTCGATGATTCAGTCAAGCGCAAGCTCGAGCGCCTGCGCCGCGCCATGAATGCGGGCGAGAAAGCCGCGTAACAGATTTAACGGCGGGGCGCAGATGATGCGCGTCGCGAATGTCAGGTTAATCTAGCAAAGGGAAGTAAAATGGAAATCCGTGCAGCAGAAATCTCCGAAATCCTGAAGAAGCAGATCGAGCAGTTCGGCGCGCAGGCCGATGTGGCCGAGATCGGGCAGGTCCTCAGCGTCGGCGACGGCGTCGCCCGCGTCTACGGCCTCGATCAGGTCCGCGCCGGCGAGATGGTTGAGTTTCCCGGCGGCATCAAGGGCATGGCTCTGAACCTCGAGACCGACAATGTCGGCGTGGTCATCTTCGGCGACGACCGCTCGATCAAGGAAGGCGATATCGTCAAGCGTTCGGGCGAAATCGTGCAGGTGCCGGTCGGCAAGGGCCTGCTTGGCCGCGTTGTGGACGGCCTCGGCAACCCGATCGACGGCAAGGGCCCGATCAAGACCAAGGAATACCGCCGCGTCGAGGTGAAAGCCCCCGGCATCATCCCGCGTAAATCGGTGCATGAACCAATGCAGACCGGCCTCAAGGCGCTCGACGCGCTCGTGCCCGTCGGCCGCGGCCAGCGCGAGCTCATCATCGGCGACCGCCAGACCGGCAAGACCGCCGTCGCGATCGACACGATTCTGAACCAGAAGAACTTCAACAACACGGACGATGAAAAAACCAAGCTGTATTGCATCTACGTCGCTATCGGGCAGAAGCGCTCGACCGTGGCGCAGCTGGTGAAGGAGCTCGAGGAGCAGGGCGCGATGGAATACTCCATCGTCGTCGCCGCCACGGCTTCGGACCCCGCGCCGATGCAGTTCCTCGCCCCGTACACGGGTTGCACTATGGGCGAATTCTTTCGCGACAACGGCATGCACGCGCTGTGCATCTATGACGACTTATCCAAGCAAGCCGTCGCCTATCGCCAGATGTCGCTGCTGCTGCGCCGCCCGCCGGGCCGCGAAGCCTATCCGGGCGACGTGTTCTACATCCACTCCCGTTTGCTGGAGCGCGCAGCGAAACTGAACGACAAGAACGGCGCGGGATCGCTGACGGCATTGCCGGTCATTGAGACGCAGGCCGGCGACGTGTCCGCCTACATCCCGACCAACGTCATTTCCATCACTGACGGTCAGATCTTCCTCGAGACTGGCCTGTTTTTCAAAGGTATCCGTCCGGCGATCAACGTCGGTCTGTCGGTGTCCCGCGTCGGCTCGGCCGCGCAGATCAAGGCGATGAAGCAGGTTGCCGGTAAAATCAAGTTGGAGCTCGCGCAGTACCGCGAGATGGAGGCGTTCGCGCAGTTCGCCTCCGACCTCGACGCCTCGACGCAGCGCCTGCTCGCGCGCGGCGCTCGTCTGACGCAACTGCTGAAACAACCGCAATACTCGCCGCTGCCGGTCGAGGAGCAGGTGGTTGTCATTTACGCAGGCACCCGCGGCTTCCTCGATAGCGTGCCGGTTAACCAGGTCACGACCTATGAGGCGAAGCTGCTGGTCGATCTGCGCGCGAGCGGCAAGAAGATCCTTGAGGCCATCCGCACCAAGAAGGCGCTGGACGATGGCATCGAGAAGGACCTGAATGCCTTCCTCGAGCAGTTCACCAAAGGTTTCTCGGGCGCTGAGCTGAAGGCGGCGGCCTAATACGATGGGTGGCGTCTGGAACATCATGCTTGCCAAAGGGGTCAAGACCGGTGATAGCGCTTTTGCGCCAGTCCGCAATGTCCTTGCGCGCAACCACGTCGAACTGACGCCGGTTCCCTCGCTCAAAGGCACGTTCATGCTGACCGCGAACGGTGCGGCGGTCGATAACAGCCGGGCGAGCGCCATCATCGACGAGATGATGATGGCCGATCCGGCGCAAGCAATCATTGACGGCGCGCTGCGGGTTACAACGCAGCCGCGATTGGGGAGATAAAATGGAGCTTTTGATATACGGATCGCCCGAGCTCGCCGGCCCGCTCGAAGAAGCGGACGGTGACAAAGATCTTGCGGCGCATTTTTTGCAGGCGCTTGATAGGGCAGGCGGAACGGTTCAGCACGCCAGCCAGAAATTCGGCACGATTGTGGTCGAACTTCCGGACGCCGCGGCCGGCACTTTCCAGACGCTGCTGGTGACGGACCCTCAGCTTTCCGTACACGTCAAGAATGTCGAGGAGCTTCAGTACCAAACGCGCTTCAATCTGAGCGCTGAGTTCACGGAGGCCGCCAACAGCAATCCGACCGATCCCGCGCTTAAGCTGCTTAACGATGTGCTGGCCCGCTACAACGCGAGCATGAAGAATCAGTATCAGGCGTTCGCCGATGCCGTGGACAGCATGGCCATTGAAATTCCGCAGATGGCAGATCAGATCGCCGATGCGGTGGGCCGGGTCAAGGCCGCGATTGCCGCGGGTGATGTAGGCGCCGAAATGAAGGCGATGCAGGAATTCAACGAACTGGCGCCGGCTTTCTACGAGCGCACCTCGCTGCACGGCTGGACCAAGGCTACCATCGACAAGCCGGGTAAAAAAGAACTCTATTCCAGCCGCTTCACGGCCTATGCCGACGGCGGCAAGGAAGTTTACTCCAAAGCCTCGGCCGTCGGCCTTGAGAATGATCTCAGGGCGCTGATGGCCAGCGGCATGGTGACGAAGGTCAACAGGTTCAATACGGACCCGGCGCAGAATCCGCAGGCCGGCCCCATGTTCAGGTGAGAGACAGATGCCAAGCCTAAAGGAATACCGCAACCGGATTGCCAGCGTTAAGTCGACGAGGAAAATTACCTCGGCGATGAAGATGGTCGCCGCCTCCAAGCTCAAGCGCGCGCAAGAGCAGGCGCAGGCCAGCCAGCCCTACGCGACCGCGATGGCCGCGATGATGGCACGCGTTGCGGCAGGTGTTTCGGTCGGCCCCGGCAGTCCAAAGCTTTTGATCGGCACTGGCAAGGATGATGTGCATCTGCTGGTCATCGTTACCTCCGACCGCGGCCTGTGCGCGGGCTTCAACGCCAACCTGATCCGCGCCGCCCGCAACGAAGCCCGTCGGCTCGAGCGTGAAGGCAAGACCGTCAAGCTCGTCTGCGTCGGACGTAAGGCACGTGATGTGCTGAAGCGCGAATTCGGCGAGAAAATCCTGCAGAGCTTCACCGGCATCAGCGGCAAGGCGCGCATCGGCTTCGCCGACGCCGATCAGATTTCGCAGTTCATTCTCGAGAAATTCGAGGCTGGCGTGTTCGACGTCTGCACGCTCTATTACAATCAGTTCCGCTCGGTCCTGCTGCAGAAGCCGACCGGGCAGCGCCTGATACCTTTCGCTGCCGCCGGCAGCGCGGACAAGGCGCCTGAGCAGGACAATACAAGGAAGGAAGAGGGGCAGGCAGCGCGTCCGCTTTCGTATGAATTCGAGCCGGACGAAGACATCATTCTCGGCCAGTTGCTCCCGCGGAATCTCGGCGTCCAGATCTTTCGTGCGCTGCTCGATAGCGCGGCGGGCGAGCAGGCGGCGCGCATGACCGCGATGGACAACGCCACGCGCAACGCCGGCGACCTGATCCGCAAATACACGATCCAATACAACCGGGCCCGTCAGGCTTACATCACCAAGGAGCTGATCGAGATCATCTCCGGTGCGGAGGCGCTATAGTTCTATGCCCGCGCGGAAGAAATCGGAGAAGACAGCGCAGGCCGGACCCGGAAACCTCAAGATGGCTTTCGGGGACGATGTGCGCTGGATTGCCGAAGGCTCTGCGTTCGATCGCGACTCAAACTACAAGGGCGCGTCAGTTGAATTACAGGGGCATGACTACGATACTGAGGGGCGCGACCTGCTGAAGGTATTCGTGGCCAAGAACGGTACGCTGGCGCAGGCGACGTTCACGCCAGGACGCGATATGTCGTTCACCCATGAACTGGACAATGAAACCAACGGCAAGGCCTGGAAGCTGGCCGACCAGCTGGTGGCGATCCTTGACATCCGACAGGCTGCCGATCTGGTCGCGGCGAAGCAGGCGACGAAGGTCGATTGGGGCAAAGTTGAAAAAGCATTAACCGACCTCGATGCGGTCTATCTGCCGAAGGACCAATTGGTGCCGCTGGTCGATGCTCTTAAAAAATTCGAGCGGCATCAGGGCGCCGGCAAGTCGTTTGACGCCGCATTGCCGCTGGCAAAACACAAG
>DATJGZ010000242.1:0-4732 GCA_035494535.1 Patescibacteria group bacterium | reverse complement strand
GTGCTGATCGACCAGGACCAGTTCGTCAACGCGCTGATCAACATGGCGGCGAACGCGCGCGACGCGATGCCGGATGGCGGCACATTTACTATCGGAACTGCACCGGTAACTCTCGACAGGCGGCAGGCCTCGCAATACCAGGCTCTCCTGCCCGGACGCTTTGTCGCGATCACGATAGCCGACACGGGCACCGGCATGCCCGATCATGTGCGCCAGCGCATCTTCGATCCCTTCTACACCACCAAGCCCGCGGGACAGGGAACGGGCCTCGGCCTCAGCATGGTCTACGGCATGATCCAGCAATCGGGCGGTCATATCGAGGTCGAGAGCGCGCCCGGCCGCGGGACGAAGTTTAGCATTTTCTTGCCGATCCACGACGGAGCGTCACCATGACAAGCCGGGATATTTTGGTGATAGACGACGAAGCGTTTGTCCGAAAAATCATCTGCGACAACATGAGAATGTCGGGTTTTGGTGTTTCGGTTGCCGCCGGCTGTGATGAGGGGCTCAGCATGATAGATCCGGCATCGCCGCCGGGTGTGATTATCACCGACATCATTATGCCGCAAAAGAGCGGGTTCGAAGTAATCGCAGAAGTCAGCAAGCGCTATCCTTCAGTAAAAATTGTAGCGATTTCGGGTGGCGGAAAAATGAAGGAAGGCGACGAAGACTTGCTGGAAAAAGCGGCAGAGGCCGGAGCACATGCCGTCCTAGCGAAACCGCTGGATATTGATGAACTCGAGCGAACGGTCGAAATCCTGCTGAGCGATACATAAAATGACCCGGGAGACGAAACATACGGTACTGATCGTCGATGATGATCCGCAAATCCGCAAGATGCTGTTGAGTGTTCTCGACTCCGAAGGCTTTAAGGTCGTCGATTGCGAAAACGGCAAGACCGCTACGCGCCTCAGTGCTTCTGTTAAGCCCGATATCGTCCTTCTCGATCTCGATCTCCCTGATATGAACGGCCGGGAAGTTGTAAAAGCTCTCCGCCAATGGAGTCAGGCACCAATTATTGTTGTATCGGGACGCTCGGCCGACACCGATATGATTGAGCTCTTGACGTTGGGCGCGGACGATTACGTGGTGAAGCCTTTCAACTTTGACCTGCTGCTGGCACGCATGGGCGCCCATCTCCGTAAGTCAGCGGTGCGCGACGCCGGCGAGCCCGAACTGACCAATGGCGAATTACGCATGGACCTTGTCCGACACGAAGTGTTCCTGCGGGGAGAAAAGGTCAGCTTTACGCCTAAGGAATATGCCCTGCTCCGCTATTTCATGGTGAACCGCGGCAAGATGTTGACGCACAAGGACATCCTGCGCGAGGTCTGGGGAAAGGCGCACGCCGAAGATACCCAGTACCTGCGCACCTTCATCGGCCAGATCCGCGACAAGATCGAGAAAGATCCCGCCAATCCGTCGATCATCCTCACCGAACCGGGCATTGGCTATCGCATGGAAACAGCGGCGTAGCATCTCCTGCAGCCGAAATTGACTTTAATCAAAAAGCGCGCGCTTTATTAATGTCATAGTTAAAAAAATGGAGAGAGAGTTTTGACGCCCCAAGAGATAATCCTTCGATTAGGCATTGCGCTTTTTCTCGGCGGCGCGATCGGCCTCGAGCGCCAGTGGAAAAGCCATTACGTGGGCCTGCGGACGAACACGCTCGTTACAATCGGTTCCGCCGCCCTGATGATCTTCGGGCTGATGATCGCCCCGCACGACACCGAAGGGTTGAGCCGCATCGCCAGCCAGATCATCACTGGCATCGGCTTCCTTTGCGCGGGCGTCATCATGCGCGAGGGTGTCACGGCCAAGGGCTTCAATACGGCAGCAACATTATGGTGCAGCGTTGCCGTCGGCATGTTTGCCGGTTACGGGCTTTTCGCCCCAGCCGCCATCCTGACGGTCATCATCATTGCAGTGAATCTGCTGTTCCGTCCGATAGATGCATTAATTAATAAAAAGACCATTGCCGAAGACTGGCTCAATCCCGACAAACGTTCTTAATCCCGATGCGCCGAGCGAAACCGGGTCTATTTGACTAATGTCAAAAACGCTTTTCCTGTTCCATGCGTTAATAAAGTATGAGACAGGAAAAGCAGCCCGTTATACAAACTCGGCCCGTCCGCATTCCCGCCGGCGTAGTCGAACTGGATGGCGATCTGACGATCCCGGCTAATGCGGAAGGCCTCGTCGTTTTCGCGCATGGCAGCGGCTCAAGCCGAAAAAGTCCCCGCAACCGGTTCGTTGCCGAAACGCTGAACCGCCACCATCAGGCAACGCTGCTGGCCGACCTTCTAACCCCCGATGAGGAAGCGGTCGATAACGAAACCCGTCATCTGCGCTTTGACATACCCTTTCTCGCCAAGCGGCTGAGCCACATGTTGCAATGGGCGGCGGACAACGAATCCACGCGCAATATGAACGTCGGCTGTTTCGGCGCCAGCACCGGTGCGGCCGCCGCGCTCATTACCGCTGCCTATATGCCGAAGACGGTAAAGGCGGTTGTCTCGCGGGGCGGTCGTCCCGATCTCGCCGACGAATACCTGCAGATGGTCAAAGCACCGACTCTGCTCGTTGTAGGCACACGCGACCCGGAAGTTCTGCATCTGAACCGCGAAGCGCTCAAATCACTCAACAAGGATTCCGCGCTTCGGCTGGTGCATGGAGCATCTCACTTGTTCGAGGAACCAGGCACACTCGCGCAGGTGGCCGAACTGGCAGCAAAATGGTTTGCAATGCATCTGGAATAAAAGGGGACATTATGAAGGACAGATATCTGAATCGAAGCGTGGCGGGCCGGATGCTGGCGCAGGAACTGCTCGAGTATGGCGGTCAGCCCGGCGTGATGGTACTTGCGCTCCCTCGCGGCGGCGTGCCTGTCGCGCATGAAATAGCGGAGGCTCTCTATCTACATATGGATCTCTGGATCGTGCGCAAGCTGGGCGTGCCGCGGCATGAGGAGCTGGCGATGGGCGCCATCTCGCTCGGTGGCGCCTGTTACATCAACAAAGAGATTGTTCAGGGTATGGGGATACCCGAAAAGGCAATCGATCAGGCCATCGTGCGCGAGAGCGCCGAAGTCGACCGGCGCAACCGGGTTTACCGGCAAAGCCGGCCGGCGCCGCCGGTTTTGAAAAAAACGGTCATCGTCGTCGATGACGGTCTTGCGACCGGCGCCACCATGCGGGCGGCCATTGAGTCACTCAGGAAGGCAGGTGCGGCCAAAATCGCAGTGGCCGCCCCGGTCGGGTCAGCGGATACCGTGCGCATGCTCACCGGTTTGGCCGATAAAGTTGTCTGCCCGTATCAGCCGGAGCCATTCTACGGCGTCGGAGAATGGTATGAAGACTTCGATCAGACAAGCGACGATGAGGTACAGGATCTGCTCGCCCGACATACGGAGCTTGCCGCATGACCCGAAGCGCCGACAAAGTGCTGACAGCGGCAATCGAAAGACGGGCGGTCCACCTGAGCGGCGAACTAACGGATTTCAACTCGATCATTGACGCTGCCAGAAACAAATCTGTCGTCATGATCGGGGAGGCAAGCCACGGCACCGAAGAGTTCTACCGCACACGCGCCGAGATCACGCAACGACTCATCCAGGAGCTCAATTTCGACGCGGTCGCAGTCGAGGCCGACTGGCCGGACGCCTACCGCGTGAATAAGTTCGTGTCGCTACGAAGTGAGGAAACCGCCACCGAATCCCTTTCCGACTTCGAGCGCTTTCCAGTCTGGATGTGGCGCAACCATGAGGTATTCAAATTCATAGAATGGCTGCACGCCTATAACTACGAATATCGCAGATCCGGGGACATAAAACGCTTCCCTGCCGGTTTCTACGGCCTCGATCTCTACAGCATGGGCACATCGATTCGTGCAGTGATCGACTATCTTGATGAAATCGATCCACCAGGCGCGCAGCGCGCGCGTGAACGCTACAGCTGCCTCGACCATTTCATGGATAACCCCCAAGGCTACGGCTATGCAGCCGAATTCGGCATCGCCGATTCATGTGAGAAAGATATTCTTGCCCAGCTCATCGATCTGCGTATCAAGTCGTACGAGTATGCGAAACGCGACGGCATTATCGCGGAAGATGAATATTTCTGCGCCGAGCAGAATGCAAAGCTGGTGAAGAACGCCGAGGAATATTACCGCTCGATGTTCCGCGGCCGGCCAAATTCTTGGAATCTGCGCGACCAGCATATGTTCGAGACATTGCAGGATCTGGCAGAGAATCTGCGCAACCGCTTGCAGCGTGAGCCGCGCATCGTTGTCTGGGCGCACAACTCCCACATCGGCGATGCCGCCGCGACCGAGATGTCGGACCGCGGCGAGTTGAATATCGGCCAGCTGGTCCGCCAGAAATATGGCGACAGGGCGCTTCTGATCGGTTTCTCGACATGCCGGGGGACTGTTATGGCGGCCGACGATTGGGAGGGGCCGCACCGGGCAAAACGCATCAACGAGCCCTTCCCCGGCAGCTACGAAGATGTATTCGGTCAAGTCAATCAAAAATCGTTTATGCTTGATCTGCGTGAAAGCAACGATGCGGTCGACCTGCTAATGACGCAGCGCCTGCAGCGCGCCATCGGCGTCATTTACCGGCCCGAGACGGAGCGTCATAGTCACTATTTCCTTGCCTGCCTGCCGAAGCAGTTCGATTTCATGATCCATTATGACGAGACGCACGCGGTCTTGCCGATACAGACCGTTATGC
>DATJGZ010000241.1:0-10138 GCA_035494535.1 Patescibacteria group bacterium | reverse complement strand
AATGCGGATCCGTCGAAAGATCCTCTAATGAATGTGAGTATCTCGCAGTCAGCGCAGAATATTTCCAAACTTCGCGAACCTGACGTCAAACCACAGGAGTTAGCTTCCGTATTCTTCACTCTCTGGCAGTATCAATTGCTTCAGGATGCCAAGCGGCTTTACGTCACGCATCCAGTGAATCCGAGAGATATTGCTAAAGCAAACGATCCAAATCAGAGCAAACCACGCAGCATCCGTGAATTGAGCGTCGGCGGAATTCTTTATCGCGGGCCGGAGGACTGGACCGTATACCTTAACGGGCAGCGGTTGACCCAGGATAAGAATTCGTTGCCGGAACAAGTTATGGACATAAAGGTGACGGAAGACCATGTTGATCTGAAATGGTTCGACACATTTACGAATCTTATATTCCCGGTCCGGCTGAGGGAACATCAGAGATTCAACCTTGATGCGCGCATGTTTCTTCCTGGGCAGGGTACGCAGACAGCAGGGACCCAATAAACAGCATGACGCCCGATAATAATCTTCCGGCGCTTTCCGTCAGGGATGTAAGTGTATCCTATGGAACACATGCGGTAGTCAGGAATCTCAGTCTCGATGTGCGGTCGGGAGAGACGTTCGGATTGATCGGGCTTAACGGTGTCGGAAAGACTACACTTATTAAATCAATCCTTGGGCTGCGTGATCATCAAAGCGGCATAATAGAAATAGCTGGTCATGACCGGTTTCATCCTGATAGCAGAAGGAAGCTCGCGTATCTGCCCGAGCGCTTCGATCCGGCGTGGTTTTTAAAGGGAGTAGAATTTCTACGTTTTTCTGTCAGCTTTTATGGTCTTCCATTTGACGAGGCCGTTGCCCACTTATATTGCAGAAAGCTTGCGCTTGATCCGTCTGTGCTCGGTAGCAAAATACAGACTTATTCAAAGGGAATGCGGCAGAAGCTGGGCCTCATCGGTACGCTTTTGACCAAATGCCCGCTTTTGATACTCGATGAACCTATGAGCGGCCTCGATCCGCAGGCGCGATCGATGGTCAAAGACACGCTGCAGGTCGCGAGAACCGAGGGGCAAACCATATTCTTCAGTTCCCATATTCTTGCAGACATGAATGAGATATGTGATCGCGTCGGCGTGCTCCATGGCGGTAAAATCATCTATTGCGGGACGCCGGCAGGGTTAATCGCCGCGGGGGGCAATGCGAATATCGAGCGCGCGTTTCTCAACCTTATCGCCATGGATGGATCAGGCCAACGCGCTGCATAGGAAAACACTTTGTTACAGATTCACTTGCCCAAAAATATCTGTTAGGTTAAGGCAGTAGTAAGGATAGGTCATGGTAACAAAAAAAATAATTCCAGGTCGGGTTGCGGGACCGGACGAAATTATCCAGGATGGGGCGCTGCTGCCGGATGCTGAAGATTTTGACTATTCTTATGTAGGCCAATCCGACATAGGCGACTCGTTATCCAAATACAAGGTCGCAGGGTTGGTCCTGCTGGTTGCGGCCGGCATTGGCGGAGGATTCTTCGTCAGTTCATTACTACCGGGCGTCGAAAATTCTATACAAACGCCAACGAGCAGCGTTCCGCCAGTTGTTGCTAATGCCGAAATTACGACTCCGGCGGCAACGCCGTCGCCTATTCGTATTCCTGTCAATGTTCCAAGACCGCCTGACCTAACGGGAAACTTGCCCGACGGGTGGCAGGATATCGTGGATATCGAGCCGTCGGCGGGTACTCCCACAGGGACTTCTCCTGCTTCTCCAGGAAGTGAGACGACCACCACCACGACCACAACCACAACTACGACACCGCCGGCGAGCAATTCCAATGTGGCGGAAGTTCCCGCGCAGCCTCCGGCGATGCCGAGCGGCGCGGCAAGTGAGAACGCGCCTGCTGCGAGCGGGTCGATGCCTGACGTGGGTGGTGCCGCGGCATCACCGGCATTAAATGCGCCAGACGAAAATCTTCCGGCCGTTGGCGGGGCGTCGCCGGCATCTGCAGGAACAGAAAATGCCACCGCCGGTGCAACTTCAGGCACTTCGGCTGCGCCTGTATCGCCAACGCCGGAGACGGCGAAGCCATCCGGACCAGATGCATATTACGATTCTGCCGCTCCTCCGCCACCGGGCATGGCGAACGCGGTCGGGCCACGCATTGTTCATCCGGATAAAGAGCCCGGGTCAAAATTTATCATCGTCGAGAAAAATAGCGGGCCGCAGAGCACCGACTCGAGAATTATGGCTGCAAACCGCGCGCTCTCGCTGGGGCATTATGATGCTGCAGTCGATATGTTTGACACCCTGTATAAAAAGAATCCGCGTGACCCGCGTATTCTGATGGGGCGCGCTGTGGCATTGCAGAATACGGGCCGGACCGAAGCAGCGCTGAAAACCTATGACCAGTTGCTGA
Organism: Patescibacteria group bacterium; assembly: GCA_035494535.1. GTDB lineage: Bacteria > Pseudomonadota > Alphaproteobacteria > Micavibrionales > Micavibrionaceae > JACQIJ01. The sequence goes on along the minus strand of DATJGZ010000241.1, from coordinate 7,728 downwards.
CGATCGACCACAATAATCCCGAGGCGCTCGTCAACATGCTAGGGATTCTGCGTAAGGAATACCCGGAAGTTGCTTTACGCCGGTTGATGAATTTGCACGAAAAATATCCGGCCAATGCAATGATCGCGGCCCAGATCGGAGTTACGGAGGCGGATCAAGGGCATCTTGCTGACGCCGTGCGCTTTCTCGGCATGGCTGTGAGTATGGAGCCTAATAACGCACAACACCTTTTTAACATGGCAATTGTTGAGGACCGTGCGGGCAAAAAAGACGATGCAATAAAATATTATCAGCAGGCTCTGGAGACGGATGCTGTATATGGCGATAGTCGGTCGGTCCCTCGCGAGCAGATATACGACAGGCTGTCGATTCTGAGACAGCAATAGGTCGCGGGTGCCCGAAAGCAATTTTCTCGAGATTTACATCGTTATCTTCGTAGGTCTTATGCTGGGAAGCTTCGCGACCGCACTTTCATGGCGTGTTGCGCGGAACCAGTCATGGATTACCGGTCGTTCGCGTTGTTCGTCCTGCAACACGGCTCTCGGCTTCTTCGATCTTGTGCCCCTGATATCGTGGCTCGCATTTCGCGGACGCTGCCGCCATTGCAAGGCATCGATTGGCTTGCGATATCCACTGATCGAAGCAGGTGTCCTCGCTTGCTGTATTGCGGCCTATTGCGCGTGGGGGTTCACGGCTCAGGCGTTTCTGGTAATCGCCGCGGTTCCGTTTCTTGTCGCGATGCTTGTCATCGATCTTGAGCAGATGATCCTGCCGGATGGCTTGCAGGGAATCGTCGCGGCCCTTGGTTTTGCATTTGTGCTGACACAGGCTTTTACGATGATACCCGTGACCGGTGAGGCGCCTGTTGAAAATGTCTTTCTTCACGTTGGCAGCGGCGTTGCGTTTGCCAGCGTCGTCTGGATTGCCGGAAAAATCGTTTCATTTCTAAAGAAAAAAGAAGCGCTGGGATTGGGTGATGTAAAATTCTTCGCGATTGCTGGTCTGTGGTTAGGCGGACAGTGGCTGCCCGCCTTCATGGTTTTTTCAGGGATATCAGGTCTGATTTGCGGGCTGGCATGGCGGTTGAAACGGCCTGATCAGCGGTTTCCTTTTGGCCCGGCGCTCATATTCGCATTTTACACATGCCTGCTTTTACAAGGTGTGGGGGCCAAACCGTTTTTCGGGTTATAATATAAGGATATAGCCCTTGCCGTAATCTGTTAAATATTTGATCGCATTTACTTTTCATTTCCTTTTTAGCGTTTAAACTGAAAGTCAGGGATACCGTCACTGCCGGGAGGAACCTTTGGATATCACACAGTTACTGGCGTTTACGATGCAGAACAACGCATCGGACCTTCACTTGAGTCCGAGGAGCCCGCCGATCATCCGCGTGCATGGCGACCTTAAGCGTCTTAAAGCCGATCCGCTGCAGAGCGATGATATCCGGACGATGCTTTATTCCGTTATGACCGAGGATCAGCGCTCTGAATTCGAACGCGATTTTGAACTCGACTTTGCCATCGCTTTCGGCGAAAAGGCCCGTTTCCGCGTTAATGCATTCACAAGCCGTCTTGGAACGACAGCCGTGTTTCGAACGATTCCGTCGCTTGTTCCGACGATGGACGAGTTGGAGTTGCCCGCGGTCATGCGCCGGTTCTCCGAACTTGAAAAGGGCCTTGTCCTTGTCACGGGGCCTACCGGTTCCGGGAAGTCCACGACTCTGGCGGCCATGGTCAATCACATCAACGAAACCCAGGCCACCCATATTTTGACGGTCGAAGACCCGGTCGAATTCTTTCACGTTTCGAAGAAAAGTCTCGTGAACCACCGCGAGGTCGGCACCGATACCAAGACATTTGCGCGAGCGCTGAAATCAGCTCTGCGGGAAGACCCAGACGTCATTCTGGTGGGTGAGATGCGCGACTATGAAACAATCTCGTTGGCGCTGACGGCCGCGGAAACCGGCCACTTGGTGTTCGGAACGCTGCACTCGAGTTCAGCCTCCAAAACCGTCGACCGTATCATCGACGTGTTCCCGACCGGGGACAAGGAAATGGTTCGAGCGATGATTGCATCCTCCCTCCAGGGAGTTGTCGCTCAGACGCTGCTCAAAAAAGTGGGCGGCGGCCGCATAGGCTGTCATGAGATTCTTGTAGGAACGAACGCTGTGCGCAACCTCATTCGTGAAAACCAGGTCGCCCAGTTGTACTCCATGATTCAGACCGGAACCCGATACGGCATGACAACCATGGAAGATTCGGTCAAAGCGCTTCTTGCCGCAGGCACAATTGACAAGGACGAGGCGCGACGCGTGCTGATGAAAACGGACGACGATGGAGACCGTGATGAAGGTGTCGCTGCGGCTTCGGTCGGCGGCGGCAAGATCGAAACGGACAAGAAAGCCGCCAAGGCGGCACGCAATGTGCCTGCCGCTGAAACCGCGCATCAGGAAGAGGGATATTCGTTTTGACGTCACCAGTAATACTTCAGTATTTCTCCAAGATGCATGAGATAAAGGCGAGCGACCTTTATCTCACGGTGGGATTCCCGCCGACATTGCGTTCGGACTCGGGACTACGGACTTTGCGGACGGAGCCGCTGACGATTGACGAGATCAATGAGATACTGGCTTCCATCCTTACCAACCGGCAAAGGCGGGATTTCGACACGCACATGGAGTTGAATACGTCGCTCGATGTCGGTCGGTTCGGACGTTATCGGGTTAACGCTTTGCGTCAGCGTCAGTGCCCAGCGCTTGTGATTCGCAGGATCATTTCAAAAATACCGACCTTCGCCGAATTGCGCCTGCCTGTATTGCTCGAAAAACTTGCACTGGAAAAACGCGGCCTCATTCTTGTGACGGGGATGACCGGTTCGGGCAAGTCGACGACTCTCGCCGCCATGATCGACTATCGAAACGCGCGCGAGGAGGGTCATATCATCACCATTGAGGACCCGATCGAATACTTCCATGATCATAAGAAATCGGTTGTCTCGCAGCGCGAGGTCGGAGTCGATACCGAAAGCTATGCCGTTGCACTCAAGAACGCCTTGCGTCAGCGGCCTGACGTTATTCTGGTGGGCGAGGTGCGCGACCGCGAGGTGATGGAGCAGGCGCTGACGGCTGCGGAGACGGGCCATTTGTGCCTCGCTACTCTGCATACCAACAACACCTATCAGTCCATCGAGCGTATCGTGAACCTGTTCCCTGAGGAGTACCACAGCCAGATCCGTCTCAACTTGTCGATGAACTTGAGAGGAATCATTTCGCAGCGGCTGATTCCCTGTGCCAAAGAAGGGGTGGGCATGACGGCGGCTATAGAGGTCATGCTTAACCAGGGCTTTGTCAAAGAACTTATCCACATGGGTGACATAGCCAAGATCAAGGAAGTGATGGAGCAGAACAACCAGATGGGTATGTGCACGTTCGACCAGTCCCTTCTCATTCTTTACAAGGAAGGGCTGATTACGGAAGAAACGGCGCTTTCTCAAGCAGATCAGGCGGGTGATCTCAAGATCAAGATTCAGCAGCTTAAGCTGGGATCTGGCAACAAGCGCGATGCGCTAAAGCAGATGGATACATCTCTCCTGTCGTTCTCAGATTGATTTATTCCATAATACTGTAACGAGACGAACCTTTGCCTTTGTCATGGCGAAGGCCTGTGGTATACAAAAACATAGTGCGCGTAACGGCTTGCCGTTTCGTTTTTCCCAGTCGATCTTCTTCAGCGGGTTAGAAAAATCATGCGTCTTCAGACAAGCTTTCTGAAAAAATTCAGTCGGCCCGCGGGCCTGATTCTTACCCTCTGCGCTCTGGTCATTTTCCTCGCCGGCTGCGATCTAGCGAAAAACTCACTTAAAATAGATCGGTCGGGAAACAAGGAGGTTCAGGATTATCGCGATGCGCTTCAGCCGCGCCTCCAGGAAATGGAAGACAAGAAGGCAGCGGAGGAAGCCAAATCCGACGAAAGCATTCCCGATCTTCAGTCATACGTTGCGCCGCCGTCAGATAACTTGAAGGCAATGCCGCTGGTTTCGATCTCGATCAACCAGACAGTGCCCCTCCGGGATGCGTTGTTCGAACTGGCGAAGCAGGCGAATTACGATATCGAACTCGATCCAAAAATCGTCGGCTCGATCATCTTCGTGGCGCGCGAGCAGCCTCTCGACGTCGTGATTCATCGTATCGCGGATATAGCGGGCTTGCGCTATAAATTCGACGGGCCGGTGCTCCGTATTCAGGTCGACACGCCCTATCACGAGAACTATAAGGTCGACTATCTGAGCTTCATTCGTAAAAATAGCAGCAAGGTCGAGAACAACGTCAGCCTTGCGCAGACCGGCGGCGGCGGCTCCGGCGGCGCCGAAACGGGATCCGAGTTTCAGGCGCAGGGCGATAATACTGCCGATTTCTGGGGCGAGCTGAACACGAACCTGCAGCAAATTCTCGGCGTGCCCGCGGATGCGGGCGAAATGAGGACCACGTCGGACCCTCAAATATCAGTCGTCTCGAACAGCAACAATACCGCGCCGGTGCAGCCGGTGGTTGCGCCGGGACCGGACGGGAAGACGGCGGCTGTGCAGCCGCCGCAGGCGACATTGCAGGTTAGCTCGCTGCCACCGGCGTCTGGCGCGGCGGCACGCGCGACGGCGCCTGCCGGCGGAAGCAGTACGCCGAGTTTCTCGCTCAACAAACAGGCGGGTATCGTTTCGGTTTTCGCGACAGAACGCCAGCATAAGCAGATACGAGAATACCTGAAACAGCTTCGCCGATCTTCGACGGCGCAGGTTCTGATCGAAGCTAAGGTGATGGAAGTCAATCTCTCGGACGAGTTTGCAAGCGGCGTGAACTGGAGTTCGGTTGCCCGGCTTCTCGGCGGCAATATTCGTATTCACCTCGGCACGTGGCCGGAGCCCACTCTTGACCCGGTCGCTGGCGGTGTTTTCGGGGTCGGAAGGTTCCGGAACGGCGAGGCTGAGGAAGATATTATGACCGCCCTTTCGCGCTTTGGAACGGTCAAAGCCCTGGCGAGTCCGCGCGTGACTGTCGTGAACAACCAATCCGCCGTTCTGGATGTCGCGCTCAACAAGGTCTATTTCTCGGTCACTGCGACCGTGACGCCCGGCACCGCGACGACGGCCGGAACGACGAACGTGACCAGTACGGCACACAGTGTGCCGGAGGGCGTGCTTATCAATGTCCAGCCTTCGATTGATCTTGAGCGGCAAACGATCAATCTTTCGGTGCGTCCGACCGTGACGAGGATTGTCGATAAGGTTCCCGACCCGGGTGTTGCACTGCTCAATATTCCCAATGTTGCGTCGCTTGTTCCGGAAGTCAATATTCAGGAGCTCGACTCGGTCATCCAGATGCAGAACGGCGAGGTGGCGCTTATGGGCGGTCTGATGCAGGACCGCACCGAAGGGCATCAAACGGGTACTCCCGTCCTATCGGAAATTCCGGTTGTCGGCGGCGCATTCCGTAATCAGAGCGACAGGATATTGAAGACCGAGCTCGTGATTCTTCTCAAGGCGACCATCCTCAATGATGGCGACCAGGGCCAGGATGACACGGATCGTGACATTTATAAGACCTTCTCCGACGATCGGCATCCGTTCAATCTATAAAATTGAATGACCGGCTTGAAATCGGCTGATTTAGCCTCAGGATTTTTCCATGCTGTCATGGACGCTTGTAAAATACGTCATGACCGCCGCGTTGCGGGACAGGCTGATGTTTGCCCTGGTGTTGATGGTCATTGTCGGTGGCGCGCTTAGCGTTTTTCTAGGCTCGTCAGCGATCATCGAACCTGACAGGTTTGCGCTTGTTTTCGCGGCAACGGGACTGCGATTTGCGGGCGCTGTCGGCATCATCCTTTTTATCGTCTTTCACATTCGCCGGGCGTTCGATTCACGTGACGTAGAATTTCTGTTGTCCCGGCCGCTATCCCGGACGGCCTTCATCTGCTCGCATTCTCTCGCTTTTTCGCTTCTTGCCCTGATTGTAAGCGGCGTTGTTACATTTTCTATATTCGCCGTTTCCCCGCATAGTAATTCTTTTGGCATGCTTCTTTGGGCGGTCAGTCTCGCCGCAGAATTTATCATCATGGCGAACGCCGCGCTATTTTTCGCGATGGTACTGCCTAGCGCGACGGCCGGCGCGCTAGCCTCCATTGGCCTGTATGTCCTCGGGCGGCTGATGGGCGAACTGCTCGGAATTGTCTATACGGGTTCTTATAGTCATGGGTATAGATTTCTGGCTTTGTCCATGAAGATCGTCTCGTTGATCGTCCCGCGGCTGGATCTGATGGGGCAGAGTTCGTGGCTGGTATACGGAACGGCTGCAAGCACTGTCGGCGTCGGGTTCGTTCTTGCGCAAGGCGTCGTCTATTCGCTCCTGCTTGCAAGTGCGGCGCTGATCGACCTCGTGCGCCGGCAATTCTAAGATGTCGACGAGGTCGCACACCGCCTTGTATATATTTTTCGCGGTAACGCTGATTTGCAACACCGTTGTCTGGTTTCATGCCCGCCGGCTTGAGGCCGTTTGGGGCAATGTCCCTCCCGTGCCTTCGTACAGCGGCGCCAAGGCCTTCGGTCTTGGTGATGGCCAGATGGCCTATCGGTTGATCGGTATAATGCTTCAAAACTTAGGTAGCACGGGCGCGTATAATGAGCCATTGATGGCATACGACTACGATAAGATCGGCGCATGGCTCCGGCTGGGCGACCGGCTCGATCCGGACTCCAATTTTCTCCCGGCTCTAGCTGCCTTTTATTTTGGAAGCATCAAAAGCCCGCAACAATTGGGCATCATTGTCGATTATCTTTCGGACGTTGGAAGCCGCGATGATGGAACCGGAGTTAAATGGCGGTGGCTGGCACAGGGGGTGTACCTAGCCCGTTGGGGGGAACGGGATCTACCGAAAGCGCTTCGTCTCGCCAATGAGCTATCGACCAAATGGCGGCCCGGCCGTCCGTTGTGGATCAAGCAAATGCCTGCCTTTATCATGGCGGCTTCGGGCGACAAAAAAGGCGCTTACGGGTTGATGCTCGCAATCCTGAAAGAGGAGGCGGGCAAGGTTCAGCAAGCGGAGCTCAACAACACCATATTCTTTATCTGCCACAACATTCTTGAACCGGGAGACGCCGCCAAAAACCCCCTCTGTACATCCCTGCCGCCCGGGCTAAAATAGCCTGTCATGTCAGAGCTGCGTTTCAGCATACCGGAGATACTTTCTCTCATCGGCCTTATCCAGTGCGTTTACGTGCTGGTCTATATGTTATTTCGCTCAGGCGACATCAAACGCGCGGTCCTGCCGTTCCTGTATTTTTTCGTGCTGGGGATGGCGTTTTTCCTCGATTTTGCCCGTGACCACCTCGGGGCGCTGCTTGACTGGTATGTTGCCATGCCGTGGGCGGCATGGTTCATGGGCCCACCGCTTTCGGTCCTGCTGGTCATCCAGATCGCGCAGATATCCCAGATGCCGCAGCGCCGCTACTTCTTGCTGCCCCTGCTCGTGCCTCTGGCTGCGGCGCTTGGCATACTTATGGCGCATCGGGATAGCGCCTGTGAGTTGCCCGGAAATTGTCCCGTGCTGCGCGAATGGCTGGTTGTCTTCGGCCTTGTAGCGGGGCTGGTCAGCATCGCCATTTTGTGGGCGCGCCGTAGTCTGCTGCGGGGACTGAAGGCGGAAAAAGCCGGCGCGGCACGATACTGGCTGATCA
>DATJGZ010000240.1:0-6711 GCA_035494535.1 Patescibacteria group bacterium | reverse complement strand
CGTCGAGGGCGTGTCGATCTCCGACAAGGTCGACGAAGCCACCGGCATCGCGTCGAAAGTCGTCATCGACTGGCGCAGCCAGCCCAAGGGCGGGCAGCTCAAGCCGCGCGTATCGCTGTCCGACAAGAAAGGCAAGCAGATCACCCTGCCCAACGGCCTCCCTGCCAATTACTACATGTCGGTGGACGCCATTCTCTCAATCGAGAACGGGCAGGACGTCAAGGCCGGCGACATCATCGCGCGTATCCCGCGCGAGACCTCGAAGACACGCGACATCACGGGCGGTTTGCCGCGCGTGGCGGAGCTGTTCGAGGCCCGCCGTCCCAAGGACGCCGCGATCATCTCGGAAATCGACGGCCAGGTCGAGTTCGGCAAAGACTACAAGTCCAAGCGCCGGATCATCGTCAAGCCGGTCGACAAGAAGGCCGAGCCCAAGGAATACCTCATTCCGAAAGGCCGCCATCTGGCTGTGCACGAGGGCGATTTCGTCCGCAAGGGCGACCCGCTGCTCGATGGCGCCATGGTGCCGCACGACATCCTCGACGTCATGGGCGTCGAGGCACTGGCCGACTACCTGATTCAGGAGATCCAGGACGTTTATCGTCTGCAAGGTGTGAAGATCAACGACAAACACATTGAAGTGATCGTCCGCCAGATGCTGCAGAAGACGGAAGTTCAGAAGCCGGGCGATACGACATTCCTCGTGGGCGAGCAGATCGACCGCGATGAGTTCGAGCTGACGAACCAGAAGTTCATTGCTGACGGCAAGCAGCCGGCGGCGGGCAAGCCGGTCCTGCAGGGCATCACCAAGGCCTCGCTGCAGACGCGCTCGTTCATCTCGGCGGCATCGTTCCAGGAAACGACCCGCGTGCTGACCGAAGCGTCGACGCAGGGCAAGGTCGACTCGCTCTACGGCCTGAAGGAAAACGTCATCGTCGGGCGCCTGATCCCGGCAGGCACGGGTGCCTACATCAACGGCATCAAGCGTTTGGCCGCCGACCGCGACCAGATCGCCATTGCCGCGCAGCAGCAGGCCGAAGCACTGGCGCAGCAGGAGGCAGGCAACCAGAACACCGCCGCCGCCGAAGCCGAGGCCGAAGCGCCGCGGAAATCAAAGGCTGCCGGCTAGGCACGGAATGAGAAAAAGAGGGCTTCGGCCCTCTTTTTTTTATGCCTGTTTCGATTGTCGACGACGGGTTGCAAAAAGATAGACGCAAATTGAAAGAAGCGTTGCGGCTGAGATGGCGGCCCCAACTTTTTCCTGCCACAGCGTTTTCAATTCCAGAATTACTGTTCGATCGCCGGCCGGAACTTCAATCACAATGGCGCGCCAGGGCGCGGACGCCGTCACCGGAAATATCTGTCCGGTTTTTTCGTCATACGCGGTCCATCCGGCGAAGTAAAATACCCGCAATTGTAAGGTCGCCGGCGTTTCAGCCTTGACGTGGATCACTTTGCGCCGTGGGCCGACGGTCTTCATCGCGGCGACGCCCTTGCCTGTTTTGAAGTCGACCCACGGGACGTTGTCCATCCGCATAAGGTCGGCATTCGTCAGGATGCTCCCTGCCGCGATATATTCACCGGTGAGAGACGATCCGCGTTCGACCATGCGCGGGCGCGGCTCGAAAAGGTCGGCCGCCGTGTCCTTCATGGTGCCGGCGGCGACAGATCCGAAACCGGCAACAAGCCAGATGGCGGCTAGAAGAATGGCGACTGTTTCCTTCAAATCTTTACGCAATGTTACGCTGCCGGCATCTTCGACTGCCCGCACGAAAATATAAGGCAGCGCCACGTCCATGAGCGTCAACATTCGCCACGGAAACTGGATTTTCTGGAGCGGTGTGGCGATCTTCCAGATGAACATGGCGGCCGGACTCATCAGGAACAGCACAGCCAGCGGCATGAATATCCAAAACAGATTCTTGAGGTTTGCGCGTCCCCCGACTGTGCGGGTGACCAAAGCGCCAAGCCCCAGCGCAAACAAGCTTTGCGACAGGGCAATAAGTGAAGTGCGAACTAGAAAGGGATCGTAGCAATTATGCAGGCAAAGCAGCCAGTTCGAGTAATGGAAATGACCGGCCCACAGAAAATCGGTTCGGAGGTACCCAAGCAGTGTCAGCGACGGAAGCATGTAAATGGCAACCAGTGCCGCGCCCAGAACCATCCCGAGATAAGTCGTCGCGAAATATTTTATGCGTTCTTTTGCCGGTCGTTCTATCGATCCAAGTAAAATTGAGTAGAGAAGCAAGAACGGGCTCGTGTATACGGCAGTCGGAAAATGAGAGAGAATGAGCAATCCATATGAAACGGCAAAGCATAGTGGCGCGCGCGGCGACCGATCGGAGATTTTTTCAACATACAGAAAGGTCAATGGCAGCCATATATATACGCTGAACTCAGCCAGCGCGCCGCGGGAATAAAGATCTACGAACAGATGATACGGCAGGATCATGTAAAGAATTGCGCCGACGGCAGCCGTGTGGGCCGAAGCATTATTGCGCAGCCAGATATTGGCTGTGAGGCCCGATGCGATCAGCAGCACGGCATAGCCAACGCCTAGTTGATGCTCAAGCGAGAGGGAGACTGGCGAAAGCATCGCGACCACTGTGGTCACGTAATAGGCAAAAGGCGGGTAGATGAAAAAGAACGCGCCGCCGAAACCGTTAAACAGGGTCGGGATCCAGCGCGGATATAGCTCTCCGTTCCTGAATTGGTGCGAAAAACCGTAATACGCGGTCAGCAGCCATTCGCGATCCATCGGCCATGGTGTTCCCCAAATGCAGAACGGCAGGGAAATGATCAGGCCTGATATCGCGACAATTATAAAAGGATTGCGGAAAAAGCGGTGGGACAGCATCCGGCACATGATAACAAGCGGGTAAAGCGCAAACAACGTGGCGCAGTTTGAAATAAATATAACTTTGTACCCTGATTCTTGATTTTATTATTGCAACGCAGCGGTGATTATGAATAGATTATTGCCCAACCATAAGAAACTCAGGAGCAGATCGATGGCAGAAATCACGAGAGAACAGTTCGAACTGGCTGTAAAAAGCGAGGGACTGATCGAGCATGAACCAATTCCCGGCGATCACCGCCGCAATTACAGCGACCATACAGGTGCGTGGCGGGGTGTGCAGGAGGACGACGGAGCAAAAGCACGCTATATCCTCGTGCCCCGGAGCTCGTAATCGCCAACCATTTGTAAACATTAGGAAAAAAAGAGGCCCAAGGCCTCTTTTTTTATGTCCCAGACCACTTATATAAGCGTTACCATAAAAGCCGGCCCCTGGAGACGGGTCGCCGGTATCCGGACGGGATTGTTATCGGTGCCCGGAAGGCGTGCGCAGGGGTGGTTTGCAAACCCTAGCCATACCTTCGTTTTTTTCGAAAAAACCGTCAAAACTTTCTTGACGCCTATAGGGGTTATCTGTATATTCCGCCGCGATTGTATAGGGATTGGCTGGCTGTAGGCCGCTTTTTTTCCTTTTAAAAAAGGCACCTAGACGCAGCTTATCGTTTCCTTCTTTAAGTGCGGGGAAACGAGCATACCGAAGAAGAAGCCCGCAAAGCGGATGTCCGGCCACGGACCGCACGAAAGGGCTTCAGACGCGATGCAGCGCCATCCATCCTGAAAAACAACATTGTGAGAACGAAGAAAGGCTGACTATGCCGACAATACAGCAGTTAATCCGCAAGCCCCGTATCAAGGGCGGCAAGAAGGCGATGAAGCCGCGCAAGAACAAGGCGCTCAAAGGCAACCCGCAACGCCGCGGCGTTTGCACGCGCGTTTATACGACCACCCCGAAAAAACCGAACTCGGCGCTGCGTAAGGTCGCGAAGGTTCGTCTGACCACCGGTCAGGAAGTCATTTGCTACATTCCCGGCGAAGGCCACAACCTCCAGGAACACTCCGTCGTTCTCGTTCACGGCGGTCGCGTGAAGGATCTGCCCGGCGTTCGCTACACCATCATCCGCGGCACGCTCGACGCCCAGGGCGTCAAGGACCGCAAGCAGTCGCGCTCGCAGTACGGCGCGAAGAAACCGAAATAAGAGCAGGAGCAACGAAGCATGTCACGTCGTCGCAAGGCAGATAAACGCGAAATTCTCCCGGACCCGAAATTCGGGGATCTGGTTCTGTCGAAGTTCATCAACTGCATCATGTACGAAGGCAAGAAATCCGTCGCCGAACGCATCGTCTACGACGCGATCGCAATCATGGATAAGAAAGCCGCCAACGAAAATTTTGACGACGAAGCCGCAAGCGCGACCAGCAAGGGTTTGGCCGTTTTCCACCGCGCCCTGAAAAAAGTCCGCCCGCAGGTTGAGGTTCGTTCCCGCCGCGTCGGCGGCGCCACCTATCAGGTGCCGGTTGAAGTACGCACCGAGCGCGGCGTCGCGCTCGCTATGCGCTGGATCATCGATGCCGCCCGCAGCCGCGGCGAGCACACCATGACGGACCGCCTCGTGGGCGAGCTGATGGATGCCGCCCACGACCGCGGCAACGCCGCCAAAAAACGCGACGACACCCATAAGATGGCAGACGCCAACAAAGCGTTCGCTCACTACCGCTGGTAATTTAGAGGATCAAGAGTACAGGATATGGCACGCGAAACAGCAATCGATCTCTACCGCAATATCGGCATCATGGCGCACATCGATGCCGGTAAGACGACGTGCACGGAGCGGATCCTGTACTACACCGGCAAGTCCCATAAAATCGGCGAAGTCCATGACGGGGCCGCGACGATGGACTGGATGGAGCAGGAGCAGGAGCGCGGCATCACGATCACCTCCGCCGCCACCACATGCTTCTGGACCGGCCCGAAAGATACGCCGTGGGATGGCAAGAAGTGCCGCATCAACATTATCGATACCCCCGGCCACGTCGACTTCACGATTGAAGTCGAGCGTTCGCTGCGCGTCCTCGACGGCGCTGTGTGCCTGCTTGACGGCAACCAGGGCGTCGAGCCCCAGACCGAAACCGTCTGGCGTCAGGGCGACAAGTACAAGGTTCCCCGCATTATCTTCGCCAACAAAATGGACAAGATCGGCGGGGATTTTTATATGTGCGTCGATTCGGTCAAAAAACGCCTGGGCATCGACCCGGCCGTCCTGACCCTGCCGATCGGCATCGAGACCAATTTCACCGGCATTGTTGATCTCATCAAGATGAAAGCCCTCATCTGGGACGGCGAGGCGCTGGGCGCGACCTATCAGGAAACAGACATCCCCGCCGACATGCTCGATCAGGCCAAATCATACCGCGAGAAGCTGATTGAAAAGGCCGTCGAAATGGACGATGCCGCGATGGAAGCCTATCTCGATGGTAAGGAGCCGGATGTTGCGACCCTCAAGAAGTGCATCCGCAAGGGCACCATTACCTTCAAGCTGATCCCGATGATGTGCGGCTCGGCCTTCAAAAACAAGGGCGTTCAGCCGCTGCTCGATGCCGTCGTTGCCTATCTGCCGTCGCCGAACGATGTGGGCGACGTTCATGGCACGAAGCCGCATTCGAAAGACGCAGATACTCGTCCGCCGAAGGATGACGCGCCGTTCTCGGCTCTTGCATTCAAGATCATGACCGACCCGTTCGTCGGCACCCTGACCTTCGCCCGGGTTTATTCGGGCACGCTTGAGGCCGGTTCTTACCTGCAGAACACGGTTAAGGACAAAAAAGAGCGTATCGGCCGCATGCTTCTGATGCACGCGAACAGCCGTGAAGAGATCAAGGAAGCCCGCGCCGGCGATATCGTCGCTTTCGTCGGTCTCAAGGACACGACCACAGGCGATACGCTGTGCGACCCGAACAAGGAAATCGTGCTGGAGCGCATGGAATTCCCCGATCCGGTCATCGAAATCGCGATCGAGCCGAAGTCCAAGGCCGACCAGGAAAAAATGGGTGTCGCGCTGGGCAAGCTGGTCTCCGAAGACCCGTCCTTCCGCGTTACTACCGACCAAGAATCGGGGCAGACGATCCTCAAGGGCATGGGCGAACTCCACCTCGACATCAAGATCGACATTCTCAAGCGCACCTACGGCGTCGAAGCCAATATCGGCGCGCCGCAGGTTGCCTACCGCGAAACGATCACCAAGCGCGCGGAAATCGACTATACGCACAAGAAGCAGACCGGCGGTTCGGGCCAGTTCGCGAAGATCCACCTGGTGTTCGAACCGGGCGAGCGCGGATCGGGCTTCGAGTTCCTGAATGAAATCGTTGGTGGCGCGGTGCCCAAGGAATACATCCCGGGCGTCGAAAAAGGCCTCGAGTCGGCCAAGGAAACGGGCGTGATCGCCGGCTTCCCGGTTGTTGACTTCAAAGCCCGCCTGATTGACGGCGCCTATCACGATGTTGACTCCTCGGCGCTGGCGTTCGAGATCGCCACCAAGGCCGCCTTCCGCGAAGGCATCGCCAAGGCTGGCCCGATCCTGCTCGAGCCGATCATGGATGTCGAAGTCGTCACGCCCGAAGAATATATGGGCGGCGTCATCGGCGACCTGAACGGCCGCCGCGGCCAGATCCAGAACATGGAAGAACGCGGCAACGCGAAGGTCGTCACCGCGACGGTCCCGCTGGCCAGCATGTTCGGCTACATCAACACGCTGCGTTCGATGAGCCAGGGCCGCGCCAGCTACACGATGCAGTTCAGTCATTACGAGCAGGTCCCGAACAACGTGGCCGAAGAAGTCAAAGCGAAATTCGCATAAGGA
>DATJGZ010000239.1:0-6058 GCA_035494535.1 Patescibacteria group bacterium | reverse complement strand
CCGCCGCGCGGGCGATCTTGTCGGTGATGTTGAGGTCGAGCAGGAAATTCTGGCCCAGCCGCTTGTCCGCGCGCAGATCATGGCGCGCGATGACGTCGCGCAGGGGCGGCAAATTGTCGATGGCGTTTTGATCGGAGCGGCTCAGGCGCGGTGCTCGATGAAGGCGCTGGCCTTGAGGTCCATCAGGAAGCGGCGCTGCCGGCGCTCAAGCTCGCCGAGCCCGAGATGCTCGAGCATCCCCGCGTGCGACGGCAGGCTCTGCTCGGTGACGGTCGTCTTCTGGCGCAGGAACAGGATGTGGTAACCATCGTCGGTGCGCACCGGCCGGGCGAGCTCGCCCTCCTTCATGTGCGTGATGATATTGTCCAGCTTAGGATCGAGCTGCCCCTCCTGCACCCAGCCGAGATCACCGCCGCGCGACGCGCCCGCCGCCTGCGAAAACTGGCTGGCCACGCGCGGGAAAGGCACGTGGTTTTGCGTCATCTCCATCACGAGCTTGTCAGCCAGCGCATGAACTTTGCCGTCTTCCTGCGGCGTGCCGACCGGCAGGAAGATGTCGGCGACGCGGTACTGGTCCTTGCCAATATTGCCTTTCATGCGCGCTAGCGCCGTCTCGACCTCGGCATCGCTGATCGATACGTCGGGCCGGATTTTCTTCTGGATTACATCACCCCATGCGACCTGGGCTTCGATCTGATCCTCGAGCGTATGCACGGGAATGTTATTGTGGGCCAGAATCTGTTTAAATTGATCCGGGGTCAGGTTGTTCTGCTTGGCGACGGTTTCGAAGCCGTGTGCGATCTCGTCTTTGGAAACCTCAATCTTGTCGCGCTTGGCTTCCTGCATCATCAGCCGCTCCTCGATCAGGGAATTGAGGATTTGCGGCTCGAGCTTCTGGCGGACTTCCGGCGTGTTCGGCAGGCCCGAGGAAACGAGGATCAGCCGGGTCCGCGCCGCGACTTCGGACGCCGTAATGACATCGTCATTGATGACCACGGCGATACGCTCCACGCCGGTGTCGGCATGCGCCGCGATGGGGGCGAGAGCCAGCAGGAAGACGAGGGCCAGAATGCGGCTCAGTTTTTTCATGGGCGATATCGTCCTTTCGTCACTTCCAAAGTACAAGTGAAATAAGGCGTCATTATGCCTTTAGCCATGTCCCTGCACGGCGAAGGCCCCGCCGCGGCGCCTGTAATCGAGATACTCGGGCAAAATCAGGCTCATGCCCGTCGGCCCGATGCCGAGATCATGCAGCGACAACGCGCCCGCATGCACCACGCTGTCGGTCTTCAGGCTTTCAACCTGATCCGTCGTCAGCGGTGGATGCGGCAGCAGGCCGAGGAACGTCGCCTTGAACTTGGCCAGACCCCAGGGCAGCGAGATCAGCATGCGCGGCTGCTGCGTGCAATCGAACAGACGCTGGTAAATCTGGCGGAAATCGACCGTTTCCGGCCCTCCGAGTTCGTAGGTCTTGCCCTTTGCCGCATCGCTCGTAAGCGACGCCATCGCCGCATCGGCGACATCGCCGACGAAAACCGGCTGGAATTTCGTCTTGCCGCCGCCGATCAGCGGCAGCGCGGGCGCGATGGCGGCAATCGAGGCGAACTTGTTGAAGAAATTATCCTCCGCGCCGAAAACGATCGAGGGACGCAGAATGGTGGCGGGCGGAAATTCCTTTTTGACCGCCTCCTCGCCTACGATCTTCGATTTGTGATAGCGCGACGTGCCTTGGTCGACGCCGAGCGCCGAGATATGGACAAGACGTTTTGCGCCCGCTTCGCGGGATGCGGCGGCGATGCGGCCGGGCAGCTCGGCGTGAATTTTCTGAAACGTCGATTTTCTCTTTTCGTACAGGATGCCGACGCAGTTGATGACGTTGGTGGCCCCCGCTACGGCCGCGGCGATGCCGGCGTCGCTGTAGTCGCATGCGACGGGGACGATTTGCCCGACCTTGCCGTAGGGGCGCAGGAAATAGGCGCACTCGGGCACGCGGGTGGCGACTTTTACCGTGTGACCGGCCTTGGCCAGCCGCCGGACGATATGGCGGCCGATAAAGCCCGTGCCGCCGAAAATAGTGGTGATTTCGCCTTGTACGCTCATGGGTGAAAAATAGAGAGCAAATGGACGGAAGTCCAGTGTCTTAAGCCACTTACAGTCCCGGCGGCCGCGGCGCATGGGCGGTGGAGCGCGGCGTGTAAAGGCGCCGGCCGAAATGGTCGATGACCTGCAGCGACGGCAGCGCCTTGGCGATGGCGATGGCGGTGTCCTCGTCGGCAGTGAAGAACAGGCCGCGCTTGCTGCCATCGTCTGTCAGCGCACCGAAGCCGAATTCATCCACGAGCCCCTCGTCGAAGAAAGGCTGCATCGCCTCAACGACAAGCTCGCGAAAATCCTCCAGCGCCGGGTCGTTGGCAGGGTCGTTCGGGATTGAATCCATAACAATGCCGTAGCGCTCCAGCGGCGGCGGCAGATGGAGCTGCAGGCCCAGCTTTTCCTCCATCCATTTCTTGATGTTTTCCGGCGACCAGGGCGAGCCGAGCAGCGGGCCGAGATAACGGTTTTTCTCGAACAACAACAGCGCCGGCACCGTGCGAACATTATTTTCGGACAGGAATTTCAGCAGCGGGTTATTCGCGCCGCCGTTGGCGTCGGCCTCGCTGCGGCTCATTTTGACGATGCGGGCCTGCCCGTGCAGCCCGCCGTCGAGCACATCGACGGACGCGCCGACCCGCGCGCACGGCGCGCAACCATCGGCGAAAATCTCGACCAGCAGAGGAAGCTCTTCCGATTCCCGCAGGCGGTCGAAGTCGTTGCTGGGTAGCAGCTCCGTCATTTATCCCTGTTCCGATTTTCCACATTATTAGAGAACAAGCCGCAGATTTACAATGAAAATACCCGATAATATCCATATTAATCCCCTATTAACGCCCGCGTGATATAACTCTTGCGAAGGTTGGTTTAGGAATTTCAAAGACTTAATGGCGGGTTGATGACGGCTCCGGACCTCAAGGGCGATTTTTCTTCGGCATCGGGGCTTCTGATGAGCATCATCATGCTCTTCATTCCCGGCCTTGGCGGTGCCGCCGCGGGCAATAACAACAACGGCTTCAGCATCGCCGATTTCTTCAAGAAGATTTTTGGGTTCGGCAATACGAGCCCCGCGCGGACGGATAGCGAGTCGGCCCCCGCGTCGAAACCTGATAACACAGCGACCACCCAGACCGATCCGCCCGCGAAGCGCCCCGCGCCGCAGAACGGCAAGATGGTCGCCTATGTGCTTGGCGACTCGCTCGGCGTCGAAGCGGCTGACGGCCTGCGGCTCACGGGACAGTTTACGAGCGTAAACAGCAAGGGCGCCCATGTCGGCGCGCATCTTTCCGAGATTACGCAGGCGCAGATTGCCGCCGTTGCGCCGGGCTCGACCTGCTACATCAGCATCGGCACGAACGACGTCGACGGCAAGCACAGCTGGACTGACGCCGAGGTGAACGAGTACGTGAAGAAAGTCATGCTCAAGGCGGATCAGGTAAAGGCCCGCGGCGCCGATGTCGTGATGATCGGCATGCAGCCGCCGTCCAAGGACTACAACGGCAACAAGGTCGACGTCTGGGACGCGAACATCAAGAAGGTCAACCGCGCGATGGAGGCGGCGGCCGTGCAGCACGGCATCAAGTACCAGTCGTTCGAGAGCTTCGGCTACCATGCGGGCGACGGCGTCCACCTGACGGAGGACGGACAGAAGAAAATGGGACAGGTTCTTGCCGGCGTCGCCACGCCGAACGGCCCCACAAACGCCTGAAATCGACGGATTACGGCAGAGGCTGCGGCGGTGCGGACACGCCGATGATCTTCTTATCCGGGATGATCTTTGCAATCTGCTTTGCCACGTCGTCGGTCGTTCTGAAAATCAGGCCGATGTCGCCGCTGCCGTCGGCATCCTCGGATGCGCCGACGATCCGGGCGCGCTGGGCCAGAAAGACGCGCGCGAGTTCCGGCGACGCTTCCTGGTTGAAGAATTTCGAGATGGACGCCATTTTTTCTTCCGGCGTTCCCGCCACATTGTTGAAGATGATGGCGTAGTCATGCAGCGGCGGCGCCACGCTCGGCTCGTTCAGCTTGCGGCCCAGCGTTTTCTCCATCCATGCGGTGATCGCGGCTTGCGTTCTGTTGTTGCCGCGATAGATGTCGAGGAACTGGCCGTTCTCGAACAGCGCCAGCGTCGGGATCGTGCGCGTGCCGGTTGCCGCCATGAAGTTCGCCAGCGGGTTGGGTATGGCAGGGTCGCCCGCGTGGCTGTCGTCGCTGTCCATCTTGACGATGCGCACCTGATCCTTGAGCTCCGCCGACATCTTGTCGATCAGCGGCGCCAGCGCCTTGCAAGGCGGGCACCATTCGGCGAAGACGTCGATCAGGACGGGCCTGGTTTCATTCCGGATCAGGTTTTCCAGTTCACGCGTGGGCACGATCTCGGTCATTGCTGTCTCCCTGTCTGGCGGCTTGTTGCGGGCAGTATGCGAAAATACCCGCGGCGCGTCAAATTCCCAATCAATCCGCCGGCTCCACGAACGAATCCATCACGCGCTTCATGCCGCCGCGGTCAAATTGAATGTCCAGCTTGTGGCCGTCGACCGCCACGATTATTCCCTTGCCGAACTTGTCATGAAACACCCGCTCGCCGCGCTGGAAGCCGCCGGCGGATTCATTGACGCTGCGCCGCTGCACCTCGGGCTCAAGGCCGCTGGAATCCCAGTGCGCCGAGCGCCCGGCGCCGTAGAGGCCCGGGTCCGCGTCGGCCTCCATGTTCTCAGGCGGCAGTTCGTCGATGAAGCGCGAGGGGATGGCGCTGGTCCAGTTGCCGTACAGGCGGCGGTTGGCGGCGTACGACACATAGGCGCGCTTGCGCGCGCGGGTGATGCCGACATAGGCCAGCCGCCGTTCCTCCTCCAGTCCCTTCACGCCGTGCTCGTCCATCGTCTTCTGCGAGGGGAACAGCCCTTCCTCCCAGCCCGGCAAAAACACCACGTCGAACTCGAGCCCCTTGGCGCCGTGCAGCGTCATGATCGAGACATGCTCGCCGTCGCGCTTGTCCTGGTTCTCCAGCACCAGCGCCACGTGCTCAAGGAATTCGGGGAGCGATTCATATTCCGCCATGCCGGTCACGAGTTCCTTGAGGTTCTCGATCCGC
This sequence comes from Patescibacteria group bacterium, assembly GCA_035494535.1. GTDB lineage: Bacteria > Pseudomonadota > Alphaproteobacteria > Micavibrionales > Micavibrionaceae > JACQIJ01. The sequence continues at coordinate 873 of DATJGZ010000239.1, read as the reverse complement.
CCCGGCGCGTCGGGCGACTTGTCCTGCTGCCACATGGCGATGTAGCCGGATTCCTCGAGCACAAGGCTGGCCAGCTGCGTGTGCGGCAGGGTCTGCGCCATCTCGCGCCAGCGCGCGAAATCGCCCAATAATTTCGAAAGCGCGGTCTTGGCCGCGCCGCGCAGCTCGTCGGTGTCCTTGAGCTGTAAAATCGCCTCGTGCAGGCTGACGTTCTTTGAGCGCCCGTAGGCATATAATGTCTGGATGGTCGTGTCGCCGACGCCGCGCTTGGGCACGTTGACGATGCGCTCGAGCGCGAGGTCGTCGGCCGGCTGCTGGATGACGCGGAAATAGGCCAGCGCGTCGCGAATCTCCTGCCGCTCATAGAACCGCTGGCCGCCGAGCACGCGATAGGGTAGGCCGAGCTGGATGAACCTCTCCTCGAACTCCCGCGTCTGAAACCCGGCGCGCACGAGGATGGCGATCTGGTTCAGACCCCATTTTTTATGCTGGAGCGATTCGATCTCCTCGCCGATCCAGCGCGCCTCCGCCTGCCCGTCCCACAGGCCGCGCACGCCGAGCTTGTCGCCGTGCTCGCCCTCCGACCACAGCGTCTTGCCCAGCCGCCCCTCGTTGTGCGCGATCACGCCCGACGCGGCGGCAAGGATATGGCCGGTCGAGCGGTAGTTCTGCTCGAGCCGGATGATCTTGGCGCCCGGAAAATCTTTTTCAAACTTTAAAATATTGCCGACTTCGGCGCCGCGCCAGCCATAAATCGACTGGTCGTCGTCGCCGACGCAGCAGATATTGTTCGAGCCTTTCGCCAGCAGCCGCAGCCACATATATTGTGCGACGTTGGTGTCCTGATACTCGTCGACCAGAATATATTTGAAG
>DATJGZ010000238.1:0-2315 GCA_035494535.1 Patescibacteria group bacterium | reverse complement strand
GAGCGTCGTATCCGCACGTATGGTGCCGTCCTCGGTGATGCTGCCGATCGGCACGATCTCGGCCTTGAAGCCGCCCTTGTCGCGCGCGGTCGCGGCTTTTTTCTGTGAATCGAACGCGAACTGCTCCTGCTCTTTCCTTGTGATCTGGTATTTCTTGGCGAGGTTCTCGGCCGTCTCGCCCATGCTCATGTAGGCCTGCGGATAGATTTTGGCCAAGGCCGGGTTGGGCATCGGGTTGAAGCCGCCCATCGGGATGCGGGTCATCGACTCGACGCCCGCGCAGATGTATACGTCGCCCGCACCGAGCTGGATATAGCCCGCCGCCATGTGGATGGTGGTCATGGATGAGCCGCAGAAGCGGTTCACGGTCGCGCCCCCGACCGAAACGGGAAGGCCGGCGAGGTTGACAACGATCCGCGCGAGATTAAATCCCTGTTCGGCCTCGGGGAAGGCGCAGCCCATGAGCAGGTCCTCGATGTCCGCCGGGTCGACCTTGGTTTCGGCGACGAGACCCTTCACGACGGCGGCCGCGATGTCGTCGGGCCTCACCGCCGCCAGCGCGCCTTTGCCGGCGAAATGAAACGGCGAACGCTTGTATCCGCATATGACAACGGGCTTTTCCATGGACGCATCCTTCAAAGATTTTAACGGGTTAGTGTCAGCTAATAATAGTATATCCGGCGGGGGCCAAATCCAAGCCAGATTACCTTTGACAAAATCCCGCAAATAGGGCAGCAAATGAGCCTGTTACACCCGATTTATCAGTAAAAGAGGACGAAAAACACATGGCTGCAGCCACCGCCGAACCCAGAGGATTGAAGCGCATATGCCCCAACTGCGGCACGCGCTATTACGACCTGAACAAGCGCCCGCCGGCTTGCCCGAGCTGCGCCACCGAATTCAAGGCGGAGATCAAGACCAAAGGGCGCCGCTCGCGCCTTGCCGCCGCCAACGACGAAATGCAGAAGCTCAAGGCGCTCGCCGCCAAGAAGAAAGCCGCTGAGGAGGAAGAAGCCGCCGAGGCCGTCGCTCCCGGTGAGGAGGAAATCGTCAGCCTGTCCGAAGTCGAGGAAATGGAAGAGGGCGACGAGGACATCGAGGATCTCGACGAGGAGCTTCCCGAGGAGGAAGAGCTCGAGGCGATCGAAGGCGGCGGCGATGACGATGCCAAAGCCGGCGACGCCGAGGAGGAAGACGAAGAGGACGACGAAGAGGTATCCGAGGACGAGGAAGAAGCCGAATAGGTTTTCGTGGCGACGTCCGATCTCTACAACATCATCGTTTCACTGCCCGCGGCGCTGGATGACAGCGCCGTTGGCCATTATGCGCCTGCGCTGGACGAACGCGCGCTGGCGCGTAGCGCCATGCGCGAAGGCAATGTCCACACGGCCGACTGGACCATCACCTGGCTGGTTGAAGGCGCGCCGGACAAGGCGGAGCTGGCGGAAATCTTCGACAACGACAACTGGCGGGTGGAGAAGGTCGCAGACGTCAACTGGCTCGAGCACAGCTATAAACAATTTGAGCCCTTCAGCGTCGGCGAGTTCTTCGTCTATGGCAGCCATTTCGACGGCGAGCCGCCGCTGGGACAGATTCCGCTGTTGATCGACGCGGCCACCGCGTTTGGATCCGGCGAGCACGGCACCACCGCGGGCTGCCTGCGCGCGCTGCTGGCGTTGCAGGAGGCACGAATTAAGCCGCGTCGCATTCTCGATATGGGCACGGGCTCAGGGATATTGGCGGTCGCAGCGGTCAAGCTCTGGAGCGTCCCGGCGCTCGCCGTCGATATCGATCCGGAATCTGTGATCGTCGCCGCGCGGCACGCCAAGATGAACGGCACCGGCACGGCCATTAACAGCGTACAGGGCGACGGCTTCCGGACGCCGCAAGTCGAAGAACGCGCACCGTTCGATCTGATCATTGCCAATATTCTCGCGGGGCCTCTGGTGCAGATGGCACCGGACCTGTGCGACGTGCTGGCGCCGGGCGGCCACGTCATCCTGTCGGGGATGCTGGCTGAGCAGACGCCGGAGGTGCAGGTTATGTATGAGAAACAGGGGTGCCGGGCGCGGCGGCAGTTTCATCAGGCAGGGTGGACCGCGCTGCTGCTGGTAAAACGCGGCCCTTAAGCTCCATCAGGTACAGGAACACGAAATAATACATGCAGAGCTCCTGCACCTCCGACGCGCGCTCGTACAAATGCACGTGGAACACATGCACCCCGATCAGATCGGACAGGCGAACAAGCACGTTGATCCCTGCAACGAGCGCCAGCGTCCCCGGCGGATAGATAATCTCGAATTTCACAAGCAGCC
>DATJGZ010000237.1:0-3043 GCA_035494535.1 Patescibacteria group bacterium | reverse complement strand
GTCCATCACCTTGTGGCTGTCAACGCCGTGTTCCTTGAGGATATTGCCGAATTCGTTGGCGAAACCGACCTTGAGGACGTGCCACGCATTATCAGCATATTTAACGCCTTCGGCCACGTCGACAGTTGTCACGACCTCGGGCGCGGCGATGCCCTTGTAGAGCTCCGAAATCGTGTCGGCCGTCCACTGGTCGAGCGCGCCGATGACAATCTTTGGGGGGTTGAAATAGTCGTAAATGGCGCTGCCCTCGCGCAGGAATTCGGGATTGTTGCCGAAGCCGAAATCCTCGCCGACCTTCTTGCCCGAGGCTTCCTCAAGAATAGGAATGGCGACGTTGCGGGCGGTGCCGGGGATAACCGTGCTGCGCAGGATAACGCTATGGTGCTCTTTTTTGCTCTTCAGCACTACGCCGATCTGACGGCAGACTTCCTCGATATATTTGAGCTCAAGCGAGCCATCCGGGCGGCTCGGGGCACCCACACAGATCAGGGATATATCGGTGTTCATGATGGCATCTTCGGCGTTGAGCGTCGCCCTCAGCCGTCCGGCCCGGACGTTCTTGGCGATGGATTCCGGTAGCCCGGGCTCCACGATGGGCGAGCGCCCCTCTTCAATGCATTTGACCTTCACCGGGTCCGTGTCGACTGCGATGACTTCATGATTGCAGTCTGCGAGGCAGGAGGCCGCGACCGCACCGATATGGCCTAAACCGAAGATACTAATACGCATCTGACACCTTTCTTTTCGATACTGGGTTGTGGCGGGCCATCCGGCGATCGATTCCGGTAGGGCCTAACATCACGGGATTGCAAAAGTTCCGAGGACGCACGGTCAGGCAGCCTTCAGCTTCTGATCGTATTCGCCCACGTCGGGAAAGCGCGTCAGCACCGACTCGATCTCGTGGAACATGGCATGCATCTTGACCGCCGAGACGGGGCTTTCGACCACGACCACGAGCGAGGGTTTGTTTGACGACGCCCGGACGAGACCCCAAGTGCCGTCGGCCAGCGTCACGCGAATGCCGTTGACCGTCGTGATCTCGGCGATTTCCTGACCGAGGACTTGTTCCTTTTTGGCCTTCTTGTCGGTGTAGTATTTCGTTACTGCATCGACGACCCCGTATTTCTTGTCATCCGGGCAATAGGGCGACATGGTTGGCGAGCCCCATGTCTGCGCGAGGCTCTTGCGCAGCACTGCCAGCGGTTTGCCCGCCCGGTCGAGCATGCGGCAGACCTGAATGGCGGACAGGATGCCGTCGTCGTAGCCGCGGCCGATGGGCGTGTTCAGGAAGAAATGACCGCTTTTTTCAAAACCGGCGAGCGCCTTCAGTTCGTTGACGCGACGCTTGATATAGGAATGGCCGGTCTTCCAGTAATCCGTTTCCGCGCCTTGCTCTTTTAGCACGGGGTCGGTGTGGTAAAGTCCGGTCGATTTCACGTCGACCACGAACTTCGCGTTCGGATGTTGCGCGGACAGGTCACGCGCCAGCAGCACGCCGATCTTGTCCGCGAAGATTTCATGACCGGTGTTGTCGATGACGCCACAGCGGTCGCCGTCGCCATCGAAGGCAAAGCCGATATCCGCTTTTTCGGCAATCACCCGTTCGGCCAGTGCGTGCAGCATCGCCATGTCTTCAGGGTTCGGGTTGTACCGCGGGAATGTATAGTCGAGGTTGCAATCCATCTCGATTACTTCGCAGCCGATTTCACGCAGCGCCTGCGGCGCATAGGCGCCGGCCGTGCCGTTGCCGCACGCAACCACGGCGCGCAGGCGTTTTTTCAGCTTCCCGTCCTTCGTCAGGTCGGCGATGTAGCGGTCCTTGATGTTCTCGAAATAATTATACGTGCCGCCGGGTCGCTTATCGACATGACCGCTCAGGACGATGTCTTTCAGCCGCGACATAAGTTCAGGCCCGAAGGTGAGGGGACGTTCGGCGCCAATCTTGACGCCGGTCCATCCGTTCTCGTTGTGGCTGGCCGTTACCATCGCGACGGCCGGGCATTCCAGCTCGAACTGCGCGAAATAGGCGGCTGGTGAGAGGGCCAGGCCGATGTCATGCACCTGGCAGCCGGTCGCCATCAGGCCGATGGTGAGCGCGTGCTTGATGGTGGCGCTGTAGGAGCGGTAATCATGGCCGACAACGATGGCCGGCGGTACTGTGTGCAGTTCATGCAGGAGCGTACCGATGCCCATGCCGAGCTGAAGCGTGCCGCGCAGGTTGATCTGCTGGGGGAAAAGCCAGCGGGCGTCGTACTCGCGAAATCCTTCGGGCTTGATAAGAATGCGTCTTTCGAACCCTTCCGTGTTGGGAAGGATGGATTCAGTGCTGGTCATATCGATTGCCTTTCAATCTTCATCGCATTCATTCCTATGTTACGCGACTTCGCGCGGGCCTTGCGGATTGGAAGGCGGTGGCGTGTAAATAGCCGGGCTTTCAGACACGCCGGTGATCGGCCTGACTGCAAAGTCACTTGCTACCACCGCTGGCCGTATTTGCGGGCGCGGCGCGCGCTTGGCGCCCGGCTTGTCGGTGACTTCAGCGCAGCCGGCGCTCTTGAGCATTCTCACCAGCGAGCGCATGGCATCGCCGTTGCGTCGGTCGGCAATCAACAGCGCGTCGGGGGTCTCGATGACGACGAGGTTTTCAAGGCCGGCGCAGGCAATCAAGCGCGTGTTCGCCTGTATCAGGCAGTTCGAGGTCTTGTGGCAGGCGGCGCGGCCCTGAATGACGTTGCCGCAATCGTCCTTCTGGTGAATTTCCCACAGGCTTTCCCACGAACCGATATCCGACCAGCCGGGGTTGCACGGGACGACGGCGACGCGGTTCGACCGCTCCATGATCGCCTTGTCGAACGGCTGTTCCGACAACTCGGCGTAAGTCGCGGCATCGGGACGGTGCAGATCGCCCGACGCCTCAAGTGCTCTCCTGACGCCCTTGAGCGTCTTGTCCGCATGTATCGTGTATTCGTTCAGCAGCACGCCGGCAGAGAACAGGAACATGCCGCTATTCCAGAGGTAATTTTTGGATTCGACGAAAGCCTGT
>DATJGZ010000236.1:0-2872 GCA_035494535.1 Patescibacteria group bacterium | reverse complement strand
GAATATGCTGCCGTCCTTGCGACGCCCCTCAACCTCACGTCCGATGCCGATGATCTTCGCTTTTCCGGTTGTTTTGTAATTGTGGATGTAGCCGTCGTGCTGGGATGAGTAGGGTTCCGGCATCAGCATCCTTATGTTCTGGCCCACGACCTCCGCCGCCTTGTAGCCGAATATCCTTTCGCAGGCCTTGTTAAAGCTCTGGACGGTGCCGCGGTCGTCGATAGTTATCAAGCCGTCGACGATATTGTCGAGAATACTCTCGAGCCGGAGCCGGTACGTATCATCCGGTTTCAGAGTGTCTTTCGGAGCCAAACGCGCCTCGTATTACGGGGAAGTGATGACAATTTTGAAAGACTAGTGATTTGACGGCCGCCTGTAAATTCTTGAATAAATTACGTAAATTAAAATCCTTATGCATTCCTTATATCTTTAGACCTATCGCCTGATCGCGCCCTGATCACGCTTTGGGAGAAACTGAAATTATAAGGTCGAATTTTGCGCTTCGTGGAGGACAACATGGCTGACAATCACCTGAGCGATTTCCTGAAGACTCTCACATTCTTCTCCGGTCTGCTGGAGTCGGATATGAGCGCCTTCCTCGGCACTGCCAGCGTCCGCACATATAAGAAAGGCGATGGGCTGTTCCATCAAGGTGACGATGCCAACGCCTTCTATGTGATCATTAGCGGCTGGATCAAGTTGTTCCGCAACACGACTGAAGGCGAGGAGGCGCTGGTCGGCCTGTTCAGTCGCGGCGATGTCTTCGGCGAGGCCGCACTATTCACCGGCAGCGTTTTCCCGCTTTCCGCCCAGGCCGCCGGCGAAGCGCGTGTGCTGGTTATTCCCGGTGACATGCTGAAAGCGCGTGCGAAGAAAAACCCCGAGGTGACGTCTCGCATGCTGGCGTCGCTGTCGCGCGAGATGATCCGGTTGCAGCGCCAGAACGAGCAGATGGCGATCATGAGCGCGCCGCAGCGCATCGCCTGCCTGCTGCTGCAGCTTTCATCGGACATGAAAGGCGAGGGCGGCACATTCAGCTTCCCGTACGACAAGTCGCTCGCCGCCTCGCGCCTCGGCATGAAGCCCGAGACATTTTCCCGCGCGCTGGCGCAGCTCAGGCCCGAGGGCGTGAGCGTGAAAGGCGCCGAAATCACGATCGATAGCTTCGCGCAACTGTCCGAATATGCCTGCAACCATTGCACGGCGCTGCCTGGCGAGTGCGGCGGCCTGCGTTGTGCGGCATGCCCGATGCAGCAAATGCAACAGAGGAAAAAGGCCGTGATGGCCAACTAGGATATTTATGATCGAGATTTCGACGAATTCCCCGCCTGCGTACCTTCACGCAGCCCCCACTCCCGTGACCATACCGGCGGGGAAAGGAACCGTGTGCGGCGACCTCGTGCTTCCGAACGGAGCGACAGGCCTCGTGTTGTTCGTCCGCGTCGATGGCAAGTACCGCGATTACCCGAACGACCGCCGCGTAGCCGACATGTTTGCCAAATACAAGCTGGCGACTCTGCTGATCGACCTGTCTTCGGCTGGCGGTCAGAGGGATGTTCGCGTGCTCGCAGATTTACTGGTGCACGTGCTCCGCTGGTTGCATGAAAATCCGGCGACGGCGCACTTGCCACTGGGCTGCTTCGGCATCGACGTCGGCGCGGCCGTCGCGCTGACCGCGGCCGGCCTGCCGGAAAGCCCCGTGCAGGCGGTAGTTGCACGCGACGGCCAGTTTGAGCCTGCGGCGGAAAGCCTGTCCCGCATTACCTTTCCCATCCTAATGATCGCCGGCAACGATCCGGAAGGAATCCAGCACTGCAAGGCGACGCTTGAGAAGATCAAGCCGCGCTCGACGCTGAACGTCGTTCCGCACGCGACGAAGTCATTCGCCGAGCCGGGCGCGCTCGAAGACGCAGCGCAGCTCGCCGCGCTCTGGTTCACGGAGCATCTCGTCCCGAATTGATTTCGGACTTAGGCCGCCTGTCTGAGCCGTTCCTGCACCGCCGCTTCGACCCGCAGATTGACCTCAACGCCGCCTTGCACGATCGTCAGGCCGTGTTTTGACGGTCCGAGATCGCGCAGTTGCTCGAGCACCGCGCGCGGAACATAAAGGCAGAAGCCGCCGACCGCCATTTCGAGCGAGATTTCACTCTCGGAGCGAGCGGAGGTTATGCGGTAGCCGAAGCAGTGGTTGCCGATGCAAAGGCGCTCCTCGATGTCCTGTCCATTGAGCAGCGCCGTCAGTTCATCGGCCGTGACGCGAAAGCCGAAGTTTTGTTCCTGAATGTGCAAATTCATGGTTAGTACCTCCCGTAGTGTTTTTAAGTTTTTTATGAACGCAGGAAGTCTAACACGGTTCCGGAGCAATCGTCTTCATGCGCCGCACCACGCGCATCTTCGAATTTTCTAATGTAACAAGCTATTTGGGATGATTTTAAAAGCATCAATGTTCGTCGCGCTTTTTTACCGCCCGACCTTTTCATAACTTGACATTTCAAAGAATTCGGATTATCTAATATTGCACCGCTTATAAAACTTGACAGAAGCGGACGCGCCGTTGCAAACACAGTCCTCGGCTCTTTGTCCCTGGTAATTCTGATAGGAGTACGCTCATGTCCAACGCCCGCTCGAAACCTCTGCTCGGAACGAAAATCGCCATTCTTGCTGCCAACGGTTTTAACGAACAGGATCTGACGGTTATCCAGCGTGCGCTGCTCGACGCGGGCGCCAATATGCGCATTTGCAGTCCCGAAAACGGCCTCGTTCACAGCTGGAACGGCGAGGGCTGGGGCCATCATTACGCAATCGATTCCGCTTTGGGTACGGCGCTCGGCGCCGACTACGCGATGCTGGTCATTCCGGGCGGCACGCGCAG
>DATJGZ010000235.1:0-3115 GCA_035494535.1 Patescibacteria group bacterium | reverse complement strand
AGAAAAACCCCCGCCGTGAGGCGGGGGGACCATGGTCTTTTAACTTTTTAAATCCAGATGCTTACGCGGCTTTCTTGTTGTCCTGGGTCTTGTCCGGGGCAACCTTGTCCAGTTTTTTGCCGAGCATGACTTCAAGCTTGGCGGCGGCCTTGTCTTCCGTGATTTTCTGCACGGCGGCGACTTCGCGCGCGAGGCGCTGCAGGGCCGACTGGTAGATCTGGCGTTCGCTGTAGGACTGCTCGGCGTCATCGTTGCTGCGTTTGAGGTCGCGCAGGACCTCGGCGATGGAGACCGGGTCGCCCGAATTGATCTTGGTTTCGTATTCCTGGGCGCGGCGGCTCCACATGGTGCGGCGGATGCGGGCCCGGCCCTGGAGGGTCTTCATGGCGTCCTTGAGGCGGTCGCCGGAGGCCAGCTTGCGCAGGCCGGCGCTTTGCGCCTTGATCACAGGCACCTTCAGGCGCATGCGGTCTTTCTCGAAGGTGATGGCAAAAAGGCTGACAGCTGAGCCGCCGATCGTATGGGTCTCGATACCCTCGATCTGTCCGACGCCGTGCGCCGGGTAAACTACATAATCGCCTTTTTTGAAGTTGAAGTTGTCGTTGCCAGCCATGTGCTTCTACCCTTCACTGTTTATGTTTCCCTGCTTCCCGGCCCCTATCCAGGAAACGCTTGCATAACAGCAACATGAACGGCTTTCTTAAACTATCAGTTCCAGCTATGGCCAAAAAAGTGGCGTGGGAGCGTGGTAACCGCAGACGTTGCTATGCAATACGATCACCATAGTTAAAATTTCGTAAAATTTCAAGTGTCGCGTTAAAGTATTTTTGTTTTACAGTGGCTTGACGAATGATTTTAACTTGAGATTCAGTGACTTGGCGGCGTTAAGTTATGTTAATATTTAGTCGCCGCTGCCGGGATTTTCGCTGAAGAAAAGCTTGAACTTGTCAGGGGTGTCCTTGAATGCATCGGCATCGGGCGGGGCCGGTTTCTTGCGGGTAATATTGGGCCATTTGAAGGAATAGTCCCGATTCACCTGCAGCAGCGAATCGGCCCGGGGGTCGGTATCCGGAACAATCGCGTCGATCGGGCACTCCGGTTCGCACACCCCGCAGTCGATGCACTCATCCGGGTGAATGACCAGCATGTTCTCGCCTTCATAGAAGCAGTCGACCGGGCAGACTTCCACGCAGTCGGTGTACTTGCACTTGATGCAGACTTCTGTGACGACGAAGGTCATGATGCGGTTTAATTAAATGCTGACCGCCGGGCCGTCAAGTCTTGGGCCTGCGGCCGGATTCGTCGGGGCCGAGGACGACGATCTTGCGGATGTCGTCGCCCTCGATGCCATAGAGCAGGGGCTGGCGGCAATTCTCCAGCGGCGCCATGTCGTAAATCTCCTTCACCGAACCGGTAATCGCGACCGAATGCGCCACTTCGCCGCGGTCGAGATCGATGACGTCCAGGGCGCAGCGTGCTTCCTCGTTACGCTTTGCCAGTTCCTCATCCAGCGGAAGGCCATTGAATGTCTCATCTCGCGGTGCGGAGCAGCAGACGAAGGCATGTTTGCCGTGAAAACGCAGGCCGCGCAGAAAGCCGGGGCGCCACAGTACCCGCTCAACTTTTTTCGTGCGGCGGTCGATGCGGCAGATGTAACCGCGCCCCGCTTCAAGGAACCACAGATCGCCATTGTGCAGGCGCGGCGTATGCGGCATACACAGACCTTCGGCGACGATCTCATCAGTGCGGATGTCGACGATCATGCCGCCGTCGTTCTTTTTCTTGCGCCAGCCATAATTCTCATTCGAAGCGGCGACCAGGGAAGCATAAGCCAATTTGCCGTCTCCTAGGCACATGCCGTTCAGATGGCAGCGGTCCTCAGCCACGATGCGGTCAACAAAGGGCGGTCGCCAGTACGGCGAGAAGCTGCCCTTTTCGCCGGGCGACAGGCGCGCGATGCAGTTGTAGGTCGTAATGACGCCGTAGAGATTCCCGTCATTCGCGCGCGCGATGTCGTGTGCGTCGACGCCCCCCGTGACCAACGCTGTGCGGGGTAGATAGACCCGATCCCACTGGCCCTCGAAGAGCTGTCCGGGATCGAGGCCGTTTTCGAGCTGCCAGACATGATGGTTGGTCGAAATCCAGATGTTGCGGTCGCCCTCGACGTGCAGCGCCATGCAACGCTCGAAATTACGCTCGGTCACGACGGTGCCGCCCTGCAGGCCGGGGCCGATAATGATGAGCTTGCCGCCTTCGTATGTCGTCAGCGCGAGACTTATGCGCTCCTGCGCCAGCCATTGCCGGAACCCGGACGTGAAATGCAGGTGGAACGGATTCGGGATCTGGTTCCGGTCGGTCGGTGTATCCCCGACAAGGGACTGTATTTTGCCGCTAGGCATAGGCTTCCGTGAGCGGGGCCGGCATCCGGATTTTCAGGGCGTCCTTGTAGTCCTCCGGACGGAACGTCGTGATGAAGTGGAAGAGCGACCAGACGTAGAACGCGATCGGCGTGAACAAATACGGATAAGCAATGCTATGGCCATTGAGAACATACATGACGACGATGAAAATGCCGACGAAGGCGGCGTTGCTGGCGATGCCTTCGGCGAGGAATATCTTGAGCTTCTTCTTGCTCTCCTGCTTCCAGAAGCGGCGGACGACATGGACGTAGAAAGTCATGTAATGCGCCAGCACGACGAAGCCGAGGATCTGCACCGGGACGGGGCGGTGGCCTGTGACTTCGAGGCCGAGCAGGACCAGCAGCATGAAGAGGAGGGACCAGAAATACATCTCTATCTCGAGCTTGCCGCGGTCATAGATGAACAGGCCGACGGCAACGGCCGCCGTGATCAGCACGGGAATCCACAGCAGCGGCAAGTTCAGTTGTGCGTCCCAAAGGCGCGCATACAGCCACGAGGTTGTCACCGCTCCCAGTGCGGTGATCAGCACAAGATACGGCAGATTGAAGGGTCGCTTGATGAATTTAACCTCGCCGGCATAGACGTGGTACATGAGCAGAAAGCCCGTCAGCAGCGTCAGTTCACGCGGGAAATGAAACCCCGTGTAGAATAGCGCCGCCATAAGGAAAGGATACGAGAGCGCCTTGAGCAGGCTC
>DATJGZ010000234.1:0-11345 GCA_035494535.1 Patescibacteria group bacterium | reverse complement strand
GTGCTGCCCCGCGCCGACGCGCGCGACGCGTTTCTGGCTAATGATTATGAAACGCTGGACGAATTGCCCGAGCAGGCGGTCGTGGGAACGTCCAGCCCGCGGCGGCGGGCGTTCCTGCTGGCGCGGCGGCCGGATTTGCGGGTCGTGTCATTGCGCGGCAACGTGCCCACGCGGATCGAGAAGCTGCGTAATCGGCAGGTCGATGCGACGTTGCTGGCGTTGGCGGGCCTGCGGCGGCTCGATCTCGAAGACGAAGCCGCCTCGGTCCTCGATACCGATGTGATGCTGCCGGCGGCGGGGCAGGGGATTATCGGCATCCAGCTGCGCGCGGGCGACCGCGAACTGTATCCGCTGTTCGATCGAATCCACGACACGAAAACGGGATTATGCGCGGCGGCTGAGCGCGCGGCAGTCGCAGTTCTCGGCGGTTCCTGCTACACGCCCATTGGTGCTCACGCTGTTGCTGAAGGAAAATCAATGAACCTCAGCGTCATTCTCGCGTCGCCCGACGGCCGCCAGATGTTTCAGGAAAAAGGCGATCAGGCGGTTTTGTCGGTCGAGCAGGCGCGCGATTTCGGTGCGCAGCTCGGCACCAGGATCAAGGCGCGGGCGCCGAAGGAATTGTTACACGGATGAAACCCGGCACGGTGCTGATCACCCGACCGCAAGGCGAGGCTGAGAGCACGGCCCGGCTGCTGGCGGCACGAGGATGGAAATGTTTCATCGAGCCGATGCTGGAGATTGTGCCATTAGCGACGCCGCTGCCGGATTTGTCCGGTTATCAGGCACTGGCCTTCACAAGCGCGCAGGGTGTACGCGTCCTTGCGGCCCGAACAAATGACAGGTCGCTGCATGTTTATGCGGTGGGCGAAGCCACGGCCGATGCCGCGCGCGAGGCCGGTTTTAAAAATATAACGGCGGCTGATGGCGACCTCGGCGCGCTCAACCGGTTGCTGATGCAGGTCAAGGCGCGGGACAACCGGCCGGTGCTGCATGTCTGTGGACTCCACACCGCGGGCGAGGTTATCGCGAAGGAATTCACGGTCGAGCGTTTGCCGCTGTACGAGGCGAAGGCGGCAGATGCATTGAGCGATGAATGTCTGCAAGCGCTCGACGCGAAGCAATTTGACCTTGCCCTGTTTTTCTCACCGCGGACGGGCCGGATCTTCGCGGAATTGCTCGAAAAGTACGGCCGTACGCAGGCCGCAACCTCAATAAACGCCTTGTGTCTGAGCGATTCAGTGGTAGAGTCCGTGGAATCTCTGCCATGGCGAAGCGTACGGGCGGCGCCGGCCCCTGACATGGCAGGTATCCTGGCGCTTTTGGAAAGCGATAATTTCATGTCCGATAGTCAGAATCAGGGTGCGCTGCATGACGCGGCCAAGATCATCGAGCGCTTCGGCGGCATCCGCCCGATGGCCAGCAAGATGGCCGTACCGGTCACGACCGTACAGGGCTGGAAGAAGCGCGACATCATTCCGGAAAACAGGCGCGAGGACGTGCTGCGCGCGGCCGTGGTCAACAACATCGATCTGTCCGACTTGATTGAGAAGCAACCGGCGGCCAACCAAAATACCGGCTTGCCGTCCGCAGGCTCAGGAGAAGCACCGGCGGCATTGCCGCTCGATACGCCACTTCGTCGCGCGGCTGAGCCGGATAATTCCCCCGAAGTCTACGACGACAGTCAGCTTATGGCGTGGATCAAGCGCGCCGAGAAGCGCGCGGTCCAGAAAACCGCGCTGGTGGCGGTATTCCTCCTTTCCCTGCTGATGATCTTCGTCCTGTTCCCGGGCCAACGCCAGATCGCGCGCCTCGAGCAGCAGATCCGCGCAGACGAGGCCAACATGAAAACCGGCTTCATCCCGCCGGAGATGCTGAGCACCATCCATCAGCTGCAAGACCAGGTCCAGACATTGCAGCGTGATCTCGACGCCTCCGCAAAACGCATCGACGCCATGACCGGCATGAACAACTCGGTCGTCAATCCGGGCCTGCTGGTCGACCGCGTAACGAAGCTCGAGCAGCAGGTTGCCGCCTTCGCCGGCCCGGCGGGATTGCAGGAATTATCCGATCGCATAAAAACCATGGAGCAGACGCCCGACGGGCGCAAAACGCTGGCGACCGCCATCGACGCGCTGAGCTCGCTTGCCAGCGCCACGCAGGATCCGGCGCAACTGGATACGGTCCTGCAGCAGGCGCTGCAACAGAATACGACGCTGGAGCAGCTTTTTACCGGCGTTCCCGCATCCGAGGTCAAGCAGGGCGTGTTACTGATCATTAGCGCGCAATTGCGTCAGGCGCTTGAGCATGGCATGTCCGTCATTGAGGACGTCGTTCTGCTTCAGAAAATTCTCGGCAGCGAGACCTCCGACCTTAACGCGGCCGTCGGAAAGTTGGCGCCCGACGCGGCGCAGGCCGTGACGCCATTGCCGCAATTGTCCGACGAGCTGTCCGCGCTTGCCCCTAATCTCGTAAAGGCATCGCTGCAGGGGCACGATGTTTCGGCGGTCGACAAGGCAAAAGCCAGTCTCGGCAACCTTGTCGAAGTCCGCAAGGACGGCAACCTCATCAGCGGCACCGACGTGCAGGCGACGGTGGACCGCGCGCAGCAGTCGCTCAAAGATGGCAACATCGATGGCGCGCTCAAGGAAATCGGCGCGCTGCCGGCGGATGTGCAGAAGCTGGCGGAGCCGTTCGTGGCCAAAGCCAAGATTACGCTGGAAGCGCGGGAAGTCAGCGATCTTTTGATACAGCGGGAAAATATGGAAGCGCCGCCGAAGGCGCAACCGAATACGGCTGCGGAACCGGCTTCCGCAAACCCCTGACGCCTGAAGGAGGGCGTACGGATGCTTCGTGCTCTGTGGTTTGTCATCAAGACCGGCCTTCTTGTGGCCGTCGCCGTCTGGGTAGCCAACCGGCCGGGGCAGATCGACATCAACTGGCAGGGCTACGAGATCAAGACGCAGGTCGGGCTGGCGCTGCTGGCGGTGCTCATTCTGGTGCTGTTCAGCCTCCTGCTTTACAAGATTCTCCACGCCTTCGTTACATTTCCTGCGTCCTGGAACCGATACCGCGACTATGGGCGGCGCCACAAGGGCCTGCGTGCTTTGACGCTCGGCCTGACGGCGGTCGCCGCCGGCGATGCCAAGATGGCGAATTATCATTCGCATCGCGCCCGGAAATTCATGGCACACGACAAGGGGCTGACGGTCCTGCTCGAGGCGCAGGCCGCACGGCTCAAGGGCGACGACAAGGCGGCGCACGGCTTTTTTGAGAAGCTGATGGCGAACAGCGACACGTCGTTCCTAGGCCTGCGCGGTCTGCTGGTGAATGCGCTTGAGCGCGGGGAGACAAACCAGGCATCCGAGCTCGCGCAGCGTGCGCTGGCGTTGCATCCGAAACAACCGTGGGCGCTGCGCATGGCCTACGATCTCAAGGTGCGGCAGGGACACTGGAACGATGCGCTCAAGCTGCTGGAGCAGGGCATAAAGCAGAAGGCGCTGGACGAAGGCCGGGCGATGCGCGACCGCGTTGCGCTGCTGCTGCAGGAGGCCGAGGAGTTCATGCGTTCGGGCAACGAGGGTGCCGCGCTCGCGCGGCTCAAGCAGGCGCGGAATGCCGATCCTGCGTTCGTGCCGGCGGCGCTGGCGCTGGCGAAGCACTATTTAAGCCGGGACAACCTCAAAGCGGCTGCAGACGTGATTGAAAAGGCGTGGAAGGAGCACCCGCATCCTGAGCTTGCCGAGCTCTGGCATGAAGCCATACCGAAGAAGATGGGCAAGGACAGCGCCGGCCGCATGAAGTGGTTCGAGCGTCTCGTGGCGCTGCGGCCCGACGACGCCGAAGGCCAGCTGGCCGCGGCGGCTGCCGCCATCGAAAACGGGCTGTGGGGATCGGCGCGCGCTTATCTGGACCGCGCGAGCTCCATGCGGGTGGGCCCGCGCCTTTACCGCCTGCGGGCGCGCCTCGCGCAGGCGCTCGACCGGCCGGAGGAAGCGACGCTGATGTTGCGCAAGGCGGCCGAGGCCGCGCCGGAAAAGACCTGGGTTTGTAAAGAGTCGGGACGGGTCTATGACCGCTGGTCGCCAATCGCGCAGCCGCATGGATCGTTTAATACAATTGTCTGGGATCATCCGCTGCCCGAGAAAACAGACAGCGCGGCGAACGACCGCAGCGAACTTCTGATCACGGCGCCGGCCGGACGAAACTAGCACTCTGTTGCGGCATTGCGGCTGCCATGAAGCTTTCTTCTGTCTGTCCCTGCGCGCGCAGCGTAGCGCTGAAATCCGGAAGACTTTTTTCGTCCGTAATTCCCAAAGTTTTGTTGAGAGAGGCGATGAATCTCTCCTGCGCGTCGGAGAATCGAATGTCCTTGAAAACGGGCAACACATTGCCGGCGTCGTCGGTGAAGGTATTAGGGCCGAACGCGCCGCCGATGGCGCGAATGTCATCGTCGCCGAGGGCAACAACGGTCAGCTTCGACTTGTCCTTCCGGTTGCCAATCGCGCGGGCATAATGGCCGAGGTAGCGGTCGATATAGAACTCGCGGAGCGTCTTCTCGCCGCCCTGTTCTAAGGCAATCCAGCAGCCTTGCATGCCGAGGGTCGTGCTCGCCGTCTGGCGGAGAGCTTCCTGAAGGCTGCCGGTCTTTCTGCGCAGGCGGCGGAAAGCGGAGACGGATAGTTGCAGCTCTTGATCGTTGGCCCGCGCAGCGAGTCCGTGGAAATCCTTGGCGGCCAGCGACAAAAGCCACGTTTGTTTGGCGCGCGCATCCATTTCCGCTAGCACGAGGGCGCGCACGAAATCGCGGGGGCTCAGGATGATGCTGACATTGTCGTTGCCGGGATCGGCGCTGAGCGCCGCTGCGGCGGCCCATTGCAGGGCGTGTTCGTTTTCGTGAAATTTGTCGATCATCAGCACGCGCCGCTCGCGCAGGTCCTGCTGCCCGTAATGGATTACGTTTTCGGCAGGCAGAAATCCCGCGCTGACCTCAAGCGACGTATCGACCGCTTCCTGACAGCCGGTGGCGGCAAAAGCCTCGCGGAGGGCGGCGCCCACGGCGCCGAGTTCGGGGTCTTTCATGCGTTCGATGCGGCGGTTGAGGCCGGCGAGATCCCGTTGAAGGTAGTCGTCGACGGAGGCCGACCGGTCGAACATCGACCGCGCCTCCTCAAACAAATCCCTCAATGCTTCCGTCAGGAACATCCGTTACACCCCGATTGCCAGGCGCGGATATCCTATTGTAAAAGCACCAACTTGTCAATAGTTATGTAAATAAATTACCGGCGCCCGAGATGCAGCCTGAGCACCGGTTTCAGCAGCGCGAGGCCGGCGAGAAAACCGCCAATATGGGCAACCCAGGCGATATTGCCGCCGCCGGGCCCGACGCCGCTCGAGCCGAAGCCCGCCTGCATGACAATGAAGACGATGACCAAAGGCCAGATGCCATAGCGTCCCGGCTGCACATAGCTGCCCTTCTGCATCATCAGCAGCACGGCGGCGAACAGGCCGCTGATCCCGCCGGACGCACCGATGACGGGGTCAGTAAGGAAGGGCGCGACCGCGAATTGCACCGCGATGGCGGCGAGGCCGCATAAAACAAATAAAATCAGCATTTTGACGCTGCCCATGAGGCGTTCGACCCCGGCGCCAAAGGCCGCCAGCATGAATGAATTGGCGCCAATGTGCAGCCAGCTTCCATGCAGCAGCATGTAGGTCAGCGGCGCGGCAATCGCCATCCAGGTGAACGGCGCATGGCCCGTATATATGCCGGCAACAAAGCCGAAATGCATGATGATCCAGTCCTGTTTCGCCGGACTCAGAATCTGTAGCGCGACATGAACGGCAACCAAAAGAAGAATAAGGTATTTGGTCGCCGGCGGCAGATTGAACATCGGCTCACGCCGCGGCGGCGGTCGATTGTCCTGCAGCGGCAGGCGGATGATGTTGTCATCGTCCTCCGGCTCATGTTCCGGATCGTGGCCGTTGCCGTTGTACCCTGCTGAATTCATGCGACAAACTTATACCAGATCATCGGGAATTCAAACCGGGCCTGCGCGACGCAATATGGGCGTTCCTTGCGCGGTTTTGGGCAAACTGGTACTGTCGCCAAAGCTATAAAACCTTTGTTTTCCGGGAGATATACCATGGCTTATGATTTCACGACGGCCGCAAATTCGCTCGACGAATTCTGGATGCCGTTCACGCCCGTCCGCTATTTCAAAAAGTCGCCCCGCATGGTCGTGAAGGCCGAGGGCATGTACTACTACGACCAGGAAGGCAAGGAGATCATCGACGGCATCGCCGGCCTGTGGTGCGTCAATGCCGGCCATGGCAACCCGAAGGTCAAGGAAGCGATTAAGGCGCAGCTCGATACGCTCGACTATGTCTCGTTCTTCCAGTACGGCAACCCGACGGCGTTCAAGGCGGCTTCGCGCCTGTGCGCGGCGATGCCGAAGGATTTCGGCCATGTGTTTTTCAGCAACTCTGGCTCGGAAGCGGTCGAGACCGCGCTCAAGATCGCGCTCAACTACCACCGCCTGAAGGGCGAGGGGACGCGGCGCATTCTCATCGGGCGCGAGCGCTCGTATCACGGCGTCAATTTCGGCGGCATCTCGGTCGGCGGCATCACGCCGAACCGCGCCTATTTCGGCCAGCTGCTGCCCAACATCGACCACATCCCGCATACCTACAACCTTGAGAAGAACGCCTTCTCGAAGGGCCAGCCCAAATGGGGCGCGCATCTCGCCGACGACCTCGAGCGCCGCATCCTGCTGCATGATCCGAAGAACGTCGCCGCCGTCATCATGGAGCCGGTCGCCGGCGCCACCGGTGTGCTACCGCCGCCGGAGGGGTACCTTAAAAAGGTCGCCGAGATCTGCAAGAAATACGGCGTGCTGCTAATCTTCGACGAGGTCATCACCGGCTTCGGCCGTTTCGGCGCGATCTCGAGCGCCGATTATTTTGGGGTCCAGCCCGACATCATCACCATGGCCAAGGGCATCACCAACGGCACCATCCCGATGGGCGCCACCTTCGTCACCAACGAAATCCACGACGCCTTCATGAAGGGGCCGGAGCACGTGATCGAGCTCATGCACGGCTATACCTATTCCGGCCATCCGGTCGCGGCCGCCGCCGCCATCGGCACGCTCGACGCCATGCAGGACGGCAAGATCTGGGAGAACGCCCAGAAAATGGCCAAGCCGTTCGAGGACGCGGTGCATAGCCTGAAGAACAAGCCGCGCGTCATCGACATCCGCAACTGCGGCATCCTCGCCGCCATCGAGCTCGAGGCCGGGCCGAAGGACGACTTCTTCAAGCACTGCCGCGAGGCGTCGTGGGAGCTGTTCCACCGCGGCGCGATGGTGCGCTTCGGCGGGGGCGGGGCGAACCTGTACCTCTGCCCGCCGCTCATCCTGAACCAGAACCACATCGACCGGCTGGTGACGCTGGTCGGCGAGGTCCTGACCGCGCAGGCGCAGAAGAAAGTGGCTTAGTTTTATTTCGGATTGTCATTTCAAACGCAGCGGCCAAACCGCTGCGTTTTTTATCGCAAGGGACTAGATGTAAGTTATTGCGATTTCATAAGATACATTATCACACCGGAGTAAACTTGGAGTTTCTGCCCGTCACGGGGATTTATCGCCGTCCGATCTTGTATCCTTTTCTTTGCCAGTGGAAAAATCTGGATTCTCGAAGGCAATGATTATGCCGTTGAGCGCTATCGCGAAAAAAACCATGCCGAATGCTAACCAAAATGATACGCCCCAGATCTTATGGGCTATCAGTGACAGTATACTTATGATGGTCATCGAGGCCGCAAAACCTCGCCAGTCAATGAACTTATTTTTCAATTAGCATTCCTTACCGTAACAAACATTATCACATCAGAGCTCCGTCGGCTTCCATTGTTCTGCGAGCTTCTTCAACTCTTCAATCCGTTTACTGCTCAAAACTTTGGCTATTTCGTTACGCCCATCCGCAGCGGCGAGCGGATATTTCCTACCTGAATTCCTTTCAAATAGGCAGAACCAGAAACAGGCCTGTTCTAAGTCCTGCTTCATTCCGTAGCCATTCAGGTAAAAGCGCCCTAGAGCAAGCTGCGACCATATTTCGCCGCGATCTGCCGCCTTCTGATACCACTTCATCGCCTCTTTGTAGTCCTTCGGCACTCCCTGGCCGCTCTCATAATAACTGCCAAGCGTGCCGTAATCGCCGGCCGCAATCATTTCCTCCAGTTCATCTTTTGAAAGTGGAGAACTTGGCAGGCGAACCTCGCTAGTGCGCATCCGGCGAAGGTTTCCTTGGGATTCTAACAACCCCTTCTCCACGAGCTTTGAGATACGCTGAGAAATGAAAACAGGCGGTATATCAGGAAGCGTGCTCTTTACGTCGCCAACTACACGAGCAACTTTTGCGTATCTCGGGCGAGTTTTTGAAAGTATCGTTTGATCGATGCGTGTAATTATCTCGCCAGAAAGCTGAGATACAAACCGCCCATCTTCTTCCGTCAGGGCATCGTCTTTATCGTCCTCTTCCCTCATTTATAGACTATTCATAATAGATATTATCACATCGACTAATTTAGCACGATCATCCACGGATGGGAAAAACCGGGAAAGCATATAACAAGCGCAGCCCAAAAAACCGATCCCCCGCTCGCGCGGGGGATCTTCTTTTTCATCAACCAATGGAGAAACTTGTTACGGGCCGCCGACGCCGAACATATCCTTCGGCTTGTATTTCACATCGGCGCCTTCGATCTGGCCCTGGGCCAGTTCATTCAGCGCGCGGCCGCCCGGGGTCGCGACGGTGACCTTGGTCACGGAGGCGAGAATGTTGACGGGCACAACAGCCGCATTCTTGATCTGGGCGGCGATCACTTTCATCACCGAGCCGAAAGCCTCTTTGGCGATTTCCTTGCCCATGACGACCAGTTTCTTGACTTCGCCGAGTTCGGCGATCTTGCCTTCGACCACGTTCGAGAACGCGGCGAACATGTTTTTCTTCATGGCGGGTTTTTTGCCGCCGCCACCGCCCTTGCCGGACGAACCTTCTTCGCCTTCCTCGTCGCCCTCTTCTTCATCGGTCGCCTCAATGGCGGCGTTCTGGTTGTGGGCATCGGAGGTGTCGATCTCCAGATAAGTCGGCGCCTGGAAGCTGATCGGGTATTTGCCGAGGTCCTTGCGGTTCAGATCCTTGCCGCTCAAACCGGCCTTGATGTCGATCCGGAGCGTGTCCGGGGCGCGCCAGTCGTAAACGACGCAGTGGCTTTTGTGCTCACCCGGCTGGGGCAGTTTCTTGACCACCCGCTTGCCCGGATACATCTGTTCTTCGAGACCTGTTTCGTTCAGGTATTCCTTTATGTTGACTTGCATCACACGCTCCATTGCCGTCGTTTGTTGACCTGGTATTTCCGAAACTGCCTTCATCATGGTCCTATATGTTTAATAAAACATTAATTGCGGAAATTAAATTTGACCCTTTTTCACAGGCTTGTTTTCAGGCTTTTTTCCGATGCAAATTGCCCCGGAGCGCCCGGTGTTGGTATAATGGATTATGCGGGTCTTAGGGCGCAGGCGGGGCATTTTAGGGAGCTTTTGATGAGAATCGGCGGTTTCAAACTATTGGCACTAGCGGTTTTTGCGGCCGGATTTATGGGGCTGCCTCCCATCGTTCACGCGCAGGAGGATGCGAATCCGCCGGTTTACGTGACGCCGAACAGCAACAGCACCGCCAAGCCTTTGTTTTTACGTAAATTATTTGGGACCGAGGAGCCCAATTCGGGAGTCGGGACCCCGAAACCTTATGATTTCTCTCACCGGAATGACCAGCCGGAAAAGCACGGATTCGATCAGGAAGCGAATGACGCATTTTATCGGGACCTTGAAGTCTACACTTCGGCCGCCAGGGCGCTTTTCGATGTAAGACACAAGGAGCAGGTCGCGCTGGCCGAGCAGGACCGGCAACGTTCCTATGCTTTCCTGGCCAGCCTGAGAAAAACAGCCGCCACGACGCCGCAAGTGCCGCATCCCGGCGCCGGCAATTTCGTCCATCACGGGTCGAAAAGGGAACACAAGGTCCGCAACACCACGCATGCCCACAGCAACAATGTGCAATCGGGTTCGGGTGAAGCGCCACCGATCTACGTCCAGCATTAAAATTATTTTTCGTTCGATTCGGGGCTGAAAAACCGCCGTTGCTGCGCTATCGTGCGGCATGACGGGCGAAACATGGCCGAATACCCGGCCGTCTTTGCGCGGCGGCACGTTCGGCATTCAATCTTTCTTCCTGACTTCTGCAATTTTTGTATATGCGGTTGCCGGCTCTCCGACGCCGGATAAGCTCTCGTTCACTGAGGTATTGACGGGTCTGCTGCTGGTTCTTGCTTCGGCAAGTTTCTTGTTTCAAAAGGTATCCGAGGCTGCGCCGCCCTGGCGGATTCGCGCCCAAACTTTGCTGCTTTACGGACTGTCCGTGCCCCTTATTGTGGCATTTACTGCGGGCACGGAACCGGTCGCGATCGTTCGCGACGTAATTCCCTTCCTGTTCATGCTTATTCCCTTTTTCATCCAGTCTCCGACCACCGGTAAATTTACCCGCACTTTTTGGACAGGAATGATACTGACGGCCGGCGTTTTGTTCGCAGCGCGGACGGCCGCACATCCTTTGATACACTGGCTGACGGGGCATAAGCCGGTCATGGCCGATCCCTTATATCTGACCAACGCGCCGACAGTCCTTTTTTCGGCGCTTTTGCTCATCGGCCTTGCCGGACGGCAGCTCTATGAAGGAGCCACATTGCCGCGGACAATATCAGCGGCGCTCATGTTGGCGGTTTCTGCCGTTCCCTTAGCTGCGATGATACTGGCAAAACAGCGCGCGAGTTTCATGGCCGTTCTTATCTATGTCGGCGGCCTGCTTCTCGCGGCGGTCATTCACCGTCCACGACGGGCGATGCTTCCCTTACTCGCGCTTATCGCCTTGGCTTTGGCGGCCGGCGGTGTCGGGCTGAAAATTTATCACGTCATGGCCCTGAAAACGGAATTGGTGGGCGCCAACATGCGCTGGCAGGAAGCGCTCGCGGTGTTCGACAGTCTGGATGACGACCCGTTCGCGATCTTGTTTGGCAAAGGATGGGGCGCGCATGTAGCGTCCCCTGCGGTGGGCGGTGAAACCGTCAACTTCACCCACAGCTTGCTTACTAGCTACTGGCTGAAGACCGGACTTTGCGGCCTCATCCTTGTCCTTTTATATCTTTTTGAAATAGGCCTTCTTTTGCTTAAGGAAATGAAGGAACGCCCCGTCCTCGCAGCGGCAATCGCCTTACCGCTGCTGATCGA
>DATJGZ010000233.1:0-10507 GCA_035494535.1 Patescibacteria group bacterium | reverse complement strand
GGTTGTGTCGGGCGTACAGGTGGCGACGATCACGCCGTCGATGTCGGCGGTCGTCAGCTTCGCGTGCGCGAGCGCTGCGCGCGCGGCCTTTGTCGCCATGACCGAAGTGGGTTCATCGTCGCGGGCGAGATGGCGTTCGCGAATGCCGGTGCGCTGGACGATCCACTCATCCGTAGTGTCGACGCGCTTCTCGAGGTCAGCGTTGGTCACGATCTGCTCGGGCAGGTAGCTGCCGCAGCCGGCAATCACGGAGCGAATGGTCATGCGCCGCCTGCCTGCGCCAAGGCCGCAATGAAGGATTCCTGATGCATGAGCGTATCGATCTCCTTCGCGACGCGGTCGTTGTATCCCTGGCTGACGAGCCTCGCCGCGACGACGATCGCGCGCGCGAAACCGTATTTGTCCATGCTGCCGTGGCTTTTCACGCAGATGCCGGCGAGGCCAAGGAACATGCCGCCATTATGCGTGCGCGGATCCATTTTGCGGCTGGCCCGTTTCAAGGCGGCGCGCGCAAGGAACGCGCCGAGCATTGCGAGGGGCGACGAATTGATCGCCTCGCGCAGATATTTCCGCGTTAATTGCCCGACGCCTTCGGCAACCTTCAGCGCGACGTTGCCGGTAAATCCGTCGGTGACGACGACATCGACTTTTCCTTCGGGAATGTCGTTGCCCTCAATGAAGCCGTAATAGCGGCCGGGGAACTGCACTTGAGAAAGTATGGCGGAGGCCGCGCGGAGTTGGTCGTGCCCCTTCATTTCTTCTGATCCGACATTCAACAGGCCCACCGTCGGATTTTCAATGCCGCGCACGACGCGCGCATAGACGGCGCCGAGCACCGCGAACTGCACAAGAATCTCGGCGTCGCAGGAGATGTTCGCGCCGAGGTCAAGCATGACCGTCTCCCCTCTCAGCGTCGGAAACACACTGGCGATGGCCGGGCGGTTGATGCCGGGCAGTGTTTTCAGCACGATCTTGGCCGTTGCCATCAGCGCGCCGGTATTGCCGCCGGAGACCACACTGCCCGCCTTGCCCTCCTTCACCGCGTCGATGGCCAGCCGCATGCTGGAGTCCTTGCCCGTGCGGAGCGCAGCGGAAGGTTTTTCGTCCGGCGCGATCACCTTGTCCGTATGTACGATGCTGGAGACGGCCTTGAGTTTTGAATCCCGGTCGAGCAGAGGTCTGATGCGCTTCTCGTCGCCGAAGAAAATGAAGTGCGTGCCCGGAACCTCGGCCAGCGCCAGCGACGCCGCGGGCACGATAGCCTCGGGGCCGAAATCGCCGCCCATGGCGTCAAGGGCAATGGTTTGATCTGGAGGCATCGGTACGCGCGGCGCTGTCGGAATATCAGGTTAAAGACCTGCCAAAAATCGCAACGCCGGGCTTAAAAGTCAAGCCGCGTTACGGGCTTAGCCGCGACCTTCGAGAATCTGGCGGCCGCGGTAGCTGCCGGTCTTGAGGTCGATGTGATGCGGACGGCGGGCTTCACCCGAGCTGGCGTCCTCAATCCAGTTGGTGGCCTTCAGCGCATGGTGCGACCGGCGCATGTTGCGGCGGGATTTCGAGGTCTTTCTCTTGGGTACAGCCATGGCCGTTATCCTTTGTAAAGTCAGTTAAAACAGGGGGTTTAGATAGCTCAATTCAGGCACCCGCGCAAGCAAAATCGCTATTTTTCGGGTTTTTTGCCTGCTTTCCAGTCCTTTAGCGCGGCAAACGGGTTCGGGCGCTCCCCGGCCGTGATCACCGTCTCGTTGCCTTCCGGCATGTTCCGGGCGGTGATGCTCCGGGGATATGGGTCAATAGCCAGCGACAGGTATTGCGCCGCCAGCTCGCCTACGTCGATCACCCCTTCGTGAACAGGTTCAGGGTCCTCCTCCTCAGTCAAGATCTCCAACTCGGCGTCGGCGCGCAGGCCCTGCTGCTCGCGCTTCACCCGGTTGAGCGAGACGATATCCTTCTCGTCGCTGAACCAGCTGTCGATCTCCTCGTCGAGATGCGTCCTGACGGGCTCGAGCGTGACCACGCAAGACTGCACGACATCGGCGGTCACCGACCCCGTGACGTGGATGATATGGCTGTTGGGACGGCGCTCGACAACCACCGAGGCCGACAAATTGTCGACGGAATCGACCTTCAGCCGGCGCGCCAGATCACGCCGCTGCTGCGCCGTCGAGGACAACGCGACCTTCTGCGGGGCGGGGCCGAGGTGCTCGACCTCAACCGCGTGCGGCCATTCGGGAGTCGTCGGATTTTTTTGAGATTTCTTCGACATGTTCCGTTCCTTCAAAAGATATAATACCGGCGGCCAAATCTGTCCACGGCTGCGCCGCCAAATAGCCCGCCTGCCGCTTGATATAGGCCGCGAACCAGTACAACGGGCCATCGTCCGTAATTTCCTCGATCGTGCCGAACAGATTGCGGCTGATGGCGCCGAGCATCACTTCGGGGTCGTCCGGGTTCTCAAGCCCCTCGCGGTAGGCCATGGCGCGGCCCTTGAATCCCTTCATCATACGGCGCATCTGGTGCGGCACCGCGAGGTCGCCGATACCAATCAGGCGCAGCGCCCGCTCCATATCCCGGAACATCGCGTCGAACAGCGCCTGCGCCAGCTTCGCGCCCTCTTTCCCTTCCCCACGCGAGCGGTTCCAGAACAGGAAGGCGTGCAAAAGAATGAGTTCGAACCGGCCATCGACCGTGTCCGGCACGTTGTGCGAGAGGAAGAATTCCGGGCGGCGCGCCTGCAGCTGGACAACGGCGTACAATCTTTCCGCATTCTCGCGGCGGCGGCGCATATTTTCAATGAAGCGGAACATCAAATTCCTAGCCTTTCAAACACCGCGCATATAGCACGGTTTGGCTTCAAAAAACCATAAAAAACGTGGATTCCCGTGCTATCAGGCGGCTACGCCCGGCGCCGGTCCGCTGGCCGTAACCCGCATGGCCGGCTGCGCCGCGGTCGTGACCGGTATGTTCGCCGGGATGCTATTGAACGCCATTGTCGGCCGGATATCCGTGGTGATCGACTTCTTGTCCAGATCACTGTTCATCGCTACGCGGGCTTTCTCGTTCACCGGCACACCCATTTTGCCGCAGATTTTTTTCATCTGGGAGTCGCTCAAACCCCAGTCATGCTGGACGGTATCCAAATATTTATTCAGATTGTCCCGGCAGATATCGCGGCGGGTGCGGCCATCCCACATATCCAAGGTCAGCGTGTCGCGCCAATTATGCGTGCCCTGCGGTGTCTCTTGCCATTCGACATAGAGCTTCTTGATCTTGTCCATCGTGCTGAGGCACTGGCTGAATTGGCCATCGACCTGGAACGGGTTGCCGGGCTTGCCGAGATTAAATGTGTCCTCGAGGTCGCGGGAATCGCGAAAGCCGTACTTTCTGGCTGAGGTATCGAAACTGGTCTCGAAATGTCTGCCGCCCATGAATTTCTCCCTGCCCTTGCGTAATTTATTATGGAAATATTAAGGATTAAAGGTTAATAAAAGGTTAATATTTTTAACGCTTGTCCTTGCCAGCCCGTTGTCACGGCTTATAATCGCTGGCCTGAACAACCTTGGAACCGCCATGAACGCCAAAGGACTTCTCGTTTCCGCCGCCGTTGCCGTCCTGCTGACAGCCGGCTGCTCTCCAACGCTTGCTGTCCGAGGCAACATTCTGCAGGACTATCAGGTGGCCGACGTCAAGGTCGGGCAGGATACGCAGTCGGACATCCTACGCAAACTGGGCTCGCCGACCACGAAGGCGCCGTTCGATGACAATACCTGGTACTACATGGGGCAAAAGACGGAGAAGCACGGCATCCTCGACGCCAAGATCGACCAGGAGAAAGTCTACCAGGTCACGTTCGACCAGCAGGGGATCGTCACCGGCATCCAGGACGTGACGCACAAAAGGGCCGACATCCCCTATTCGCGCGACTCAACCCCGACCACCGGCAACGAACTGACTGTCACGCAGCAGCTGCTCGGCAACCTCGGCCGGTTTAACAAGTCGGACGCCGACAAGAAGAAAAAGGTCGGAGACGATTCCGGCGGCGCACCGGGACGATAGGGCCTGTTGCTTACGAAACCTGCGACGAGAGAACCGACAGTTTATCGATTTCCTTCCGCGCCGTGCTGACGAGATCTGGAACGCTCTGCTGCAGCGGGGCATACTGACGATCGTTGCACAATGTCTCGATCCTGTGCGCTAACTCCTGAACGTCGCGCAGGCCGATGGAGCCGCTCACCGATTTTATATCGTGTGCGCAATTACCGAGAACTTCGTAATTCTTTTCGTCATAAGCGCTCTGTCCCTTGATGATCAGGCCCTCAATCTCCTTGCCGCACATCTCGATCATCTGCGCCATGTATTCCGGCCCGAACTCCTCCCGGATGTTCACGAGCTTGTGGTTGAGCGCCGGATATGCACCCTCCTTCGTTTTCGTCTCCGCGGGCACGGGCGCGGCGGCTAGCTGTTCCGCTGGCTTGCCGGTTCGCGCCGGCCGGTGCCGGGCGATGGCTTGATACAGCTCCTCGGATGTAAAGGGTTTCAGCACATAGTCCGCCATGCCGGCCTGCCGGCAGCGTTTCATGTGATCCTCGGTGACGTTGGCGGTGAGCGCGATGATCGGAACGTCCTTGAACCGGCCGCCTAGCGCCCTGATTTCCTTCGTCGTGTCGATGCCGCTCTTGCCGGGCAGGTTGATATCCATGAGCACGAGGTCGAATTTCGTCTGCTTTAATTTCGCAACCGCCATGTCGCCGGTATCCGCCACGGTCACACGGTGGCCCTTCTTCGCCAGCGTGCGCGTCGAGATCATCTGATTGACCTTGTTGTCTTCGACCACAAGAATATCGAGTGCATCCTCAGGACTAATGCGGCTTGCTGTCTCCGCCTCCTCGATTTTCTCGCCGGCGTCCGCTCTGGCGGCGACGTACGGTATTTCGAACCAGAAGGTGCTGCCCTGCCCTTTTTTGCTGCGCACGCCGATCTCGCCACCCATCAGCTCGACCAGCTGTTTGGCGATCGACAGGCCGAGGCCGGACCCGCCGTATTTGCGTGAGATAGAATCGTCCGCCTGCGAGAATTTCTTGAACAACTTGGCCTGCGTCTCGTCATCCATGCCGATGCCGGTGTCTTTGACCTCGACGCGAGTCATGCCGACATTACCGCTCATTTTATAGGAAGCGGTCAGCGTAACGCCGCCGCGCTCGGTGAACTTGACGGCATTGTTAAGAAGGTTGAGGACGATCTGCTGCACGCGGTGCGGATCGCCGTAGCCCAGTTTCGGGACCTTAGCATCGATGCTGACGTCGATGGCGACCCCTTTTTCCTCGGCCAGCGGCCGCAGCACGGCGGCCGATTTGTTCAGGATGGAATGCAGGTCGTACTTGATCTTACTGATGGCGAGCTTGCCCGACTCAATCTTCGAGAAATCGAGAATGTCGTTGATTGTGTTCAGAAGAGTCTTGGAGCAAGCCTGAATTGTCGCGAGACATTCCGCCTGCTCTTCGGTCAAACGGGTTTCGCCCAGGAAATCGATCATGCCGAGAACGCCGGTCATGGGCGTGCGAATCTCGTGCGACATCAGCGCGAGGAAGTCCGACTTGGCCTTGTTCGCCTGCGCGGCGCGCGCCGCCATCTTTTGCAGCGCGCGCCGATTTTTAACCAGCTGCTGCATCGACTGCCGGATGTTGCGGGCGCTGATCAGGGTGTAGATGCCGAACATCAGCAGCACGGCGGCGATATAAGGAGTTCCTTGCACGTGGGAATTCAGCGCGGTGACGCCGAGCGCGAATAGCAGGGGAATGCCTGCGTCCCAGAGGTAGAGTGGAAAATACGGTGAGCTTGCCGTCGCATAGGCGGCCATCGCGCAAAAGACGAAACCATAGCCTGGAAGCAAGTCGTATAGATATGTTGTCTCAAACGGCCAGAACAGGATGATGAGCCAGGGGATCATGTAGGCCGCCTTGTCGCACGCGATCCGCACAACTATCTTCCGCCAATTCTGCTCCGCAGATTCCTTTTCACTGACAGCGGCGCTATAAAGCTTTCTCAGGCTTTCGATGCGGGTGAAGCCCCAGATAAGGACGCCCGGGAGCACGAACAGGAAATACCGGTCGTCAAAGCCGTACATGTAGAGCTTGAGCGCGAGAAAACCGGCCGCGACAAAAACATAGACACTGAACGGAACAAGCTGGTTGCGCGTGTATATTTTGACCAGATCGCTGTCCATCTAATGCGCAGCCGCCCGTAATATGGTTTTCCTATTCGAACACATACCCGCCCGCCGCGTTTTTGATGATCGCCGGAGATTCGGGATCTATCTCGATCTTCTTGCGAAGCTGGGCTATATGCCGCTCGACCATCGCGCTTTCCGACATGACATTCGCCCCCCAGCAATAATCCTTCAGCATTTCCGGGGTCACGACCTTGCCCTTGTTGTCGTGGAACAGCCTGAGAATCTTGACCTCCCGCAGGCTGATATCGGCCTTGAACGTGAAGCCCGTCCGCGAACCGACCTCATACTCCGCGCGCTGCTGCCCCGGATACACCTTCAGTTCGCCGAGGTTGAACGCCTCGTTCTGCATGTCGGGCGCCGCCCGCGCATTGCACCGACGCGCGATGGCGCGGATGCGGATCACCACTTCCTGCGGGTCGAACGGCTTGACGATGTAATCGTCTGCGCCGACTTCGAGACCGATGCGCTTGGATTCCACGTTCGACTTGGAACTGATGAACACGATCGGGACATGATTATCGATCTCGCGGATCTCGCGGCATACGTTGTAGCCGGAATAATCGTCCATATTGATGTCGAGGCAGATGAAATCCGGAGTCTGCTGGCGATAAAGATTCAGCGCTTCCTCTCCGCTGACGGCCCGCAGCGTCTTGTAACCTTCCTTCTCCAGAATGTCGCAAAGCAGCGTCATGTTGGCGGGATTGTTTTCAGCGATAAGAACTTTCATTGCAGCGCTTCCTCGAAAAATTGAACCCGGAGCCGTCAGTTTTGAGCGTACGTAAAATGATACCTGAATTCGGAGCGCTGTTTAATGTCCATGATGCCGGCAGGGATTTTACTTAACTTGAGTTAGCGAGACAAGATTACGATCCTCTGATCGTGATGCAGCGCGTTGAGCAATCTTTAAGTTTAATCCGTATATCGATCGCATCATAAAAAACACGGGCACCTTGCGGTGCCCGTGTAATTCAATGGTCGACGCTGATTAAGCGGCTTCCTGAAGGTTGGCGGCAAAGGTCTTGCCTTTGTCGGTCTGCAGTTCGTACTGCACGACTTGTCCTTCGTTCAGCGTACGCCAGCCAGCGCGCTCAACGGCGCTGATGTGAACGAACACATCTTTGCCGCCGTCTTGCGGTTGGATGAAGCCAAAACCTTTGGCGGGGTTGAACCATTTCACTGTTCCTTTTGCCATGTAATTTCTCCTTACGTCTGACATCGGGTTTAAATCACACCGCGACCTCGCGGCGTGTTGTTCGTTTGATGTGCCGGCCTGAGCTCGTCCTAAAACGGGCCAAACCGAACTTTTTGAGGGGAAAAACAGGGCCCGGAGCGGGCTGTCGTCGTCCAAAAAAGCCGTGGTCTTAAAGCGCGTCAGTATCAAACTTATGTGAATATATACACTTTTTGCGGCACGAAATCAAGTTCGGGGTATTCAAATATAAAAGGACCATAAAGCCCGCCCTTTCCTGAAGAAACGATCGCTTATAAGCCCATGACTTGGCCGACTTTTTCCCGGAGCTGCTCGTCGTAAAACGGTTTTTCAAGACTATCGTCGGCGCCCGCTGTCTTCGCCCACTCAAGGACATCCTTTGGCCCCATATTCGAGCCGGACGAAACCGCGATGATCTTCATATGAGGATGCGTCTTGCGGGCTTCCCTGATGATCCCGATGCCATTTGTATGCGGCATCATGATGTCTGTGATCAGGAGATCGAACGAGCCCGCTGTAATGTGCTTCAGTGCCTCGTCGCCGTCAGCAGCCATAGTGACATCATGATCGCGGAGCGCATTGCCCATCACCATCAGGGAAACGCCATCATCTTCGGCGATCAGTATTCTCAACCTCTGCGGCAATCTTCGACTCCCCGTCCTCCAAAAGATACATGATTTCCTCTCGGCAAGATGAGATAATTATCCGATTGTCGTAATTTCGCGGCGGCGGGGAAACAGAGTGCGCGAGGGAAATCCTTTCATATTGGCTCTGGCGCTGACTTTTCTTTTTTTTATTTCAAACGCCTTCATTGCATTAAATACCCCGGGATATTCCCGCTTCGATGAGTTCACCGAGTCTTTGATCCACGATTCCGCAATTGGGTATGTCAGTCACGGCTTTGTCCACGACGCCGGCCTGCCGGTAATATCGGATCAATGGATCAAGGCGAACTTTCCTCACGGAAGGATCGCCGACACGGAGCATATCTATCTTCATTCCCCCTGCCTGCCCTATTGGCTGGCCGGACTCGGAGTTCGGTTGTTTGGCGCGAGTGATGTGCGGTGGCTGCGCGTCATACCGGTGGCCATCAACTCGCTCCTTCTATTCGTTTTCTTTCAGGGTGTGTTTTCAGTCCTCACGGACAGGCGCCGGCAATTGTGGTTCATTATATGTTTCACGGCCATTCCGATGGGTTGGGTAATGCTCAGCGATTTCTCGCCGAACGCCTATGCGCACTATATCTTGCTAGCGCTGGTCGGGGTTCTATTACCGTTATTCCATGCAGGACAACCTGCTTCATCCCGTAGTCATTTTGCCGTGGCCGGCTTTTATGGCTTTCTGGCCGCGTGTTTCACGTGGGATTATTTTTTTGTGATGCTGATGGCGCCGCTCGCAGTCGCGTGCCTCTATCATGGTGAGCGTATTCTCAGGGATAATGAGTTACAAAGGCTGGCGTTCAATCTTTCTGCCTTTGTCGCTGCCGGCTTCGCATTGGCCCAGAGCCTGCATCTTCTCGAGGTTACCGCCTATTACGGCTCAATCAGCCACGCCGTCACGGAACTGGCGAATGTCGGCCGCTATCGGGCAACCGGCAATGCGGCCGGCTATCATTTCCTGACGGGCCTGACCGTAAACAAGCCATGTTCTTATTGTAACTACATCCTGAAGCTCGGGCCGCTTTCGGGAAGATTGGTGCTTGCCTGGCATTACCTGATTTCGCTCACCGCCAGCGATTTCGGCGGACAGCCGGTGCTTGTCCTGCCGGTGGTCGCATACCTGATAGCGGGCGCGGTCTTGGCAGGTGTTTGCAGTGACCGGAACATATTGTACCGCTTTCTCGCTCTGGCCCTTGTCTCGATGGTCGCCTGTTTCCTGTGGCCCATGATCATGGAAGACCATGGTGTTGCCCACACGCGGCTCATCGCGCGCCACTTTTACGTCGTATACATCCTCCTCGCACTGCTGGTCATTGACGGCATCTCTGGCCATCTGAAAGCTAAAGACGCTGCGCGACCATTCTGAATTCCACTTATGAAAAAACATCGGTGGTGCAATAGCCCATCCGCTCTTGTACCCGTGTTCAATACTCACTAGCTTTTTGCTTCATGTGCGGGCATCCGAATACATCGCAAAACCTGAATCGTTCCTGCGCATGGCGCGATAACTTACCGCCAACGGTTCTTGCTTCATGCGCCTGGCTTGAACGGAGTTGGCCAGCCATATTGGCGGTCTTTGCGGCCGCTATCGCTTGCCTTGTCGCTATCGTTTACGCTAAACAGCCGCTTCTGGAAGCATACAGTTTTCGCCAAACGCAAACGGCGCTGACATCGTACTGGATGATAAAGGAAGGATGGCGGCTGGCTTATCAGACGCCGGTACTCGGCTATCCGTGGTCGATTCCCTTTGAATTCCCATTGTTTCAATCGCTGGCAGCGCTGATCTCGTCGACGGGCGATTTCCCGCTCGATGAAACGGGCCGCCTGCTCAGTTTCTCATTTCTGCTGGCCTGCGGATGGCCCGCCTTCCTGATAGTGCGGCGCCTCGGCCTTCCACTACGCGCGGCCTTCGTTTTTTGCGCCCTTTTTTGGTCCAGCCCGGCTTATCTGTTCGTACGCCGGACCTTCATGATCGAAACGACGGCGCTGTTTTTTACCCTGATGGCGATACCGTTCGCCCTCGATCTTCGGCGCCCGGATATGAAATTGTCGTCGGTTCTTCTTTTTGCGCTTTTCGCCACGCTGGGCATGCTGCAAAAAGTGACGACGGCCGCGCCTGTTCTGACGGTCATGGGCTTCGTCGTGCTGGCGTCGCATATCAGAACATCCGGCATAACATTGCCGACTCTGCGTCGCGCTGCCTGTATGGCAGTCGCGTTTGGAATGCCTCTTCTGCTCGAAGTGCTGTGGGTAAAATATACCGACGCCGTCAAATTGCTAAATGCATACGGTTCGGAAGAAACATCGGCGGCCCTCATAAAATGGAATTTCGGAACGCTGGCGCAGCGTCTCGATCCGCATGTCCTCAGACTTGTATTCTGGGACCGCACGGCGCTCTATAACGCC
>DATJGZ010000232.1:0-2247 GCA_035494535.1 Patescibacteria group bacterium | reverse complement strand
CCGCGGTCCATGGGGTTGTTTTCGGTCACGCATTTGTTCTGTTTCACGTCGAACAGCGCGGCGGAGCAGCCGTTCAGGGCGCTGTCGAAAGCCAGAACATAACGCGCGTGCAGCATGGCCTAGAGGATCTGGCAGGCTTCGCCGAACGTCAGCCGCGGGTTGCGCGGGAAGAGTTTCGCCGGGTCGCCATAACCGAGGTTGCACAGGAAATTGGCCTCGACATCGCCCTCGGGGAAGAATTCCTTGGTCACGCCGGCCTTGTTGAAGCCCGACATCGGCCCGCAGTCGAGGCCGAGCGCGCGGGCCGCAATCATCAGATACGCGCCCTGCAGGGTGGCGTTGCGGAAGGCGGTTTCCTGTATCGCCGCGGGTTTGCCGGCGAACCAACTGCGCGCGTCCGCTTGCGGGAATAGGTGCGGCAGGTTGTCGTAGAATTTCAGGTTGTTGGCGATGATCACGGTCACCGGCGCCGCCATGGTCTTGTCGGTATTGCCGGGCGACAAGTGCGGCTTCAGGCGTTCCTTCGCCGTCTTCGACTTTACGAACACGAATTTGGCGGGGCTGGAGTTGGCGCTGGTCGGGCCCATCTTGGCGAGGTCGTAGACCGCCTGCAGCAGCACGTCCGAAACTTCCTTGTCGAGCCAGAACGAGTGCGTATGCGCCTCGCGGAACAATACGTCCAGCGCCCGGTCGTCGAGTATCCTGTTGTCCGCGGCCATATCCGGTCTCCCTTGAAAAATAACGCCTTGTAATGTAAGTGATTATCACAAAACGTCAATTGCGGGGAATCGGCGCGCATTATGCGTATATAATAACTGGTATTGTATAAGGTTATGTTTATAGTCCTGCCATGAAGACAAGTATTGTCACACTGTTACTGGCCTTTGTTCTGGCCTTCCCTGTGACCGGCCGGGTCGCGCGTGCCGCGGATGCCGCCGTCGTCCCGCAGGACCGCACCGCCGCCGTCATCGTCGCCTACCAGCGCATCGGCGAGGACGAATACCCCGCCGCCAGCATTGGGCAGGACAATTTCAGCGATCACATCACGGAGCTCGAGAAAGGCGGCTACAAGGTCATGGCGCTGCCCGACGTCATCGCCGCCTTCAAGGCCGGCGCGACCCTGCCGCCCAAGACGGTGGTGCTGACCTTCGACGGCGGCCACAGATCGGTGCTGGAAAAGGCCGTTCCGCTGCTGCTCAAGGAAAATCTGCCCTTCACGGTCTTCGTGGCGACCGAGCACATGGACCGGCAGGCGCCGGAATATATCAGCTGGGACGAGCTGAAAAAGCTGGCATCCAACAAGCTAGTGACCATCGGCCTGCACCCGTCGAGCTACGGCCTGCTGGTGGAATCATCGGCCGACGAAGTCAAGCGCCAGATCAACAATGCCCGCACGTCCCTGCGCGACAAGCTGGGGATCGAGGCCAAGTATTTCGCCTATCCGTCCGGCGAGATCAGTGCCGCCTATCGTGACATCGTGGCGGCGTCGGGTTTCGATGCCGCGCTCGGGCAGCAGTCGGGCGTGGCCTATGCCGGATCGGATTTATATGCGCTGCCGCGCTTCGTGATGACCGAGAGCTACGGCGATCTCGACCGCTTCCGCATGACGGTGAATGCGCTCCCGCTGCCCGTGACGGACGTCGAGCCCAAGGACCCGCATTTGACCACGATGAAACCGGCCATCGGCTTCACGGTCGACGCGGCGCTGACATCGGCGCTGCCGCATCTGGCCTGCTTCGTGCCGGGGCAGGGCAAGCCGCAGATCCAGACCATCGGCAAGAACCGCGTCGAAGTGCGGCTGGAGAAGGACCTCGAGAACGACCGCGTGCGCATCAACTGCACGCTGCCCGGCCCGATGTCCGAGGACGGCGAGGAACAG
Organism: Patescibacteria group bacterium; assembly: GCA_035494535.1. GTDB lineage: Bacteria > Pseudomonadota > Alphaproteobacteria > Micavibrionales > Micavibrionaceae > JACQIJ01. The sequence goes on along the minus strand of DATJGZ010000232.1, from coordinate 368 downwards.
CGCTGGCGCTGGTTCGGCATGCTGCTGACCGTGCCGCAGCCGCAGGATGAATCCGCATCCGACGACAACGACATGCCGGACGGCGACACCGCGCCCGCGAGCGGCGGCGGGGAGTAGACTTCTAATCTTCCAGAACCTTTGTATGAAGTGCGCAGACATGGCCGATGGCGTCGGTTCCGGCCTCTGCGAACAGCGGCTTCGGATAAGCGCAGAAAAGAGGGAAGGCCGCCTCGCTGCAAAGCTCGGTCCAGAGCTGTTCGAGCCGGATGACAGCGGCGGTATGGCCTTTTTCCCACATCAGGGCAACCATTTCGCCAAAGGCCCTGACCTTACGGTTATTCTTTCGCGCCTCGGCGAGGATATCGCCG
>DATJGZ010000231.1:0-3678 GCA_035494535.1 Patescibacteria group bacterium | reverse complement strand
GCGGCGATACCTGTCTTCAATTTGTGCCTGCTCGGACTCTCGTCGCTGGCGGTGCACGGAATCCTGAAACACCAGTACAAGCTGCCCGACGCGCCGCGGCGCGTGCTGTTCTTCGCCTATCTCATGGCCAACACGGTGCTGGTACAGTACTGGTTCGGGGAGCGCGAGCAGATGATTGTGCTGGGCCTGTTTCCGATGGCGCTATTGCAGGTCGGCGTCACGCGACGCCTGCCGCCGCCGCCGGAATTCAAAATGCCGGTCCTTCTGTTCGGGAGCATCGCCGCGTTGATCAAGCCGCTCTACCTGCTGGTGCCGGGCGCCATCTTCGTTCACCGCGCGATAAAACAAAAGCGCCTCTCCGTTGCGGGGGACCTCGACTTCGCCGTGATGACGATGATGTTTGCGATCTACGTCGCGCTGCTGGTCTATGTGTTCGGCAATTACGTCGACGTGATATTGCCCGATGCCATGAAGCTGTATGTGATGTCGACGCATTACGGCACGGCAGTGTCCATTTCATTCGCCGCGGCGCTGGCGCTCGGCTTCGCGCTGGCGGCGGCGGCGGAACGGGCGCAGGTGGACAAGGATGCCGGCGCGATAACCGCCACCCTGATCGCGCTGGCGCTGCTCTGCCTCACGCCGTGCATTCTTCAGGACAAGGGCTACCTGTACCACTTCATTCCCGCCATGGTTTTCGCGGTCTGCGGCCTGTCGCTGCTGGCGATGCCGTGGTTCGGCGACCGGACCGGCACGCGCACATGTGTGATACTCTCTTTTTTCTGCTATCTCATCAGTGCGGCGCCGATGCTGGTCGTCCCGCATCACGACACCATGGACGCCTATCCCTTAACCGCCGAGGCCAGCCGGGGCGCGCCGGAATGCTCGTACTTCCTGTTTGATAATGTCTATAACGTGCAGACAGTCGCCAACTACGCAGGCTGCGAGCACGCCTCGCGCTTTTCGGATTTGTGGTTCCTGCAGACACTGCTGGGCGAACAATACGCCATCGAACACAACCTTCCCCACAAGCTGAACCGGGATGAGATTGCCGCGTACAGCGCCAAATTCGCCGCGCTGGTGACCGAGGACCTGAAACGCTGGAAGCCCGATACGATCATCGTCGCGCGGATCGAGATGGTCAGCGGCCAGAAGTTCAATTTCGAAGACTGGTTTTCGGAGCACGACCACGAATTCGCCCTGCTCTGGCAGGGATACAAGTACGAGAAGGAAGTCCACGCCTTTTATCCGCATTTCCTGTTCGGCGACAATGACAAACCCGGCAGCATGGACATCACGTACGAAATCTACAGGAAACAATTATGACCAGAACGGTTCGACCTTTACCTGAGCCGGCGCATCGCTATTCTTTGCCCATGAACACGGCGCGAAATAATATATTCCTGTACGTCCTGCTGCTCGGACTGTTCTTCATCCCGTGGTTCCTGATGCAGTGCTTTCAGGTCACCAATTTCGACTCCGTATGGCTGACGACCTGCGCTGAGCGGATGATCGGCGGCATGAAGGTGAGCGAGGGGTGCTTTTCGCCCAATCCCCCCCTGTGCATCATCGTCTACTGGATTCCGGCATTTTTGCATCGTTACGCCGGCTGGCCGATCGATGTGAGCGTGCCGTTCTTCGATTTCCTTGTCGTGGCGCTGTCGGTGATGGCGGCCAACGAAATCCTGCGGCGGCTCAATGTCATCAGCGAGGTCGAGCGCTATGTCATGCTCTTTGCCTTCGTCGTCGCCAACACGCTTCTGACCGGCGGCTGGTTCGGCGAGCGCGACCAGATCGTGGTGCTCGGCCTGTTCCCGATGGTGCTGATGCAGTACGGCCTGACGCGCGAGGTCGTGTTTCCGGCGCGGCTGAAATGGTCCGTGCTCATCCTCGGCAGCCTGGCAGCCCTAATCAAGCCGCATTACGGGTTGATCCCGGTAGTCATGCTGTTCCACCGGGTTCTAGAGCGGCACCGCTGGAACATCATCCGCGACCCGGACTTCGTCGCGCTGGCAGGCTGCTCGATCGCCTATCTCGCCGTCACCCTGATCTGGTTCCGCGACTTTATAACCGTGATTCTGCCGGTGGCGCTGCGTCTTTACGTTCTGCCGCCTTTCCACGGCCACTCGATCTGGCCCGAAACGATGGTCGCCGGCGGATATGTGCTTTGCATGCTGCCGTTGCTGTTCATCGGCGCGCGGCGGGGCCTTAGCGAGCTGCCGTTCCTGCTGATGGTCTGCGCCGGCCTTTCAGTCGTCGCGTTCGTGCTGCAGAACAAGGGCTTCGCCTATCATATCTTCCCGATGACGGGCTTCGCCTTCGCGGCGACGGCGATCCCGCTCATGCGCCTGTTCGGCGGGCGCGCCGCGCTCAAGACATGCCTGCTGCTGGCATTCGGCGCATTCATCAGCGTGCCGATCAGCCTGGCCACGCCGCACCGCAAGAACCTCGAGGAATTTCCGGTGACGAAGGAAATCAACCTCCTCGACATGCCCGATTGCAGCTTCTTCGTGTTCGACGAGATAGCAAACGCGATCAACGTCTCGCACTACACCCACTGCCAGATCGCCTCGCGCTTCATTTACCTGTGGTGGCTCCAGCCCCTGCTGCGCGAGAAGCTGGACTACAAGCTGGACATGACGCCCGACATATCCGAGGCCGAGACGGACGACCTGATGCGCACGTTGGTCCATATGGTGACCGAAGATTTCGAGCGCTGGCGTCCGGACGTGGTCGTCCTGCTTCAGGACAAGACGATGACCGGCGAGATCTTCGACTTTGCCGGATTCTTCTCGCAAATCGATCCTGAGTTCGCGGAACTGTGGAAGAAGAACTACGTGTATTCAAAGGAGATCACGGCGCTCACGCCCATCTATTTCGTCGGCCGGCACCGCGAGCGGGAAAAGGAATTGCACTACGTCGTCTATCGGCGAAAAACCCTGCTGTAGCTACTGCCGCGCTTTGCTGTCCTCGGGCTTAGGCTGCCATTCGCCCGCGCGCTTCGCGATTTCCGGCAGGCGGCGGCTGTCGACGTGGTCGGCAACCTCCTTGCGCGTGGCCAGCGCCAGATCGCTCATCTTCGCGTCCGGATGGCCGTCGCCGGGATTATTGAGCCCGACGGTCAGCCAGAAATAAGCCTGCTCGTAATCAAGCTTCACGCCGCGGCCATAGGCGTAGAACGCCCCGGTGATAATCTGCGCGTCGCGGTCGCCCTGCTTGGCCGCACGGCCATACCACTGCGCCGCGAGCCCGTAATTCTGCCGCACGCCCTGCCCGGTGGAATAAAGCGCGCCGAGCGCGAACTGGGCGCGGACCTGACCCTTGTCGGCCGCGCGCCGGTACCATTCGATCGCTTCGGCGTCGTCCTTCTTGACGCCCTGGCCCTTGCTGTACAGCACGCCGAGATTGAATTGCGCCGGGGCATAGCCGTTATCGGCCGCCTTGCGATACCACTTCGCCGATTCCGCGTAGTCCTGCTTCACGCCGTTGCCCGCGGAATAGAGCATGCCGATGCTGAACATTCCTTCAGCTTGTCCCTCCTGCGCGGATTTCAGATACCACTTCGCCGCTTCCTTATAATCCTGCGCCACGCCCAGGCCGGCTGCGGCCATATACCCGAGCTCGAACGCCGCGAGCGGGTCGTTGTGGTCGGCCGCCTTATGCAGCCATTTCGCGGCTTCC
>DATJGZ010000230.1:0-5014 GCA_035494535.1 Patescibacteria group bacterium | reverse complement strand
CATGCGGGCGAAGCCGTCGGCATTACCATCGACCAGAAGATCTTCGTCGAGCGCGGCCATATCGGCAGCCATGAGAAAAACCCGCCCATGCTCACCAACGTTTTCCGCGCCAATATATTCTGGCTGACGGATAAGCCGGTGGAGGTCGGGAACTCGTATCGCGTCCGCTATGGCACCTTTGAGGCGCCCGTGACCGTGCAATCTATTGACAAGGTAATCGATACGCAGGATCTGGCGCAGGACGACAAGGGTCACAACGTAGCGCGCAACATGGTGGCGGAAGTCACCTTCCGTGCGCGCGACCTGCTGCCGATCGATCCCTACACCGAAAATCTGCGCACAGGTCGTTTGGTCATTTACGAAGGCTACGATGTCGCCGGCGGCGGCACGCTCAGCATGGAGGGCTACCACGACCAGCGCCGTACCGTTGAGCCCAAGGCGCAGAACCTGCATGCGGTCAGCCACCTGATCGACCGCGGCGTGCGCGCGCAGCAAAAGGGCCACCACGGCGGCGTGTTCTGGTTTACCGGCCTCTCCGGTGCGGGCAAGTCGACGCTGGCGATGGCGGTCGAGCGCGCGCTGTTCGAGAAGGGGTATCACACTTATGTGCTCGACGGCGATAACGTCCGTCATGGCCTGAATGCCGATCTCGGATTCTCGCCGGAGGACAGGGCGGAAAACATCCGCCGCATCGGCGAAGTCGCGGCTCTGATGTTCGATGCTGGCCAGATTGTCATCACCTCGTTCATCTCGCCCTATCGCTCTGACCGCGACCGCGCGCGCGCGGCAGCTCCCGGGCACTTCCACGAGATCTATGTGCAGGCCGACCTGAAGACTTGCGAATCGCGTGATCCTAAAGGGCTCTACAAGAAGGCGCGCGAGGGCAAGCTCAAGGATTTCACCGGTATCGATTCACCGTATGAAGCGCCGGAAAATCCCGAGCTCGTCGTGAACACGCAGGCCAACGATATTGATATGTGTGTCGAGCAGGTGATCCGCTACATTGAGGAGAGCGTGAGACTGCCTGCGAGCCAAGGCAGCCGCAGCGGACGCGCCAAGATACTTGCTATTTGATCGTCTGATGACGGATAAAAGAAAAAGCCCCGAAGCCGGGGCTTTTTGCTTTAGTTCGCGTGGCAGTCTAGCGGCTCTTTCATCAGGTCCGGCCACTTGTCGACCCAGCCTGAATTATGGTCGCTGTCATCGATGATCGTTGCGCGCACGCAAGGTGAATCCCCTGTGGCGTGATGATAGCTATCATAAATTGCCGACGTTACGACGGTATCCCACTTGCCGATGAAATGATGCTGCGGAATGCCGACGGTCTTTGCCGCTTCGTCGACCGGGTTCAGCGAGCCTTTGAGCGGTGAGACGTTGTGGATGCGGCTGAACAGGTCGGTGTCAAGGTTGGCCGCGACGGTGCGGAAGCTCAGAATATCGTCACGCCGGGCCGCCAGCATTACGACGACGGCGCCGCCGCCGGAATAGCCGACAAGATTGAAGCCTTTGATATGGTGGCGCAGCTTGATGTCATCGAGCGCTTTGCTCATAGAGTCGATCACCTCCGGCGCGAAGCGTTTCGAAGTCCAGTACGACTGGTCGCAGACGCGACCGTCTACCATGCGACTGTATTGGCACGGCCGTGCCAGATATATGACGTTTTGCGCTTTATCACGCGTGGCCAGATGCAACGCTACGGGGTTCGTCGGCGTCGGATCGAGCGAGGGCTCGTTACGGCTCAGCCACGACATGCCGTCGCCTTCTATATATATGTCTGCAATTTCCCCCGGTGCGCGCACGCGCTCAAACGAAGTAATCAGGAACGGATCTGCCTTGATGTCCTTTTCCAGCATGAAGGACGGAGCGGCGAGCCGGTGCGCAGTTTCGGTTCGGATATCCCAGTAATTTCCGGCGCATCCGGTGATGGCGAGGGCGAGAATGCAGCAAAAAGGCCGCGCCTTGTTAATGTATTGTTTTATCATGATGATTGGCTTTCCCGGTGAATCTTGGAGAGAATTTAACACGACTTGGATCAAAAATCATCACCGGGGCTAACTTATTGATAAAAAATATACAATTTTTGTGTATTTTATTCATGATTTTTGTTGTAGTGTTTGCATAGATCGTTTAAATTACCATAATCCAATATTTGGGGATGCCCAATATGAGCCCCTCGGAACAGGGATTGTATCTGGGCCCGGATAGCGTAACGCACGGGAAAGAGTATGAGTAACAACGACGCCGACCAGCAGCTTTACCATCGCCTGACCCGCGCGGAGAAGGATGTCCGGGCGATACTGGATGGCGAAAAGGTTACAATCGGCGCAGATAATAAGTGGCTTGTCGATCAGCTCACCCGCCTGCGCGCGGGTTTTTTTGTCGCTGAAACGCCGTACGCTTACACGACCACCCCCGGAGAATCCGAAGAGTCAAAACGTTGGAAGGGCGATACGCGCTACCATCCGCTCGGCCATATTCTGGTCCGCGAGCAAAAGATGCTGGAGCAATATCTCGGGAAAGAGGATATCAAGAATTTCAAGGTGCTGGGCGTTGATTACGGCTTCCGTAACACCGCCGCGGCCCAAACCTCCCAAGCCTCATATGCCGACAACTTCATTCTGTCTCAGGGCGATCTCTATTCGCTCTGGCAATTCATCGGCCTGCTTAAGGGCAAGCTCGAACATAATCCGGCGCTCGACGGCAAGAATCTCATTGTCCAGAACATTGACGGTTTCTGGGACCCGTTCCTCAATAAGATGGGACTGGACGATCCGGAACAGGACGTCGTCCCGGTCACAACTAATTTTATCGGTACGGGCCGGGCGATAGAAAGTCATGCTGCGGATAAAGCCGCAGCCCCGCGCATTGCTGCCGGGCTGAAAATTGAACCTGGCTCGACGATTCTCGTCGCCACGCATACTTCCAACAAGGTCCATGAGGCGCGCGCTATTTTCGAGGCGTTGCACGCCGATGTTCGTGTATTGCCCTTCAATATCGTCGAGAAGCCGGAGGAGGCGAAGGAAACAAGCCTTACCTACGCCGGCAACGACATGGAGAAGGTCCGCAAGGCCTGGAAGCGCATCGACCAACTGGGTCCCGAAAAGATTACGGAGATCCTGAGCGAGCGCGGCATCGACCCGGCCAAGACCTGGGTCCTGTTTGACGACCGCGGGCTGGAACTGGCCGAGCCGTTAATGACGAATCCTTTGTTCAACGAATGTCGCTCTTATCTCAATCCCTACAAACCGGGTCCGGGGGTTGAGCTGGCGTCGGTACTCAAGAGCATGAGCCGTGAGGATTTTCATGAGCGTCTGCATCAGTCGGCGGATGAACTGGCAGCCCGGCGCGGCACACCCGGCAATCCCGGTTTCGTCGATCGGTCGGCGAACGAACTAGCCACATATATGTTCTCTCCGATTCTGCCCGATACGAGCGGCAAGCGCGACGTATACGCGTTCATGGCGATACAGGATAACACCGTAACCTTCATCCCGCGCCCGGTTAACGACGTGTGCAAATATCCCGAGCACTTCATCGAACCTAAAGACGACCCGCTGCATCGCACGGCAGCGGAAATCCCCGATTTCATTGAAACCAAGAGCTGCGCCGCGCTGGCCGCGCAGGCGGCGGCGTATACACTCGATGTCGAATCGCATGCGCTCGGAAATCCGCGCATGAGGAATCAATTTAACGAGGAAGCGCCGGGACGGCCGTGGGTTGTCGGAACCCAGCACACGCTGTGGGGCGGAGACTACGAACCGCTCGATTTGATCGATCCGGCAAAATTCTCGTTCCTGCCGTACAACGACGCCAAATACAATCCGGTATACGACGCCAGCCAGCAGGCGAATGACGGCCGCCACATCCGCGAGAATGCCGCCGGCCTGAATAATTTCTACGATTTCGCCCGCGACTGCGATGCATTCCTGCTGACCCCGGATGAGAAGAAAGACGACCAGACATTTGCCCGCGACATGTTCATGTTTTTCTCCAATATTGTCGGCAAGCAGATCGATGATCCGGTTTTCGCCGGGAAGCCTTTTGTTGTCATGGATGGCGCCGACACGGCGTGGGAGACGGCGATGGAGGTCTATTATCACCTTCACCGCAATGGCTTTGCCGGTGATAAGCCCCGGCATGTCTTCAAGCGCCGTGACCTTCTCGCGGGCAGCAAAGAGGAAAGCGCGCTCGGCTACATCGGCGACTATATGAAGCACTATATCCCCGACTATGTGGCCCCGCGGGATTTCCAGGAACAAGGGCAGCGAGCGACGGATGATCTTTACCGGGTCACGATCTACTGCTCCGCGACATCCACCAACGAAAACTTCCGCAAACAAGCGCATGATCTGTCGTTCGATCTCGCTTCCGAAGGTTTTGCCATCAAGAACGGCGGCGGCACCGACGGCTTGATGGTGGAGACATCAAACGGCGTGCACGATTTCCGTGAATGGTGGAAACAGAATCATCCGAACGAGGAGATGCCGAAGAACCATATATCGAGCATCCAGTGTGAGGACACCTACAAATCCGAAGGTCTTTGCAGCGGCAACGATTATGTGTGCGTCCATCCCAACATCTTCCAGCGGATGGCGGACCTGACCGACACGGACGCCGAGATTGTCTTGTGGGGCGGTGCAGGCACGGTGCAGGAGATGATGGGTTCAATCATGCTGCGCGAGGCAGGCATCACGCCGTCGGCCGGGCGGCCGCTTGTTATCGTGAACGCCGAGATCGGCAATGGCATTCACAAGACCCGCGTTTTCGACCCTCTAATCAAGGCTATGCCGGTATCCTACCTGCAGAAGCTTAACGTCCATATCGTGGATACGCCGCAGGAGGCGCTAGAGATCGTCCGCGAGGCCCGCCTGGTCGCCGGCCGTGCACCCGGGCTTTCCTCGAACGGTAACGCTCTGTCCCAGACAGCTCCGAGCCCTAACGGTCCGGTCTGAACTCCCTTGTGGATGGCCTCTCTTTTCACTAAAGTGGAAAGCCATTGAAATTCATAAGGAAA
>DATJGZ010000229.1:0-2531 GCA_035494535.1 Patescibacteria group bacterium | reverse complement strand
GGGGCGCTAGAAGCACCCGCATTGACGACGGCCTTGCCGGTTTTGGCCTGGACTTTCGCTTCCTCTTCCGAGCGGGCGATGTTGACCGTGATCTCGACCTTCACCTCGGGGTGAAGCGAGACCGTGACCGGATATAGGCCGACCGACTTGAGGCCGGCATTGAGCTGCACCTGGCTGCGGCCGATTTCGTGCCCGCCCTGCTCGGTCGCCGCTTCCGCGATATCGCGGGCGCTCACCGAACCGTAGAGCTGACCGCCTTCGGCGGCATGACGGACCATCACGACCTTCAGGCCGGCGATCTTCTTGCCGAACTTCTCGGCCTCTTTCTGCTTCTCGGCGCTCAGCTTCTCAAGAGCCGCGCGCTGGGATTCGAAATAGGCGATGTTGTCCTTGGTGGCACGAAGCGCCTTCTTCTGCGGCAGCAGATAATTGCGCGCGTAGCCGGGCTTCACTTTGACAACCTCACCGAGGTTGCCAAGATTTTCAATGCGTTCCAGCAGAACGACTTGCATGGCTGTTGGCATGATTAAGCCCTTTCCTTGTCCGGAGTTTCCGACCGCTGGTATTCGGAGCGGCCGTAGTCGCGTCCGCCGCCACCGCCGCCATATTCACGGCGCGGGCCGCGTTCGTCGGGGTCCTTGCGGGCCGGGGTCAGCATCGCCATGTAGCGGGCGCGCTTGATCGCCTGCGCCAGTTCGCGCTGCTTGAGCGCGCACACGGCAGTGATCCGCGAGGGGACCATCTTGCCGCGCTCCGAGATATAGCGCGACAGGGTGCGTGTATCCTTCCAGTCGATCGGCTGCGCCTTTGGGCCGGAGAACGGGCAGGTCTTGCGGCGCTTGAAGAACGGACGGCGTCCGCCTTCCTTGCCGCCTTCACGGCCTTCGCGGCCGCCTTCACGGCCGCCATCGCGGCCACCTTCGTAACGGGATGATTGCTCGCGCATCAGGCGGCCTCCTCTGTTTTGCGTTCGAATGCCGGACGTTCTTCGTCGCGGTCGCTGCGGCTCATTTGAACCGACGGGCCCTTCGACAGGGCTTCCTCGCGCACCGTCAGGTAGCGCAGGATGTCTTCGTTGAGGCGCAGGTTGCGCTCCATCTCGTGCAGCGCCGCCGGGGGCGTGTCCGACTCGATCAGGACGTAGTGGCCCTTGCGGTTTTTCTTGATCCGGTACGCAAGGCTTTTCAGACCCCAATTCTCGGTCTTGTGCACCTTGCCGCCGTTGTCGGTGATGATCTTGGCGAAATTCTTCGCCAGGTCGTCGACCTGAGCCGCGCTCAGATCCTGCCGTGCAATGAACACGGTTTCGTAGTAAGGCATCAATGTCTCCTCTCGGTTTTGCCACCATACGGATGCCGGGGCCCTATGCCCTGGACCGGGAAGCAAAGCCAGCTTACGTAAAGCCGGCGAGGTCAGAATGCGGGGAATATAGTGATTTCGCGCCGCGAATCAAGAAAAAACGGAAGAATTCTGCGGCCTGCGGCCTATTCGTTGCAGTTGGCGCACTGCTCGGCGTGGAAATTGGTGAAAGCCGTCCAGAAGGTCTTGCGGGCGGATTTGGGGCTCGAGGCCGTACGCGCGCGGCGGCGGAGCATGGCGCCAAGCTGGGCGCGGCTGATATCCGGGTTTTGGAGAGCACTGCCGGTAAGCGGACCCTTGCCGCCTTCGACCTGGTTGTCCATGACGATATTGATCTTGTCGCTAATGACCGAACAGCTCATATCTCTCTCCACAAAAAACCGTTGTTTATGAGCCCTCTATACCCTTTTTGACCGTGCTCATCTCTGACGTACAGTCGCGAAAACGGCCAAGGCCGCGTGCGCGATTGCCCCACTGACGGGGACATACTTCCTGCATTTCAGAACAGGGTTAACCCTATCATAATTTTTGGCATTTCGCAACAAAATCACCCCCTGTCCAAGCTGCTGAAAGGGCTGGATTTAAGCGCCTTTCATGGCAAGACGGCGTGGGCGCTTGCGATTGCCCCCCCAAAACGCTATCAAGAGCCACAATCAAGGGGGCTTATATATGCGTGCATTCGTATTTCCGGGTCAGGGATCGCAGTTTCCGGGCATGGGCCGGGACCTCGCCGGGGCATTCCCGGACGCAAAGCATGTTTTCGAGGAAGTCGACGACGCCCTGTCGCAGAAGCTGACCAAAATCATGTTCGAGGGCCCGGAAGCCGACCTGAACCTGACCGAGAACACACAGCCCGCCCTAATGGCCGTTTCGATGGCGGTGGTCCGGGTGCTCGAGAAACAGGGCGGCATCTCCATCGCCTCCGCCTGCAAGTTCGTTGCCGGCCACTCGCTCGGCGAATACTCCGCCCTCACCGCCGCCGGGGCGTTGGCGCTTTCCGATACCGCGAAGCTGCTCAAGCTGCGCGGGCAGGCGATGCAAGAAGCCGTTCCCGTCGGCAAGGGCGCCATGGCCGCGATCCTCGGCCCCGATTTCGACGCCGTGAAAGCCATCGCCGCCGACGCCGCCGCGCAGACCGGCGAGGTCTGTACCGCCGCCAACGACAATTCGCC
>DATJGZ010000228.1:0-6320 GCA_035494535.1 Patescibacteria group bacterium | reverse complement strand
TTAAGGATACTGGGCGTGTCTAAAAATATGGGTAGAATTCCTGTTTAATAAGGGAAAGGGAAATGGCTTCAGCAGTCGTTCGTTCTTATCGCGGGATTGCATTTACTCAGCCATCTGTCGCGGCCGTAGAAAAATATCGTGACGGCGCTACGGAGAACAAATGCGTTCTTGTCCTCGGCGGCGTGTTCGACAAGAACGGCCAGCCGCATTTCAGTTTCGGTGTCGACCGCGAAACAAACTTGTCGGCGATCCCGGATCAATTGGAGGGCGTCCTTTTCTATTGGTCGGCGGACCAGCCGACGCTCGACCGTCTGCGCGGCGACTGGTGCGTTGATGCCGAATACGGAAGAAATACACGTGTAGTTCCCCTTCCCAAGGACGACGGCTGACTGCCGATTTATCAATGAAAATGAAGGAGCGGGCCTATGCCGGATGATCTCGAGAATTTCAGAAGAGAAGGGCGCGGCCGGGTATTCGACAAGTATACCGATTTCTTCGTCGTTTTTAATCGGGTGGCGGTGCAGGCGTCCGGCGATGCCGGCCATGATAACAAGGCTCTCAAGCAGTTCGCGGAGGAGACGCTGAGCGAGATTTTCCAGCGCCACGGCAAGGGCGGCGTAAGCATGGCGCAGGCCTCGGCATCCCGGGTTTTTGTCCGCGGGATCGACGGCCAGATGGCGCGTGAGATCGAGCGCCTGCCGTCGGTCGAATCCGTATGGCCGGATTTCGAGATCGGCGCGCTGTGATCGTGCGGGCGGCAACCTTCCGATTATCCCGTTCCCGACCGGAAAAATCATGTATCTTCTGAAGGCGGGGATTTTATAGCGAATGGACGAACACGCTTCTGAATTGACGGATGCGGAAAAGATCATTCTTGATCTGTACGGGCAGGACGCTGAGGAGGGGGACTGCCTCTGGGGCGGGAACATGACGGTTGGTTATGCCCGGGCCCGTGCTGCCGGCATAACGCTGGCGGATTATAATCGCGCGGGCGACGCGCTCTTGCTCGATGGCTATATCGAGAAAGTCGAAAACAATTCCTTCCGTCTATTGAAAAAGGGTCTGGAAGCCAAAAACACCGGCAAAAAGCAATCCGCCGCCCCGATCGTGACGCCCGCGCCGGTGTTGGTACCGGCTCCAACACCAGCACCAGCACCAGCACCAGCACCGCCTCCGGCCGCAGCGCCCGTTGCGGCGCCTATCGCCAGCGTCGCTGCAGAGCCGGCCTTGATCGAGGATTTGAGCTAGAGTCTGTTCAGAGCAGAAGTCGGGTCGTACCGTCGACCGGCCGCGCCCACCATTTTTGATTCTTGGCGTCGAATTCGAGCGTAGCCTGCATCTCGAGTTCGTCAGGCATGTAAATGAGGACGAGCATTCCTTCCGTCAGCTTGTCGGCGATCGGCTCGATGTCCTTGAGCGCCCCGGGCACGCCCAAACTGTAGCGCTGTCCGTCCCATTTATTCGCATCGAAATAAATCCGGTACATGGTCATGTCATCTATCCTTTGAAGCGCGGGGCAAAGCTCAGACTTAATATTCACCCTGCGCCGTAAATATAAATTACGGCTATCGAGTAAATGATTATCTCACGTTTTTCCAGGCGGGAAAATCACCAGCCGGGCCAAGATTTGACGTAAGCAAAAAAAGCGCATCTGCCAGCTTTCACAATAATTTAACCGTCTTATGAGAGAATCGGATCGTAGGGGAATTCATAAGGGTGAGGCCATCATGGTGAAACTGCGGTTCCTGGCTTTAAGCTTGCTGATCAGCGGCTTATTCACGTTCTCTCACGCCTGCTATGCCGGCGCCGCCGCGGCCCCTGCGCCCGCCGCGGTCTTCATGCAGAACATGGCCGATACCGCAATGCATTATCTGAACGCCGATAACATATCGGAGAAAGAGAAGACCGAGCATCTGCGCGCGCTTCTCCGCGACGGCTTCGACATCAAGACCATCGGCCGTTTTGTGCTCGGCAAGCACTGGCGCGAAGCCAGCGACGATCAGCGTCGTGAATATTTCACCCTGTTCGAAAACATGGTGTTGCAGTCCTATCAAAACCGTCTGACCGTGGACAAGGTGAAGTCGTTCACAATCACCAAGGTGATGCCCGGTGAAAGCGGCTCGCAGGATTCACTGGTGAGCAGCGTCATTGTCCGGCAGTCGGACCCCGAGCCCACGAACGTCACCTGGCGCGTGCGCATGGAAGAGGGCCGGATGAAAATCGTCGACGTCCTCGTCAACGGCATCAGCTCAAGCATCACGCAGCGGTCGGATTTTGATTCGGTGATCATGAGCGGCGGCGGCAAGTTCGACGCCTTGCTCGCGACGATGCGGAATTTCACGAGCGCCACGCAGTAAAAATACCATCACTTTTTCGGTACGATCACGCCGCAGGCAATGCGCTTGCCGGGCTGGCTGTCGCGGTTGGCCTTGAAATCGTCCTCGCTCTGATAAATAACGATCGCCGCGCCCGAGGTGACATGCAGCATCTGGGATGTCAGTAGTGTTGTAAAAAATTGCGCGCGGCCGGTGCCGTCCTGTCCGACCCAGATATTCGGCAGGTCGCCGTTCTGCGGGCCGTTCGCATTCAGATAGCCGTGATCCTGTCCGGCGAGTGCGAGCGGCGGCCCCGCCGAGGAAAACGTCGCGACGTCGGAGCAGTCGCCGACGCCGTGGATGTGCACGCCGTACCACCCCGTCATCAGGCCGCGGACTTCGAGCTGCACCAGCATGCCCTTCGGCGCCTCGGTCACGGCCGCGCGTCCGGTCTCGGCGCGGTTGTTGTTAAAAAGAATGATGCCGGTCAGCTCAGGCGAGGACGATGAAATCGCCGTTACGCCTGCGGGCGGCAAGGTCATTGTCGCGGATGCCCTAAAGGGCCCCAGCGCCGCGGCCAATGCCAGCGCGAGAAGGGATATTCTGTATGCGAAAGTATTTTTCATGCGCAAATCCCCGTGAAACCAACGAAGGATATGCATAACGAGTTCCCGAGCCTTCTCCGCCTCACGCAGGGGCTTTTATTGCCGGCGCGAGGGGAGTAATATTTGCCTCAGCCGGACGATAACCGGGTTGAACAAGGGAGATGAACATGAGCGAACAGGAAAACACCAACAAAGGCTGCGGCTGCTGTTGCAGCGCATTCGGCAAGTGCTGCGGGCCGGCGCCCGCGGAAGCCGCGCCTTCGAGCGACGCGAACACGTGCGATTCGGGCAGCTGTCCGGTCGCGAAGCCGGAAAAGCCGGCCGATTCCGGACCGGGTTGCGGTTGCGGCTGACATTGGCGGTATTCACGAGTTCTGCCCCGGGGGAAGGCGAAGGCCTTTAACCGGGGTTTTTATTCCAGCTCGAGCTCGAAGCCGGCCGACTGGCCGGATTGAATCGTGAATTCGAACCCGACATAGAGCTCTCGGGTCAGGCAGGTTTTCTCGGTCTTGCGGGGCAAAGGAATCTTGCGCTTGATGCAATCATCGACGAAAACGCCCAACATCATTTTTTCCGGTACGACGAAGCCGATCTCCTTTTCATGCCGGGCGGCGTTCTTTTTGTGTGTACGGAAGATCACGCCCTCGGGCGGGTTGTCCTTGACCAGCGAGCGCATGAGCGTGCGCAGTTCCGACGATACATCCTCGAAGTGACGCGTGTGCAGGGCGCCGAGTATGTAATAGGACGAAAACGCCGCCGGCACGATGTGCTCGAACATACGGTTTGAGTTCAGCGCCTGATAAAGGAGCGCATGCACCTCGACGAAGTCGAACAGAATCTGGCGGCGTTCGATGATCATGGAAAAAGGAAATGATGGGGGCGGGAAAGCGGGAAACGCGACTCGTTATAATCTTAACAAAAGTGAGGGTATTACGCCAGAATCATACGCAATGACATAACCTGCGATACGGTTTCTCGGATTACTTTCCGATTTTCGACGGATTTTGCCGCGCGTGGCGGTCGTCGATGACCCGCTGGAGCGAAAGCGAGACGGCGGGCGGCAACTTGGTGAAGGAAATCGCGGTCTTGCAATCGGCCGATCTCACGACCGTGCCCGTGTGCGTAATGTCCAGATCGCTGTGCAGCAGCTGGAAGGTCAAGGTCAGAGTAACCTCTCGCCCCTCGATAAACGTTCCGTCTTCGGTCAGGAGCTCGACGCCGCCGAAACCCCAGTTCGTGACGTAATACGACTCGTTATTGATCGTGCAGATGGCACCATCGGCCTCGTGGCGCGTGTAGGTGCGCTTGGTGGCCGAATCGTCGGCGCCCGAATTGAGAAGGCGTGAAACAAGCGAACGAAACATTAGCGTCCTCGCGACAGGGGTCACTATACATTGTCCGGCGGCGCCGCACTATCGGCGCGGATTTCATCATTATAGCACCGGGATTCTTGACCGGATATTAATTGACATAAGTATTGATAAATCTATACAATCCGGCGCATGGACGAGATGGAGAAACGGGAGGATCTACCCGAAGCCGCGGCGCCGCGCCGCGGGCTACTGGGCCGCATATTCCGCGATGTCGCGACGAGTGCGCCCGTCATCTTCAGCACGGGCAATCTCGTCTGGTCGGCGGTGACAGCCGAGCCGGTCGGGATCGCGCTCAACGCCGCGGTGCTGCTGGCGGCGACGGCGGCGCAGGTGCGCGACACGATCCGCGGCAAGCAGTCGGGACTCTCTTTCTTCGTGACGGCCGCCGTCCACGCGGCCTCCGCGGCTTCCACGCTCTACAATGGCGTCGAGCATCTGGGCATCAAGGAAATGTTCAATGTGCTGGGCAACCACGAGGCGCGCAAATACGTCTTCACGGCGCTGGGCCGCACTGGCTGGGCGTTCGCGCATTACATCATGGGTTATCGCGAAAAATACGGCCACGATCCGAAACATATCGGCACCCAGCCGGTTCATGCGGGATACGCCGACATCTTCATGACGGCGGCCGACACGGCGAAAGCGGTCAATGCGCCGGCGCTCGGCCTGATCTCGGCGGGGCTCGCCAAGGCGTTCGCGGATAAAAATCATCCTGCCGGCGATGCGCCGACCATGAAGAATTTTCTGCTAAAACATGTAACGCCGAACCGGCTCTACGCCTCGACTTTTGTCCTCGGCGCATTCCAGGCGATATCGAATCCGATTTACGCCGTCGCGCAGGGGTTGTGGGGATATGGGTACGCGCTGCTTGACGGCCGCCGCAACCACGAAATCGTCGCCGATGTGAAAAAGCTGTTTGCGCGAAAGCCGGACGCTATACCGCCCGCGCTTCACCCGCCGACGTCATAAATGGATAGTCGGTGTAACCCTTCTCGCCCGGCGTGTAGAATGTGCTGGGATCGAGCTCATTAAGCGGCGCGCCGATACGGAACCGTTCGACCAAGTCGGGGTTGGCGATGTAGGGACGCCCGAACGCCACGGCGTCGGCAAGACCGCTGCCGACCAGTTCAGTGGCGCTCGCGAAATTATAGTCATTGTTGGCGATCAACGTGCCGGAATAAAACTTACGGATGATCGGCGTGATCGGGAGGACCTTCTTGCCGTTTTCCTCTACTGCAATCTCACGCACATGCAGATAGGCGAGTTGCAGCAACTCCATTTCCGCCGCCACGATCTTGTAAAGACCGGGCAGGTCGCTGTCGACCATCGGGTTGCCGGGCGCGTTGTTGATGGGCGACAGCCGCAGGCCGGTGCGGTCGGCGCCGACGGCGTCGATCACGGCCACCGCCACTTCCGAAAGGAATTTCACGCGGGCGCGAATGCTGCCGCCGTAATCGTCGGTGCGCTGGTTTGAGCCGTCGCGCAGGAACTGATCGATCAGGTAGCCGTTCGCGCCGTGGATCTCGACGCCATCGAAGCCGGCGTTACGTGCCATGCGCGCGGCTTTACCGTAGTCGTCGATCGTGCGGCGGATATCGTCATAGGCCATCGCCCGCGGCGTAACGTACGGCTTCTGGCCGCCGGCACCGCGCGACATGCCGGGCGCGGCGATGGCGGAAGGGGCGACCGGCTGCTTGCCGTCGAGAAAATCCGGGTGTGAAACGCGGCCCATGTGCCAGAGCTGGAGGACCATCGTGCCGCCCGCCTTGTGGACGGCGTCCGTCACCTGCCGCCAGCCGGCACGGTGTTGTTCGGCGTAGATCGCCGGTGCGTTGAGCCAACCGTAGCCTTCGGGCGAGATTGCGGTCGCTTCACTTATAATAAGCCCCGCACTCGCGCGCTGCGCGTAGTACTCCGCCATAATCTTGTTTGGCGTGCGGGTTTCGCCGGCGCGACCGCGCGTGAGCGGTGCCATGACGATTCGGTTCTTGAAACGGATAACCCCCGCGGCGAGCGGATCGAACAAT
>DATJGZ010000227.1:0-9152 GCA_035494535.1 Patescibacteria group bacterium | reverse complement strand
ATCCCGAGGCTTCGGCCGGTGTCAGCGCCTCTTACAAGCGGGACAGGAGCGGCTCCTCCTCGTCGACATCCACGGCAGTCGTCTCCAACATTCATTCGGGCGGCAGCTTCACGTCCACCACCACAGGCACGACCTCGCTTGAAGGCACAAATGTTAATGCTAGTGGCGATCTTACCTTGAACGCCTCCGCTCTCGATTACACGGCGGCGCAAGACACTTCCAGCTCCTCAAACTCCAGCGATCAGATCGACGTCGGGCTCAGGGTGGGCAAAGGCACCAGCGGCTATACCGGCGCCCTTTCCGGCGGCGCGAACGAACTTGGCACGACCAGTTCATCCTCCAACGCCGTCGTCGGCAGCCTTACGTCCAGCGGCAACCTCAATGTCAAGACCAGCGGCAACCAGACCTATGAGGGCACGAACATCACCGCGGGCAAGGATGCGACCGTCGAGTCCACTGCCGGCGACGTCACCTTCAATGCGGCCCAGAACACGACCTCGTCGACGAAAAACTATGAAGGGTTCACCGGCGAGCTTTCCGGCAACCAGAAAGGCGGCAGCCTCGCGTTCAATGGCGGCATGAACAGCGAAAGCGATTCATCATCGACCGCTGTCGTCAGCACGGTCACGGCGGGCAATGGCCTGACTGTGAAGGCGAACAATGTCCTTACGATGCAGGGCACGAACCTCAATTCCGGCGGCGACATGACATTGGGCGCGAACACGCTCGATTATCAGGCGGCGCAAAACAGTTCGAGCCACTCGCAATCCACACAAACACTCGATCTATCTGCTTCGAGCTCGAAAGACGGCAAAGGAAATTCGGCGAGCGGCGGCACGGGTTCCTATATTAACACCAGCATCAACAACTCTTCGACAAACGCCGTCACCGGCAACATTAATTCAGGCGGCAACCTGACGGTCACCACCACGGGCGATCAGACCTACACCGGTACGAACATCAGCGCGGGCAAGGATGCGACCATCACTTCCAACGCCGGCGCGGTAAACTTCGACCAGGCGCAGAACACCACATCCTCTTCCTCCACGCAGTGGGGAGTGAGCGTAGCGGGCTCCAGCTCAAATTCGTCCAAAGGTGAAAGCAAGTCGGAAGGCTCGATTGGTGGCGGATACCAGACGAACTCCTCGGCCACGACCACCGGCGTTGCCGGTAATATCAGGACAGGTCAGGCCCTGACCGTCACGTCGGATAAGGACCTGACGCTGCAGGGCACGAATATCAACTCCAGCGGCGATACAACGCTGCAATCGAACAACGGCAGCGTGAACTTCCAGGCTCTGACTAGTACTGCGACCGGTGACGGCTGGGGCGTCAATGCGCAGCTGGGCGGCTCGAGCACCAAGGGCGGCGACAGCACCAAGAACGGCCAGCTCGGCGGCAACTACAGCACGCAAAATGACGTAACCGAGACGGCAGGCAGCATAAACTCGCTCAGCAACGTTACCATCAAGGGCAAACAGGATGTGACCCTTGAGGGGACCAACATCACTTCTACCGGCAAGACGTCGCTCGAGGCTACCAATGGCAACGTTAACATTAACGCCGCCACGTCGACGCAGGATGACCAGAGCTATGCCGCGGCGCTTGGCGTCAAGAATACGAAAGACACCGGCGGAACCAGCGAGAACAAATATTCGGGCGGCGTCAACGTAAACGTCAATGAAACCAAAACGCAGACTGGCGCCACCCTAAACGCAGGCTCGCTCAGTATCATGTCGGGCAAGGACACCAATATGACGGGCACGAGCGTCGATACGAGCGGCGACACCACCCTCAATGCGGGCGGCAACGTCAATCTTGCTGCAGCCGAGAGCACCTACGGCGGCGCCAACCTTAACTTCAGCGTCATTCAGGCGAAGAATCCTCTTTCCAGCAAGGGTGGGTCAACCGCCATCCCGCTGCCTCAGAGTGCAGGCGTCAAAGGCGGCGTGGACAATCAGGGTGTTAACCTGGATGTCGGCGGCGATCTGAACATTTCCTCAGGCGGCACGACGACAATGCAGTCCACGCAGGCGGATGTCGATGGCGCCGCCAATATCGACGCTGAAGGTGGCCTGAACAAAACCTCAACCACCTCGGGCGGCGTTGATGTGGGCTTCAAGCTGAGTACGAATCCGACGGGCACGGACGATATTAACGAGCCCTCGACGACCGGCACGACCATCACCGCCAAAGGCGCCACCAATGTCAACAATAACGCCCCGCTCAATGGCCAGCAAATACAAACTATCTCTACTGGTTTGGCGGGCGCCGTTGCGTCCGCGCCGGCAGCATTGCAAACAAACCTGGCCAAGATTCTCAATAATGCCAGCCTGACAACCGCCGAGAAATTCAAGCAGATGGGTGACGCGATCAATAACGATCCGACCCTATCGTCGGAGGACAAGACCAAGATGTTGGCCGCTCTTGCCAAGCAGCAGCAAGACTTGGGCGGGCAGCAGTAATGAGTTACACAGAAAGGTTATGGCGGATGGAGTGAGATTCGAACTCACGAGAATCTTGCGACTCTGCCGGTTTTCAAGACCGGTGCCTTAAACCGCTCGGCCATCCATCCTTCAACGATTTCAGAAACTTATCCGGTCGGGTTGAAAGCTGCAACCGGAATTTAGAACGACGGCCGTGGTTGCTGTTGCGGCGTGAAATTCTGCGCCAGATGCGGGCTTTGGAAGCCAAGTTTCTCTAAACCCTGCTTAACCTCAGGCGCGCTCATGAACAGATTCCAGAGCAGGCCGGTGCGGTAATTCTCGATCATCACTACCTCCGGCCCCTGATCGATGGCCAGATTTTCAGATGATTGCCAGCCGGCCGATTCATTGAAGGCGTCCACGAAACCATATCGTCCCCACAAGCGCCCGTCGTAATCCTCGTAGAAGTGACGCAGCGCCTGCATCGCATATTCGGGTGTGTAGGGCAGGGATGAAATCGCGGCCGTCGGCGCGATGACGCCCTGATCGTTGGTTGGTGAATAAACATCGTACCCGTGTGGCCCCTCGCTCGCGGTCAGGCCCCAGCTTTTCTCGCCATAGCCGTCAAAGCGCTTCGGGTTTTCGATTACGTAAGCGCGATTGGCCAGTGTGTGATTACGGGTCTGGTCGGCGTAATTTGCAAACTCGTCGCGCAGCCCATTGGGGTCGAGCCCGAGAAAAGAATATTGGGAGAGGAACAGCGGCCCACCCATCGGCTCAGGTCCCAGCAAGCGTGAATCGCCAAACGGCGTGCCATTTCTAATCGCACCGTTGCCGGCCCAACCATTTTGGTAAACCGCGCGGCCGATCGGATGTGTCGGCGACGATGCCGCCAGTACATATGCAACCATTGCCTCATTGTAACCGCGGATCGGCAGACCGATGTCCCACTGGTGGTTAGGACTCCAGTTCCAGTACAGACGGTTTTCGCCGCGCGTATAGAACTGCCAGTCGACGTTTTCCCACATGCGGTTAATTTTCTCGCGCAGCGCAGCTTCCTCCGGATTGTCGCCGGAAAAATACTGCCGCGCGCTGAGCAACCCCATCATCAGGAACGACGTTTCGACCAGGTCGCCGCCGTCGTCGTTACGGCCCCATTCGAAGGTCTCACCTGTCATGCCGTCCATGTAATGCGGGAAAGCGCCGTGATAGGTGTGGGCATGGGTGTCAAGGAAATTGACGATCTTCGTCACGCGGTCGAGCATCTGTTGCCGGGTCAGCCAGCCGTGCTCGGTCCCCGCGATCATCGCCATGATACCGAAGCCCGTGCCGCCGGTCGTTACGATGTCCTTGCCGTAGACCTCAACACCGTTCGTGCGCTCGCGCGCCATGCCGCTTATTGGATGGCTGAAGTCAGTGAAATATTTGAGGGTTTGGCTCTGCACCTTGTCGAGAAGCTGCGCGTCCGTGAGACGAGGCTCCTGACGTTGGGCATTAAGCGGTTGTTCGCCGCTAGCGCTCATGAGCGCCGCCAGCGTCGCGGTGGCGATTGCGGATTTCAGCCATGTTCCCTTGAGCATTCATCCCTGTTTCTTATGATTGGGTTCATTATGGACACCGATAGGCTTACGTCAATCAACAGGTGTTGTGCATTGCGTCATGCAGTTTGCGGCCTAAATTAATATAGGTAATATCAGCATTCATTCTGGAAGGCAGGAGTTACATGGCAGCCACGACAGCATTCGATCCTATTGTCATTACCGGCACGGCCCGCACGCCCATGGGCGGCTTTCAGGGCGATCTGGCCTCAGTCTCGGCGCCCGAGCTCGGCGCGGCGGCGATCAGGGCGGCGGTCCAGCGCTCAAAGCTTACCGCCAATGATATCGGCGAGGTCATCATGGGCTGCGTGCTTCCGGCGGGGCAGGGACAGGCGCCGGCAAGACAGGCATCGCTCGGCGCGGGATTGCCGCAGGCCGCGGGCTGCACGACCGTCAACAAAATGTGCGGCTCGGGCCTCAAGGCCGTGATGATGGCGCACGACCAGATATTGTCCGGCCACACCGACATTATGGTCGCGGGCGGAATGGAGAGCATGACGAATGCGCCGTACTTGCTGCCCAAAGCGCGGGGCGGTTACCGCATGGGCCACGGGCAGGTGATGGATTCCATGTTCCTCGACGGGCTGGAAGACGCCTACGACAAGGGCAAACTGATGGGCGTGTTTGCCGAGCTGTGCGCGCGCGAATACCAGTTCACCCGGCAGAAGCAGGACGAGTTCGCGCTTGAATCGCTCAAGCGCGCGCAGGCGGCGATCAAGGACGGCAGCTTCGCCGGCGAAATCGTCCCGATCACACTCAAGGGCAAGGAGCCGAAGGACATTACAATCGACGAACAGCCGGGCAAGGCGAAGCCGGAGAAAATCCCGACGCTCAAGCCCGCCTTCGCGCCGGATGGGACTGTGACCGCTGCCAACGCCAGCTCTATTTCCGACGGTGCGGCGGCCGTGACGCTGATGAAACGCTCGGAAGCCGAAAAGCGCGGCATCAAGCCGCTGGCGATCATCGTCGGTCATTCGACGCATGCGCAGGATCCGGCCTGGTTTACAACCGCGCCGGTCGAGGCGCTCAATATTCTGTCGAAGCGTACCGGCTGGGATTTCAAAGATATCGATTTATTCGAAATCAACGAGGCTTTCGCCGTCGTAACGATGGCGGCCATGCAGAGCTTGGATTTGCCGCGCGACAAGGTCAATGTGCATGGCGGTGCGTGCGCCTTGGGTCATCCGATCGGCGCGTCGGGCGCCCGCGTGCTGGTGACGCTGCTGGCTGCGCTCGAGAAATACGGCCTCAAGCGCGGCATGGCGACGCTGTGCATCGGCGGCGGTGAGGCCGTGGCGCTGGCGGTGGAAAGACTTTAAATCGGCGAGGGACCAGACGGAGCTGGACCTTTCACTTTCGGTCCCCATGGCGGGCTCACGTTAATGACATTCGGTGAATTCGGATAAATCGTCATCGCGGCGCTTGAGATCGTGACGCCATTTTTGCGCGCCTCGAAGATGTAGTCGCCCGGCGGTACGTTCATGAAAATCGCGCCACCATCGAATGAGGTTGCCTTATGCGCCAGCGCGGCCCGCAGGAACGGCAGCCGCACCGAAAGAATGGGTCGGATCCATTCCGTCTTGCCGAGAAATGTGCCCAGATAGACTGCGTCGTTGCGCGAAGCGCCGTCGGCCGATCGCAATGTAACGCTAACACCTTTTTCCCCTTCGTCGTCGTGCAGGTTTTTGCCCAGTGCAGAGACGGTCGTGACTACGTGATGCCTTCCGGGCTGCGGCTTTCCGAAAGCCGTCATCAGCGCCCGATAAACGCCATTTCCCGGCACCTGCAGTGTGATTTCATGGTCGGCGTCATTAAGGCCATCGGGGGGAATGGTCACTGTCGGCCCCTGCATCCGGGGATAACCCTCCTTCTCCAGCACCGGTGTGATGATGCGACCCGGCTCGGCCATGACGTGTGCATAGCCATCGGCCCCGGTTTTCCACCGCTCGCCCGTGGGCAGGTCGACGATCTCTGCATCTCCAATGGGATTGGAGGTCACATAATCCTTGGCCCAAATGCTGACGGGCACTTTGTCGGTCACTGAGTTTCCTCCCTGTAGAGGAATGTTTTTATTTTCGGTTATTGCATCTAATTATCGAAAAAACAAGCACTTTAAGCGCCTTTATCGGTCGTGTTTTTATGGTATGAGATAGGCATGAAACTCGATGGAATCGCGGCAATCGTCACGGGCGGCGGCAGCGGCATGGGCGCCGCTACGGCACGCGCGCTTGCGGCTGCGGGCTGCAAAGTCGCGTTGTGGGATATGAACGAGGCGGCTGCGTCCGCGGTGGCCAAAGAAATCAAAGGCCTTGCCGTCATATGCGACGTAACCAGCGAAGGAGCGGTCAAACAGGCGCTGGAGAAGTCTGCTGTCGCGCACGGGGCAGCACGCATACTGGTCAACTGCGCCGGTATCCTGATCGGCAAGCGGCTGGTCGGCAAGGAGGGGCCCGCCGACCTTGAGCACTTTCAAAAGACCATCAGCATCAACCTTACGGGCACCTATAACACGATGCGGCTTATTGCGACGGCGATGAGCGCGCTGCCGCCGATGGATGAGGACGGCGCGCGCGGCGTCATCGTCAACACTGCCTCCATTGCCGCGTTCGAGGGACAGATCGGGCAGGTGGCTTATTCGGCCTCCAAGGGCGGCATCGTCGGCATGACGCTGCCTGCCGCGCGGGAACTTGCAAAATTCGGCATCCGTGTGGTGGCCGTGGCGCCCGGCGCGGTCGCGACGCCCATGATTGGCGCGGTCAACGACGAACTGCGCAAGTCGCTGGAATCTGCCATTCCGTTCCCCTCGCGCTTTGCTAAGCCCGAGGAATTTGCGAAACTGGTGCTTCACATCATCGACAACGACATGCTGAACGGCGAGTGCATTCGTCTTGATGGCGCATCGCGACTGGCGGCGAAATGAAGGTGGTCGAATTCATGCTGCAGGAAGATGACCCAGACTTCGTTCTATCGACAAAGCGGAACAAGCCGCTATATCCGGGCTCCATCACAATTTCCCTTATATTTATCGGAATCCTGTGCGCAGTCACCAGCTTTTCGATTAAAAACGGAATTCACATCCCTTTGCTGGCGCTTGCAGGGGTTGTACTTGTCCTTACGGCCCTCAATTTCCTGATTGTAAAGTACGGCAAGGATTATATCCCAAACTTATGGCGGTACTGGCTTTTCTGGGATTTCCTCCCTGGTCGGCCGGACAGATTGGCGCACGTACTGGATAATGAAAGGAGATTGGCGAGCATGCTGGAAAACGAAATGAGCCGTGCCGTCATGAGACCCATACTCGAAAAAAGGGGCCGGGTTGCTGTAAATGTTACGACTGACGGAATGGAAGTCGAGTTCGATAAGCGTAAAATAAAATTTCCGCGAGCGGACCTGAATGAGATTAAAGCGGATAACCGTATGATCATCTTTGAATCAAAATCGGGCCTTAAGGCTTTCATTCCGCGCCGCGCCGTAGGCAGCAACAAGGAATGGGCGGAGCTTTCTGAACTCGTATCAGGCAAGAGGGCGGCATGAAAAAGGCTCTGGCGAAAGAAAAACCGCTGCAGATTGTGGGCGCGATCAACGCCTATTGCGCCCTGCTGGCGGAAAAAGCGGGATTTCAGGCGCTCTATCTGTCCGGCGCGGGCGTAGCCAACGCTTCGTTCGGCATGCCGGACCTTGCCGTTACGACGATGAATGATGTTATCGAGGACGCACGGCGGATCACGCAGGCGGTCGATCTGCCGCTGCTGGTCGATATCGATGTCGGCTGGGGCGGGGCCTTTAACATCGCGCGCACGATCAAGGAAATGGAGCGTGCCGGCGTTGCCGCTGTGCACATGGAAGATCAGGTCAGCAACAAGCGCTGCGGCCACCGGCCCGGCAAAGAGCTGGTTAGCAAGGAAGAAATGGGCGACCGCGTCAAGGCCGCCGTCGACGCCAAGACCGACAAGGACTTCATGTTGATGGCGCGCACGGATGCGCTGGCGGGCGAGGGGCTGGACGGGGTGATCGAGCGTTGCAGCTATTACGCCGAGTGCGGCGCAGACGCGATTTTCGCCGAAGCCATGACCGACCTTTCGCACTACACCAAGATCAAGAAGGCCGTGAAGGTGCCGCTGCTGGCGAACCTGACCGAATTCGGCAAGACCGAATACTACACAACCGAACAGCTGAAAAAGGCTGACGTCGACATGGCCCTGTATCCGTTGAGCGCTTTTCGCGCAATGTCGAAGGCAGCGGAAGTCGTATATTCCGCTATCCGCAAAGACGGCACGCAGAAAGCTGTAGTTCCCTACATGCAGACGCGGGAACAGTTGTATGAAGTTCTGGATTATTACAGTTACGAAAAGAAACTCGATAAACTATTCAAGGAGAAAAAGTGATGACCGCAGCTGCAGCACAAAAAACGCCTGAGAAAAAGAAAACCGGCGGATTGGCGGGAGTGGTCGCGGGCGCGACCGAGATTTCGGCCGCCGGCGGCGCGCATCACCTCGAATATCGTGGCTATTCCATTTATGAACTGGCCGAGCATTGCGAGTTCGAGGAAGTGGCATACCTGCTGGTGCATGGCAGCCTGCCGAACAAGCTGCAGCTGAACGACTACAAGAAAAGCCTGAAGTCTTACCGGGATGTGCCCAAGGCGTTGAAGGAAGTGCTTGAGCATATCCCGAAGGACGCCCACCCGATGGACGTCATGCGCACGGCAACGTCGTTCCTCGGCAATATCGAGATGGAGTCGCCGAAGCACGATCAGTTCGCGGTCACCGACCGGCTGCTGGGCATCTATCCGGCGGCGCTTGTCTACTGGTGGCATTTCACGCACAGCGGCAAGAAGATCGAGTGCAAGACGGAGGCCGAAGGCATCGCCGACCATTTCCTGACCCTCCTGCACGGTAAGAAACCATCCGAGCTGCACAAGAAGGCGATGAACGTCTCGCTGATCCTGTACGCCGAGCATGAATTCAATGCCTCAACCTTCACCGCGCGTGTCATCACCTCGACCCTGTCGGACATCTATTCGGCGGTCACGGGAGCTATCGGCGCGCTGCGCGGCCCGCTGCATGGCGGCGCTAACGAGGCGGCGATGGAGCTGATCCAGAAGTACAAGACCGCTGAGGAAGCTGCC
>DATJGZ010000226.1:0-5613 GCA_035494535.1 Patescibacteria group bacterium | reverse complement strand
TTTGTTTCGAGCGCCTCATCCAGCGCCACAAGATCGGTTTCCGCCAAAGAAAGCGCTTCCTCGAGTTTAGCCAGTTCGGCTTGCCGCGCCGCTTGAGCGCGTACCGTCTTGTCCAGATCGATGCGTTTGCTCCGCACGTCGGTTTCGTGCTTTTGCAGCGTCCCCCGCGTTTCAGAGAGTTTTTCTTGAGTCTGTTTGTAGCGTGTTTCGATCTGCTCAAGCGCGTGTTGCTGCTCGCCGATGGTCTGTTCGACAGCGGGAATCTGCGCCTGCACGTCCTTGAGTCGGTTTTTCTGTTGTAGCTGTACTGCATGACGATCGGATGCCGATACGCGCACATGCAGGCCATCCCAGCGCCAGTAAGCGCCCTCACGTGAAACTAGAGACTGCCCGGGGTTCAGCTGCGCGGCCAGCAGATCACCTTCGGTTTCGCTCTCGACGAGACCGATTTGCGACAGGGCAGGGCGTAGAACGTCCGGCGCCTGTACATGAGGCTCGAGAGCCTTAGCGCCAAGCGGCAGCAGCGGCAGGTCGGCAATGTTCAGTTTGGTGCCTCGCCATGCAACCGGCGCGGAATCATCAAGTGACGCCATAAGGGTATCGCCAAGCGCGCGGGAGAGGGCTAGTTCAAATCCTTTTTCGGCTTGGATGTCCTCAAATACCGGCTTGAATCCTTCTTCGCTGTAAACTTTGACAACCGACTCCAGCGTGCTAATTTCTGCTTCGAGTTTGGCCTTTTCGTTTTCACGCTCCTGCAGCGCACGACGCGTTTGTTCGCGGACGGTACGGCTTTCTTCAAGAACGGTTTCCATCGCGCGGATGTCGGCG
Organism: Patescibacteria group bacterium; assembly: GCA_035494535.1. Taxonomy (GTDB): domain Bacteria; phylum Pseudomonadota; class Alphaproteobacteria; order Micavibrionales; family Micavibrionaceae; genus JACQIJ01. The sequence continues at coordinate 4,785 of DATJGZ010000226.1, read as the reverse complement.
CGCAGAAATTCGATCGATGTATCATGCGTCTCTATCTCGCTGCGCAGCGCATCGGTCTGGGCAAAGCTTTCACGGTCCTGCTGCTTCTCGGCCAGTTGTGTTTTAACCGTTTGCAAGCGGTCATGCACGGATGTCCGGCGGCGGCGATCATGGTCGGCTTGATGTTCAAGGCTTTGGCGGCGGGCACGATCAGTCGCTAGTTTCTCCATGAGAGACGTGAACTCGGCTTCTAGCCGGTCGACAGTCTCCTGCTGCGCGTCACGTTTCTCCTCATGCTCGCGCAGAAGTTCGTCCGCGCGTTCGCGTGTGGAAAGGATGTCTTTTTCCTCAGATTCGAATTTTTCAATGGCGGACGTGTTTTCGGCCAGCGAGGATTCCTCGTGTGCGCGGTCACGGCGCACTTGATCAAGCTGGTTCTTGGCTTCCTGCAACTGAGTGGCGAGGCGCTCAATCTCGTCCTCGAGTCTCTGAAGCGCAAGCTTCTTCGCCTGTAAGGCGGCGGCCATTTCGGCATCCTGCTGGCGCAGGCCGGGAATATCCTGCGCCTGAACGTTCTGCGTAATATTGAGTTGCGAGACGACTGTCATCCGCTCGGCGACCGCGGCCTCCACCTCGCCAAACTGGCGCTCGATCTCGGTCAGCTTCTCGAAGGTGCGACGATGGTCGAGGCTTGCGATCATGACCTCGAGCTGACGGATATTGGCGCTCAGATTCCTGTATTTGACAGCCTGACGCGCCTGCTTCTTCAGACCGTTCAGGCGCTCCTGCATGCTGGCAACCAGATCCTCTAGACGTTTGAGATTGGCGTCGGTGGCGCGCAACCGCAATTCTGCTTCGTGACGACGCGCATACAGACCGGTAATGCCGGCTGCCTCTTCGAGAACTAGACGACGATCAACAGGTTTTGCCTGAATGAGCGCGGAGACTTTGCCTTGAGAAACGAGGAAGGGTGAGCCCGCGCCGCAGGTCAGGTCGGCGAAAAGCATCTGCACATCACGAGCACGAACAGACTTGCCGTTGATTTTGTAGTCCGAGCCGTGCTCGCGTTCAATTCGACGCACGACCTCTATCTCGTCACCTAAATTCCATGGGCCGGGTGCTGTGCGCTTGCTGTTGTCGAGTACAATCGAAACTTCGGCCATATTACGCGAGGGGCGCTTTTCCGTGCCGTTGAAGATCACGTCCTCCATCGAGCCCGTTCCGCCGCGCATGCGCTTGGATGAGTTCTCGCCCATACCCCAACGCAGGGCTTCCACAAGGTTCGACTTCCCGCAGCCGTTCGGGCCGACGATGCCGGTCAGGCCAGGACCGATCTCAAGCTCCGTCTTGTCGACGAAGGATTTGAAGCCGGAAAGACGAACTTTGGTGAACTGGATCATTAGTTTTTCTTTGTGTCGTTGCCGCTCGCCGGAGCCGCGTTTGCCGCGAGCATCGGGTCGATGATTTTCTGGAACTCCGAGAAGGGTACGGCGCCGTGAAGCATTTTCCCGTTGCTGAAAAGAAATGTCGGCGTTGAATCGATATGATTGGCCTTCGCCTTGTCCTGCATTGTCGTCGCCAAACCTTGCTTCAGTGCATCGTTATTGACGCAAGCGTCATAGATTTCGTCACTCATACCCAGCAGCTTCGAGTCCTGACGCAATGCCGGTTCCCAGTCCTCGATGAATGCCCACTTGTCCTGGCTCTGAAACAGGAACGACGTAAATTGAAAGTAACGGTCGGCCGGGAGGCATCGGGCGACCATGGCCGCTTTGAGAGCCGGCGCGTTAAGCGGAAAGTCCGTATAGGTATAAAAGACCTTGCCCGTGTCGATATATGTCGTTTTGATTTTCTCAAGCGTGTCCTTAGTGAATTCCGCGCAGTGCGGGCAGCTCAGCGAGGCGAACTCTTCCATTTTTACCGGGGCTTTCGGATCGCCCATTGTCCGGGGGGCGAGCGCAGCATCGACATCGATTTTGGCCGTTTCTGCCCCAGGTTTTGCAGCCGTGTCATCGGCGGCGCCGGCAATGTTAATGCCGGCAAAAAACGCAAAAAACGCAAAAGCGCACAAACCGAGAATTCTTTGCTTGTTCATAGTCATTTCCCCTTGGATAACGCCAAAAATTGCCATAACTAAGTATATGGGGCTCACGGCGTATCTGTAAAAGGCTGTCCCCGAAAAATCAAACTTATTACGCGCAAAGTCAATAAAACCCGGCCTTTATGGTCGCTTTATCCACACGAAAAGGCCGGCTCAGCCGCCTGCAGCTTCAGGGTCGATCAGAACCATATCGAGGCGGTCGAGGGGATCTCGATCGGTTTCCAGGCCCAATGCGCGGACTTCCATTCGTCTTGGTTCAAGGCCCTTGTCGAGCAGCCATGAGCGAACGGCGAGGGCGCGGGAGAGAGACACTTTTCGCGCGCTGATAGGTTCATTGTCGGTGGGGCTGGCGAAGGACTGGATTTGCAGTTTCCATGAGGGATGGTCCTTAAGCAGAGGCAGAACCTGTGCCTGAAGCACGGACGTTACCTTGCTGTCGAGATCATCTACTCCCGCCTTGCAGGGAACCGAGAAGAAATTCATCTCCTGTGGATTCGACGGCGGCGGCCTTGGCGAGCGTTTGTCTTCTGTAAGACTCGCCGTCTTTTCCACCGGTGCATTTACATTCTCGGCCGGGGTGTGAATTATATCCGGATTCACGGGCGGATTGGCCTCGAGCTTTGGGGCTGCCTTGGGCGTCGGAGTTGAAAGAGTCGGCGCAGCTTTTGCATTTTTGGAGTCAATATCCTGCGCGAGCTTGTGTCTATCAGGCGTGGAAAGACTGCGTGCCAGATCATCGTTGGAAAGAGTAGTCGAAGCAACAGGCGCTGCGGGTACTGCCGGCATCGCCGGTGCAGATTGAAATTTTGGACGTGACGGAATTATTTTCGTAGCAAGTTTTTGTGGCTTTGATTTTGTTTCAGCTTTTTTCGGCTTGGAAGTGATGTGGGGCGTCGTCGCCACAAGCTTCTTCTTCAAAACCGCCGGAGATTTAGGCGCGCGGCTTTGGTTGGCGGGAGGCATGACTGCTGGAGGGGGAACGGCGGGCGAAAGTGCCGCCGCGATATCGGGTGCGGGCGCGGGCGCGGTTTCCGGGGCCGACGGGTTTATGCTATCCGTGTGCACTTTTTCAGTAATCGGAAATTTCTCGACGGACTGCGCCTTTGCTTCCGGTTTGCGCACCTGAGCCGTTACTTTCGCGGTCTTTACCGTTAAAGGCGTATGATACTTTTCAGATGCCGGCGCCTTCTGTTCAGGAACAGGCAGAGGTGTCTCAATCGCGTCCGTTGGTGGATGGGATACGGTCCCTGCCGGTGGAACAATCTTGAGAGGCACGAAGGGCTGTTCGGGTTCCGGAGTGGGAGGCTCTGACGGCGCCGTGAGCACCTGACGCGATCTTTCCTGCTCGGGTTTGACTAGTCTGACAGGTTGAGTCGATCGGGGTGGACCAAGATCATCGAGCACGCTGATATCAACTTCGACTTCCGGTCTCTGATCCTGCGCAAGGGCAGAAATATTCGCGCCGGCAAAAAAAGTCAGCCCGAGTAGAACAGGGACGAATCGTTTAAGCAGAATCGGCGCAATCATTATGCTGCATTTTTGCCTTGTCCGGCCTCGTTTAGCAACTTCTTCAGTTCACCGAACAGGGCTGAGTTCGCGGCAAGTATGTTGCCGGTAAAGACGGGATTTTCCGGAGTGGAGATGTCAGCGATTAGTCCTCCTGCTTCCCGGATGATAATGCTGCCGGCCGCACAGTCCCACGGATTGAGATTCCGCTCCCAGAAGGCTTCACAGCGGCCGGCCGCGACATAGGCAAGATCAAGCGCTGCCGAGCCGAACCGACGCATGCCCGGACACGCGGTCTGAACCGCTTCGTATTCAAGCATAAACAGATCCTGTTGTGCGCGTGACCGCCGCGGTGCGCCGGTAAATATGACCGCCTGCTCAAGTGACGTGCGTCCTGACACGCGCAGACGCTTATTGCGCATAAAGGCGCCGAGGCCTTTTTCCGCTCGGAATGTCTCATTCTTGACGGGGTCGTGAACAATGCCGGCAATAATTTCACCCTTTTGCTCGAGAGCGATGGTTATATTCCAGTGAGGAATACCGTGCAGAAAATTGGTTGTTCCATCGAGCGGGTCGACGATCCAGCGAAATTCGGCATCAGCCGAGCCGCCCTTGCCGCGTTCTTCCATCAGGAAGGCGTAGTCCGGGCGGGCCTTGGATAATTCTTCGAAGATGATTTCTTCTGAACGGTGGTCCGCGGCTGAGACGAAATCCCCCGGACCCTTGCGCGAGACCTGAAGCTGTTCCACTTCGCCGAAATCGCGCACAAGTGACCGGGCAGCTTTTTCCGCCGCCCGTATCATAACATTCATGTGTGGCGAGAGAGCCATTAGTCTTTGGCCCGTTCGACGTAGCTTCCATCTTCGGTCTTGATTACAACGCGCGTGCCGCTCGTGACGAAAGGTGGTACCTGAATCTTGACGCCGTTCTCGAGCGTCGCCGGTTTGTATGACGAAGAGGCGGTCTGGCCTTTGACGACCGGATCAGCCTCGGTGATCATCATCGTGACGTGCTGGGGCAGTTCGACGCTGAGTGGTTCGCCTTCAAAGCTTTCAACCGTGACGATCATGCCTTCCTGCAGGAAGTTGGCCGGATAACCGATAATATCACCAGAGATATTGATTTGATCATACGTGGTCTGGTTCATAAAATGGTGGCCGTCAGCATCCGTGTACATGAACTGATATTCATGCTGCTCG
>DATJGZ010000225.1:0-4141 GCA_035494535.1 Patescibacteria group bacterium | reverse complement strand
CGCTTGCCGGTCAGGATGTCGACGCGCGCGACCATGCCGGGGATGATGTTCAGGCGCTGGCCCTTATGCATTAAATAAGTCTGCTTGGTCTTGACCCGGACCCGATAGAAGGTCTGGCCCTTGTCGTCGGTGATCGAGTCGGCCGAGATATCGACCACTTCGGCATTCAGCCCGCCGTAAATCGAATAGTCGTAGGCCGTGATCTTGACCGAAGCCGTCTGCCCGGGATGCAGGAAGGCGATATCAGCCGGGCGCACCCGCGCCTCGACCAGCAGTGGCGCGTCATTGGGCACCACCTCGATCACTTCCGCGCCAGGCTGCACCACGCCGCCGACGGTCGTGTTCTTGATCGACTGCACGACACCGTTGACCGGCGATTTGATTTCGGTACGCAGCTTGCGGTCCTGCAGGGCCGAAAGCGATTCCTTTATGGCGTTCATATCCGCCGTAGCCTGCGCGAGATCGGTCTGCGCCTGCGCGCGCGTCGAGCTTTGCAGCTCCTTGATTCTTGCCTTGATCTCCTCGACCGAAGACTGCGCACTCGGCAGCGAACTCTGGGCGGAATTGAGCTCCGTCTGCTTGTCGCGCAGTTCGCGCTCTATCTGCAGCAGTTCGAGCTTGCCGGCAGAGCCCTTGGTAACGAGGGGGGCGATCATGTTCTTCTGCTCCTGCGTCACGCCGACAGAGCCGCGCAGGTCGGTGATGCGCGCCTGGATCTGGTGCACGTCGGACTCCTTCTGCGTCTGCTGGGCCTGCAGCACATCCATCTGGCTGTGCAGGTTCGTCATCGCACTGCGCCAGGCATCCATTTCCTCACGCACCGACTCCGGCGCGCCCTTCATGATCTCGTCATCGAACTTCGGCGGATCGGTTTGGCCATCGGCGACGGCCTTCAGGCGTGTGACCTTGGCCTCGAGCGCCAGATACTTCTTGCGGTTGACGCCGAGGTCGGAAGCGGCCTGGATGTCGCGCATGCGAATAAGCGGCTGGTCCTTGGTGACCGAGTCGCCCTCGTGCACCAGAAATTCGTCGATGATGCCGCCCTCGAGGCTCTGAATTTTCTGCACCTCGCTCGTCGGCACGACCTTGCCTTCGCCGCGCGTCAGTTCGTCGATCGAGGCAAAGCTTGCCCAGACGACGAAGAGAACGAAAAAGGCCGTGATTGTCAGCAGCAGCACGTGCTGGCGCAGCGGCAACTCCTCATCGGTCGCGAAATAGGCATCGGCGTGGGCCTGTACGCGCGCCGCCTGCTCCTTCGCCCACTGGCCGCGCACCCGCGCCCATTCGCCAGGGCTATTGATGCTCGCCTCTTCGGGCTTTTTCGCCGTTTTTGCCGATTCCTTACGGGCTTTATCTGCCATTTCTCATCCTTCTCACAAGGCTATTCTAGCACGAAAAATCTTTCAATTTCATATAGATATCATTTTGTATAAAACTTTAACCAGTCCTTAACTATTTACATATTACAGTACGTGCAAGATTAACACGGAATTAAGATAACCAAATGCCCCGGCGGGCGGAAAGAACAAGGAGAGTAAAATGGGCGGCTTCGTAGACAAAATCGAGAAAACAGTAGGCGAGCACCCGATCATCGCCGGTTTGGCAGCTATCTTCGGCGCGTCGGCCCTGAACAACAAAGCCGAAGACGTTATGAAGGATCACCCGGTGATCACCGCCCTCGCCGCCGGCATGGCCGGTCACGAGCTCGATGGTCACGGCTGGCTGAGATCGATATTCGATGCCTATACCGGCTATGAACTCGCCACAGGCAATGCGGGCATGATCAGCAAGCTGAACCTCGCGAACAACGCCCGGTCATTTGAAGTGGAAGCGAGCCGCAAGGCCGGTGATGGCTGGCTGAGTTCGGAATTTAAAGGCCTGGTTGCGATGGTCGGCGCCTATATCGAAGAAGGCAAACTTGAAGACGGCATCAATGAAAAGAAAAAGAACCCCGAGACCAAGCCGGCCGCTCCGACGAATACGAGCTCCGAGAGCAGCGTTACATCTTTGATGTCCAATCCTTTCGTCAAGATGCTGACGGCCGCGATCTAGAAAAAAAGTTTTTCCCTGCGTAAAACCCCGCCCGCAATGGGCGGGGTCCCCTTTTGGGGTCTGCTCAGCCGGTATTCTCGGCAGCCGTGCCGTACTGCCGCGCCTGCAGCTTGGCGATGATCTCGTCCTTAGGCCCGTAGGCAACGATCCGGCCGCGGTCGATCAGGATGATCTTCTGCACCAGCGAGAGCATAACGCCCTTGTGCGTAATGAGAATGGTCGTCTTGCCCTTGCATAACTCATGCAGACGCTTGAGCAGCCGGTTCTCGGACGCCGGATCCATCGAGGCCGTAGGCTCATCGAGGATCAGGACCGGCGGGTCGTAGAGCAGCGCCCGGGCGATGGCGACCGACTGGCGCTGGCCGCCCGACAGCGAGTCTCCCCGCTCACCAACCGGCGTGTCGAGCCCGGCTTGCGAGTCGCGCAGGAACTCCATCACTCCGGCCATTTCAGCCGCGCGCAGGACCGCGCGTTCGGGCGCCGTTTCATGACCCATGGTGATGTTTTCGCGCACCGAGCCGTAGAACAGATAAGGGCTTTGCTGCACAGCGCCCACAGCCCGGCGCAAATCGCCCGGATCGATCTGGCGCACATCGGTGCTATCCAACATAACCGATCCGGAATCGGGCTGGTAAAGGTTGAGAAGCAGCCTTTCGAGCGTCGTCTTGCCCGAACCGACCGCGCCGATGACGCCGACATGCTCGCCCGGCTCGATGGTGAAGCTGACATGGTTGAGTGCGGGCACCGCCTGCCCCGGATAGTGGAACAGCACGTCCTGAAACTCGATCTTTCCCTGCAAAGACGGCTTGGAGATGAAGTGCTTGCCCACGGGACGCTCGACAGGTTTTTTCATCAGATCGTCGAGCTGGTGGAGGGATTCGCGGCTCTGGTTCAGGCGGGTCAACAGCCCAGCCACCTGCGCCAGCGGCGCCATGGCGCGACCCGATAGAATGACCGAAGCGATCAATGCGCCCATTGTGATCTTGCCGTCAGCAATGAGATATACGCCGACGATGACGACCGCGACGCTGATCATCTGCTGGATCATGACCGCGAAGTTGAGGGCAAAGGCGGCGATCTTGCGCGACTTGACGGAGGTGCGCGAGGATTTCTCGGTCAGCTCCTCCCATTTGCGCTGCGTGTGGCCTTCCGCCGCCTGCACCTTGATGGTCTCGAGGCCCGAGATGGTCTCGAATAGCAACGCATTCTTCAGCGCGCTTTCGTTCATAGACTGTCGCATAATGGTGCGCAGCGGCTTTTGCAGGAAATAGCCCGTGCCGGCGACAATTGGAATCCCCGCTAGCGGCACGAAAGCCAGCGGCCCGGCGATGACAGCGATCAGGATGATGAACAGGAACAGGAATGGCAGGTCGATCAGCGAGGTGATGGTGGCCGAGGTGAAGAAATCGCGCAGCCCTTCGAACTCGCGCATGTTGCTAGCGAGCACGCCGGCACTCGCGGGCCGCGCGGTCATGGTCATGCCCATCAGCTGCTCGAACAGCATGGCGGAAATCTTGATGTCCGCCTTCCGGCCTGCCACATCAAGGAAGTGCGCGCGCAGATTCTTAATCAGGAAGTCGAAGACGAAGACGGTGAGCACGCCGGCCGACAACACCCACAGCGTCTCGAAGGCGTTGTTGGGCACGACGCGGTCGTATACATTCATCGTAAACAAGGATGACACCAGCGCGAACATGTTGGTCATCACCGCCGCCAGCGCGACTTCCTTGTAGATGCCCTTGTTGTTCTTGAGCGTGCCCCAGAACCAGTCGCGATCAGTGTCGATGACGGCAGGACCGGCGCGATCGTCGGTGCGGGCAACCGGGCGTATATAGAACGCATAGCCGGAGTAAAGCAGCTTGAGGTCCTTGAGCGATACCGTCTGCCGCTCGTCGGACGTCTCCGGGAACTGAACTGAAAAGCGGGTCCCGGGATGGATGACCACTTCCTGACCCGGCACGGGCTGCGGCAGCCGTTCGGGCGATTCGACCTTCCACAATATGCAGGCCTGATTGTTGGCCAGCGCCAGCACACAGGGCAGGTTCGGCGCGATGGCTAACGCATCCAGTGTGCGCTCCACCATGGTCGC
>DATJGZ010000224.1:0-3311 GCA_035494535.1 Patescibacteria group bacterium | reverse complement strand
ACTCCACCGGCCCGCGGACGAAACGCGGCAAAAACAGATGTAAGATGAACGCGACGAAACACGGCTATCGCTCCCGCGGCTTCCGCGAGCTGTGCGAGGCGCTGCGGGCACAGGCGCGGTTTATAAGGGAGATGCGGGCTTCGGTACGTTGTCAAACACCGAATAAATACGTCACCCCGGCGGAAGCCGGGGTCCAGAGCCATTATCAAACGCAGATGCCTTTTGCCCTGGATTCCGGCTTTCGCCGGAATGACGATGAAAAACAAACAATGGAAAACGCGCGGCCCACAAGCCGCGCGCTCCCTGCTTCAAATGGAATGCATATCCTTTCAGTAGGTCGGGCCGCCGGACGGCGAGCTCTTGCCCTCTGTCGGATTGGCGGTCGGGACGTCGTTGGAGTTCCCGTCGCCGGTCGTGTTGGCGTTGGTGTTCGGGTGATCCGTATTCGGGTTGGTGTTGCCCGGATTGGTCACGTCGTTGGCGCGCATGTCGGCCTTCATGCTGCGGTCGGCGCCCGCCGCGGGCTCCACTTTGTTATAGACCGGCGCGTTGCTGGCGGTCCCGGACTTCTTGTAGTTGTCCTTGAGGTCCTTGGCCATCTGCTGGTGCTCCTGCAGCGTCGGCAGCAGGCTTGCGGCCAGCGATTTGAGAACCGGGTCGTCGCCCTTGTCGGCGTAATCCTTGAACAGGTCGACGGCATCGTTATGGGCGTCAACCTGGAGGTCGACGTAATCGCCATCGATGTCCTTGAGCTCGGCCTTGTTCAGCTTGTCGATCTTGCGCTTGTGGCCGCCGTCAAGATCCTGCGGCATCAGGCTCGACAGGTTCTCCTGCTTGATGCACTCCTCGAGCTTGGCCTCGGCGTCCTTGTGGTCCTTGACCATCTTCTCGGCGAAATCGCGCACCGCGCTGTTTTTCGACTTGTCGAGCGCGCGCTGGCTGGTCTCGATCTCGAGCACGTTGCCCTGCCAGGCGTCCTTGATAAATTTCTTTGTCGCGTGACTGGCATTCGCCGGCGGGGCCGTTGTCCTCGTGGCCGCGGCATTGGTTGTCGTGGTTTTGTTATAGTTCGCGTTCTTGTCGGTTGCCGCCAGGGCCGCCGTCGACATCAGTACGATCATTGCGGCGCCGGACGCGGCTTTCAGAAAACGGGTATGCTTCATGGCGTGACTCCTCTTTTGGTTCGCGGTGCCAACGCCCTGTCTTCAGACAAGTTCCGGGATTTCGTTATTTCTTATCCCCGTGTTCCTTCACCGGCGTGGCGTGGAAATGATGCATGACGCGGTGGATCCACGGCGCGAGAATGATGGCCGCACTAGATATGGCAATAAGGCCGCTGAACAGGGCGTAGATGGCCGCGAAGATTTTCACCGCGTCGTTCTGCATCGGGGCGATGGAGCCCATGCCGCCCAAAATCATGGACGCTTCGAGGAATGAATCTATCCAAGACAGATGTCCGAGCGCATGGTAGCCGCTGATGCCGATGGCCAGCGCTCCACCGATAAGCGCAAAAGTAAGCAGGAACGACCGTCCTACCCGGCGCAGCCATTTCCGGAACGGAATGACGGGTTGCGAATAATGCTCATAACGCATTTACTATTTCACCCAGTTCGCCTTGCGCTTTTCGAGGAAGGCGCCGAGCCCCTCCTTCGCCTCGTCGGTCGCGCGGATCCTCGCGATCTGCTGCGCCGTGGATTTCACCGCGTCCATCGACAGCGGCTTGCCGGCATAATCCAGGCAGAACTGCTTGGCTGCGCGCATGGCATGCGGGCCGTTGGCGGTGACGTGGTTGAGCAGGTTGTGCAGCGCGGGCTCGACATCCTCCGGCCGGTCGGCCAGCTCGTGCACAAGGCCGATCTCATAAGCGCGCTTGCCGCTGATGCGCTCGCCGGTCTGAAAATAACGCCGCGCCTGCCGCTCGCCGAGGGCGCGGATGACATAGGGGCCAATGGTCGCGGGGATGAGGCCGATCTTGACCTCAGACAGCGCGAAGATGGCATCCTTGTCGGCCAGCACGATGTCGCAGCAGCAGGCGAGCCCCATGCCGCCGCCCATGGCCGCGCCCTGCACGACGGCGATGGTCAGCCGGGGCAGCATGTAGAGCTGGTTGAGCATGGTCGCGAGCTTCATTGCATCTTCGTAATTCTGATGCTCGCTGTAACCGGCCGCGCGCTTCATCCAGTTCATGTCGCCGCCGGCGGAAAAGCTCTTGCCCTTGCCGCGCAGGACCACCACCGTTACGTCTTCGCGCGTCTTGAGTTCCTCGAACGTGCGGCTGAGTTCCGCGATGGTGTTCTCGTCGAAAGCGTTATGCACCTCGGGCCGGTTGAGCGTGACCGTGGCGACGTGTTTCTGGATATCGAGAAGTATAGGCTGTTCCGACATTTTTCAGGCTCCGGGGAATGGAATAGCGGTCTCGAGCATTGTCCTAATGTACCGATTCAGAAGGAATGTTACATGCGGAAAACGCCGTATTTCGTTTCCTCGACCGGCGCATTGAGGCTGGCGGAGATCGCGAGTCCCAGGACCTTGCGTGTATCAGCCGGGTCGATGACGCCGTCGTCCCACAACCGCGCGGAGGCGTAATAAGGATGACCCTCGGTCTCGTACTGCTCGAGCACAGGCTTCCGGAACTCCTGCTCCTCTTTGTCGGACCATTTCTTGCCCTCGCGCTCAATGCCCGCGCGCTTGACCATGGCGAGGACGGTGGCCGCCTGCTCCCCGCCCATGACGGAGATGCGGGCGTTCGGCCACATCCACAGGAAACGCGGATTGAAGGCCCGCCCGCACATGCCGTAATTGCCAGCACCGAACGAGCCGCCGATGACAACGGTGAATTTCGGCACGCGGGCGCAGGAGACGGCGGTGACCATCTTGGCGCCGTCGCGCGCGATGCCGCCGGATTCGTATTTCTTCCCGACCATGAAACCGGTGATATTCTGCAGAAAGACCAGGGGTATGTTGCGCTGATTGCAAAGCTCAATGAAGTGCGTGCCCTTAAGCGCGCTTTCGGAGAATAGAACGCCGTTGTTCGCGATGATCCCGACCGGCATGCCGTAGATATGCGCAAAACCGCAAACCAGCGTGGTGCCATAGCGCTTCTTGAACTCGTCGAATTCGCTGCCGTCGACGATGCGGGCGATCACCTCGCGCACATCATATTGTGTCTTGAGGTCCGGCGGCACGACGCCGTGCAATTCCTTCGGGTCGAACAAGGGCTCCTGCGGCTGCCTGCAGCGCAGCGGCCGTTCCTTGATGCGGTTGTGGTTGCTCACTGCCCGGCGGGCCAGCTGCAGGGCGTGATCGTCGTT
>DATJGZ010000223.1:0-6598 GCA_035494535.1 Patescibacteria group bacterium | reverse complement strand
CACGCGCCGTGGACGCGCCAGCGGCTGGGCGCGGAGGACCTGCTGGCCTTCGACGTGCTCGAGTTGTTCGCCTTCGCCCATCCGGCGAAATTCTGCGCACCGACGCCGGCCGGTCTTGCCCGCGCACTCGGGCTTTCGGTTCCGCAGGGCTTTGAAGATCTGCCGCTGACGATCATGGAGATCGCACAAACACTGCTGCGCGATCTGCGCGACGAACTACGCACGACTGGCAAATCGAACCCTTTGGAAATCGCGCAGGTCATGGGCCTGCAAGGCAAGGGCTGGAACTGGACGCCGTATGTCTTCGCGGCGCTCGGCGAAATCTATGATCCTACGCCGGCGGTTGCCGCGAAATCGGCCATGAGCGTATGGAAGAATATGCCGCAGTGGGCCGAAGAACCGCCGCCACCGGCGCCATCGCACCACCCGGTCACCGGCGACGAGAGCCGTGCACGCCTGTCGCGCCTGCTGCACGAAGGACGCGAGGCCGCCGAGCCGCGGCCGCAGCAGGTCGAATACGCCACCGCCATGACCGCCGCTTTCGCCCCGGCCGAAAATGCCGGCCATCCGCACATGATCCTAGCCGAAGCAGGCACCGGCGTCGGCAAGACAGCGGGGTATCTGGCGCCCGCCAGCGTCTGGGCTGAGAAGAACGACGGCGCGGTCTGGATCTCCACCTACACCAAGAACCTCCAGCGTCAGATCGGACAGGAACTCGACCGGCTCTATCCCGAGCCTGCCATCAAGGAACAGAAAGCTGCCGTGCGCAAGGGACGCGAGAACTATCTGTGCCTCCTCAATCTCGAGGACGTCGTTGCAGCCACACCGACCGCACGCAATCCCATGCACGCCGTCGCCGCCGGCCTGATGACCCGCTGGGCCGAAGTGACCAAGGACGGCGATATGCAGGGCGGCGACTTTCCCGGCTGGCTGCCCGGGCTGCTCGGCTTTGCCAATACGAAGGGCCTCGCCGACAAGCGCGGGGAATGCATCTACGCCGCCTGCGACCATTACCACCGCTGCTTCGTTGAGCGTGCCATTCGCAAGGCCCGCCACGCCGATATTGTTGTCGCCAATCATGCGCTGGTAATGACGGCGGCCGCGAACGGCGGCTTTGCCGAAGGTGCCCTGCCCGAGCGGTTCGTTTTCGACGAAGGCCATCATCTGTTCGAAGCTGCCGACGGCGCGTTCGCCGCTCATCTGAGCGCGCGTGAGACTGCCGAATTACGTCGCTGGATTCTGGGCCCGGAGGGTGGCCGCAAAAGCCGTGCGCGCGGCCTGAAAAAACGCGTCGAGGATTTGATTGCAACGGATAATGAAGCCGAAACCGCACTGCAGGCCATTCTACATGCCGCGTCGGTGTTACCACGCTACGACTGGCCAAAACGCCTGAACGATGGCGAGCCGCAAGGCATGGTCGAAGAATTCATTGCGCTGGTGAGCAAGCAGGTTATGGCCCGTGCGGACGGTCGTGAAGGGCCTTATTCGCTGGAGACACAGACGCGCCCGCTGATTTCTGGCATGTCGGAAGCGGCTAAATCCCTAAAAGCAAAACTGAATGATATCCGCAAACCCATGCGCACCCTGTCCGCGCGCCTGCGCAAGAATCTGAACGACAACGCGCAGACGTGGGATAGCGATACCCGCAAACGGATTGAATCCGTCGCCGCCGGATTGGAGCGACGCAGCGAACACGCCCTGAGCGCATGGATCGACATGCTGGAGACGCTCAATCAGGATTCGACACCCAAGGAATTCGTCGACTGGATGGAGATTGAACGCATTGATGGCCACGCGGTCGACATCGGCCTATTCCGTCACTGGGTCGACCCGATGCAGCCTTTCGCCACCGTGATGAAACCGCACGCGCACGGCCTTGCCATCACTTCAGCCACCCTGCGCGACCGTACGGGTGACGAGGATGCCGATTGGCGCACTGCGTGCGAGCGTACGGGCGCACGCCATATTTCCGACGGTCCGGTGATCTTCAGCACGCCCTCGCCGTATGACTACGCAGCGCAGACCCGCGTTTTCATTGTCACCGATGTCAACAAGAACAACATGGATGCGACATCGTCCGCGTACCGTGTTCTGTTCGAAGCGGCGAATGGCGGCGCGCTCGGCCTTTTTACCGCCATCCAGCGCCTGCGCGCGGTGCAGCAGCGCATTGTCAAACCACTAGAGGAACAGGGCATCGCCCTTTACGCCCAGCATGCCGACGCGATGGATACCGGCACGTTGGTCGACATCTTCCGCGAGGAGATCAACGCCTGCATGCTCGGCACCGATGCCGTGCGTGACGGCATCGACGTGCCGGGCGAATCGCTGCGCCTGCTGGTCTATGACCGGGTGCCGTGGCCGCGCCCGACCATTCTGCACAAGGCGCGGCGTGAGGCGTTCGGCGGCAAGAATTATGACGAACTGATTACACGACTGAAACTCCGGCAGGCATACGGACGTTTAATCCGGCGCGCAACCGACCGCGGAATCTTCGTGATGCTCGATTCTGCATTGCCGACACGGCTGCTCACGGCTTTTCCGGAAGGCGCCCCGGTGGAGCGGTTGGGTCTCGCTGCGTGCGTCGCACAAATTCGCGCATTTCTGGCCGACAAACTGGCTTGACCGGCCCGCGAAAAGGCATAAACTCCCCCACAAAACTAGGGATAAAAAACTATCAGGGAGTCTGTCATGACCGATGCGCCTGCTGCGCCCACCAGTAATCCGTCTCCGTCAACAAAGGGTTTTCTCCGTCACGCTTTCAATTTCGCCGCCAGTGCCGGCATCGGCGCCGCTGTCAGCATCGCAGCCAAAACCGCCTGCCTCGCAGCCTTTGGCACGCAGTTCGCAGCGCTGCTGCCCGCCGCCGTCATTGTCGGGATAGCCAGCGCCGGCATCCAGCGCGGCAAGGACATGTATAATTGGAACAAGGCCCATGCCGACAGCAAGGTCGGCATGAAAGATTTCTTCAAGACGGAAAAAACCGGCCATACGAGCATGCACTATTTAAAAAAGGGCGCATTGTCGGGAGCCTTTACCATTGTCGGCGGCCTGATCGGCATCGGGATTACGCACTGGACGCACGGTGCTTGCGTCACACCACCCGAACACACGCCCGAAGTCACCCCGCCGGCCCATGTGCCCGAGGTCGTCGCCCCACCGGTGCACACGCCGGATGTCACACCGCCCGTTCATGTGCAGACACCCGATGAAAAACTGGCCGATTTGCTCAATGACGCGAAGTCGCATATTCCCGCGCATCACTGCAAGGCTCTCGATACGGCATTACACCGTCTCGACTCAACGCATGAGAATGTGCGGGCGCAGGCCATCAAGGATCTTGGCTACTTCTTCGCCAACGGCCGCTGTGGTGTTGTCGAGAACGATGCGCTGGCCGACAAGCTGTTCCAGGCGTCGCTCGATGTCAGCCACGGCCACAACATCCAGGCGCTGCACGATCTCGGCTACCAGACGCTGCATGGCTTTGGCACCCCGCAGGATAGCGGGAAGGCGTACGATTTCCTGTCCAAAGCCGCAGCGGGCGGCCATCCACTTTCACCGCCCATTCTCGACTACATGAAAATTCATCATATGGTGCCGAAGGCGCACTGACGGGATTTTCTTTACCTCGCGCAAGCTTATGTTTATTGTTGCGCCATGAATCTGTATGCATTCAGCCTAGAGTTTTGCGAGCCGGTCGATCTCTTCACCGGGCTGCATGCCATGCCGTACAGCCTGTTTTTCGACAGCGCGGACCGCAATCATTCGAATGCGCGCTACAGTTTCATTGCCTTTGAACCGACCCAGACGATCACAGCGAAAAATGGCACGCTGACAATTACAAATGCTGGTCAACAACGATCTTTTCAGGGCAATCCTTTCAGCGTCGTAAAGGAACGCCTGGCAAGCTTGAGAGCAGATGTTACTCCGCGCGCAGACCTGCCGCCATTTCAGGGAGGCGCTGCCGGATTTTTCGGCTATGACCTTGCCTATGGCATTGAAAGACTGCCGTCAGTTGCGTCCGGCAACGCGCCCGACATGGCCATCGGGATTTACGATCAGGTCGCCGCCTTCGATCATCAATTGAACAAGGTGTGGTTCATAGCCCTTGCCGAAAGCGAGGAGGCCGCAAATATCAAGCACGCGCACTTCCTGCACCTGACGCAAAAGCGCGACATAGCCCCCCACTCGTCGTTTCAGCCGGAGTGGACATCTTCTTTTACACGCGCAGCTTACGAACAGGCAATTGCGCGCATAGTCGAATATATTCGCGCCGGTGATATTTTTCAGGCCAACCTATCGCAAAGATTTTCGGCACAATTGCCCGCAGGTTTCGATTCATTCTCACATTACCGAGCATTGCGCAGGGTCAACACGGCGCCATTCGCCGCCTATATGAATTTCGGCAAAGTCAAACTCTCTTCCGCGTCGCCGGAGCGGTTTTTGAGCGTCGATGACAACGGCCATGTCGAGACCAAACCGATCAAGGGTACGCGCCCGCGCGCTATATCCGCCCGTGAGGATGAGAGATTGCGCCGAGAACTTGCCGCCAGCGTCAAAGATCGCGCCGAGAACATCATGATTGTCGACCTGCTGCGCAACGACCTCTCGAAAGTCTGTCAGGATTTCTCGGTCGAGGTTCCTGCCCTCTGCGCGCTGGAAAGTTTCGCCACTGTCCACCATCTTGTCTCGACCGTGACCGGCAGCCTCCAGCCCGGCCAAACAGCTGTCGATCTCCTGCGCGCATGCTTTCCCGGCGGCTCGATCACCGGCGCGCCGAAAATGCGCGCAATGGAGATCATTGCGGAACTCGAGAATATGGCTCGCGGACCCTATTGCGGCGCGATGGGCTATATCGGATTTGACGGAGCCATGGACACGAGCATCGCGATCCGCACGCTGGTCTATGAGGGCGATACCGTGAGTTTCAATGTCGGCGGGGGTGTAACGGCGAATTCCGACCCCGCCGAGGAATATCAGGAAACACTGGACAAGGCCGCCGCCATGTTCGCTAGCTTTGGAAACAAACGGCGCGAAGCCGCATGATTTTGCTCATCGACAATTATGACTCTTTCGTACATAACCTTGCCCGTTATACCGGGCTCGCGGGGAGAGAACGCGTGGTCGTCCGTAACGATGCTATTGCCGTGCAGGAAATTGCCGTCATGGCGCCGGAAGCGATCATCCTTTCGCCGGGTCCTTGCACCCCCGCCGAAGCCGGCATTTGCCTGAAGCTGATTGAGAAGTTCTACTACATCGTCCCGATCCTCGGCATCTGCCTCGGGCACCAGTGCATCGGCGAGGTGTTTGGCGGCCGGACAGTACGGGCGGAGGAGCCCATGCACGGCAAGGCCAGCATCATCGAGCATGATGGCAGCGACATGTTCGCAAAACTGCCCCGGACCTTCCGGGGCGGCCGCTATCACTCATTGGTCACCGACCTGCCCTCGAGTTCCAAAATCAAGGTCAGCGCCCGCACCCGGGACGAAGGTACGGTCATGGGCCTGCGGCACATCCACTACCCCGTCAGGGGCCTGCAATTCCATCCGGAATCGGTGCTGACCGAGCACGGACCGGCGATAATGCGCAATTTCTTCACGCTGGTGGACGAATGGAATGTAAGTGATAAAATAGCGGCATGATCGTCTACCTCAACAATGCCTTCATAGACATAAACAAGGCCCGGATCGGGGCAACGGACAGGGGTTTCACCCTCGGCGACGGCGTGTTCGACACGATGCTGTGCGTCAACGGCGCGCCGCAGGATTTCAAACTGCATATTGCGCGTCTGCTGGCCCATGCCGCGGTGCTGCGCATCAACACGACGCATACGATTGAATCTCTCGAGCCTGTCGCCACCGCGCTTCTGCGCCGGAACGGCTTCAAGACCGGCCGCCATGTGCTGCGCACGACGCTGACACGCGGCCCCGGGGAGCGCGGCCTATTCCCGCCCGACACCCCGACGCCGACATTGTTGATGACCCTTAGCGCTGCGCCCGAAAGCACGCCGCTGCACGCTGCCATCGCGACCGGCACGCGCCGCAACGGTCATTCGCCTCTCTCGCGCATCAAGTCGCTCCAGTACGGCGACAATCTGCTAGCGCTGCTGGAAGCGAAGGAACGCGGCGCGAACGAGGCGCTGATTATGAACACCGAAGACCATGTCGTCTGCGGCAGCACGTCCAATATCTTCATTCTCGAAGAAGATCGCGTACTCACACCGCCGTTGTCAGACGGCGCGCTCGACGGTATCACCCGCGCCGGCATCATGAAGACCATCCGTGTGAAGGAGCATTCGCTCACGGTCGAACGCCTGCGCATGGCCGAGGGGATCTACCTCACCAATAGCGTGTACGGCATCAGGCCTGTGGAAATGCTCGATGGCCAGCCCATAGCCAGCCGCAACGCCTTCTTCGAAAATCTGGTTACGAGCTTGTCGCTACCGGCTGCGGCGTAGCGGCGTGGCGGCCCGACCTCATGCCGGAGGTTTGGTTGCAAACTTCCGCTTCAAGAATGTTCCGTCCGCGCTCGTCGGTGAGCGTGTTCAGTCGCGATGCCAGCGCCTGCGCGCGGATCGCGCAGTAGTGGGCGGGAAGAAGAA